>DAORIZ010000011.1:0-77788 GCA_035438765.1 Burkholderiales bacterium | reverse complement strand
GTTATTCTGAGGTCAGATTTTACACAATCATGCACGGTTAGTGCGTAACATCAGTTACTAAGTCAAGTATAGCTAATCATCACATCAGGTTAAAACCACATGGGAAATTGGCTAGGCTAACGGTAGCAATATCTTAAACAAAGGTGTCTAGGTTTTTAGATACGATGCAACATTGGCAGAGCCAGTGTAAGTATGCTATATTTACGCTCGGCTATTAATATACTTAGAGTATAGTTAATAAGTAAGTAGTTACTATAAAACATTACATTACCAATTTAGGTTACAATCGTCATGATATTTATCTTTACTCATCATTATTTCAAGAAGAACGCGATAAATGCGGCATAAAAAGAGCCTTATTGCATGGCTACTCGACAAAATAAATTTGTCACAATTGATCTTTATCTCTGCTTTTTTATGGGTAATCGCTTATGGAACGCTTGGCTGTTATCTACTTCGTCATCAATTTAGAGGAATAAACTCGCTCCATGATGCTTTTTATTATACGGTTGTAACTTACGCTACTGTCGGTGATAATAACATTAGCCCGATTACAGACGGTAGTAAAGATTTCGTGGTTAGCATGATAGCTTTTGGCTTAAGTAGCTTTGCAATGTTTGGTTCTTTTATTATTTATCAAGTAGTTAACCGAGTTCAAAAAATTATTTATAAAATTCAAGGTGGAAAAATCAAAATGAAAAATCATATAATTCTTTGTGGTTATAGCGTAATTACCGAGTTACTAATCAATAAATTCATCCAAAACCAAACACCATTCATCTTATTGGATAATACCCAACATCATGAACTAAATAGCGATAAAGAAGGAAATTTTTTATATGTCAGCGTACCGAATCGACTTGAGAGTTTGATTAAAGCCAATATTGAATATTGTAAAATGGTAATCGCTTCATCAGATTTAGATAGTGAAAATATTTTAGCGGCAGTTAATGCCGATCGGCTAAAAAAACAATTTCACGCGGACTTTAAAATAGTAGTTCGCGTGCTTTATGAAGAAAATTTTGCCGTTGCCAAGCAAAACGGTGCGACTGATGTAATTTCACCAACCTTGATGGCGGCAAATGCCATAATTGATCTAATGTAAAAGAAATATTTAAGGATCAATACTAAAAACCAAAACTTGCTCGGACTTCCATTGTTGTAAGCTCGCGCGGTAATGTCCCAACGGAATAACAGTTGGAGCCTTTGAATTTAAGCCGTTAAATAAATCCCCAATCTTATGTCGGTAAAGTTCGGCAGATGCTGCTCGTTGTGAACTTCGTGCGGTAATAAAGCTTAGTTCTTGAAATAATTCCATTTTAGCACTAAGCGCTGGGGCAGGTAGAGGAGCTGCTTGATCAAACACTAATTTAATACTTGCAATCTGATGCATATTGGTACGATAACCTAATATAACAAATATATTTTTCACATCCTGCAACGGATAAATATACCACTGATAACCAGCTGATTTACTATTTATTACTTCATATTTATTTAATATTAATTTCGCATTTTTAGCTTTAACAGATAACACTACCTGATGATTAAATTTTTCTTGAAATTTTGCTAGGCTAACATTAAAATTATTTATCTGTTTATTGTTTAATTTAGCATACAAATCTAGCTTACTGGCTAATTGTGACAAATTTAAGGCTAAATTACTTTCATGCGTAGATAGTATCTGGTTTTTAAGCATCGTTTCTGATGGCGTATTATCAACGATAATAACATCATCATTTTTGACCGCTCTTAATTTAGTTTTGGCTTTGCTCTGCGTAACCACTTGACTAGCCAATAATTTATTGGAAGCTTGAGTAGCTTGAACTTGACTTGCAACACCTTTTACCACAAGCTTAGAATTTTGAACTGTTTGTACCTTAGTCACAACATTCTGGTTTGTTGAAGAAAAAAATGTACCATGTAAATAATAGTTGTAGCCAACTTTAATTACAAAGTAGCAACCCCAAGCTAAAATAACCAGAATAAGCAATTCTACACTAATTCGAAATATTTTAGCTAATAGGGGTTCCGGAGCCTCATAAAGTTGCTCATCTTGATCATTAAATTGAGGCTCATTCATTCTAACTATCCACGGTAAAAATGCTTAATTGCTGTAACAACTTTTGTTATATCAGAATTACTAACATCTAAATGAGTTGCCAGACGGAGTAAGCCCGCTTTATTCGCTGCTTTAGGCAAAACAATACCTTGCTCGAATAATGAGGCGCGAAGTTCTGGATAGCGCACAGCAGCTTTAATAAATACAATATTGGTATTAACCGCAATTACTTCAATCTCATCTATTTGCGCTAACTCATGTGCCAATAGTTCTGCATTACTATGATCTTCTGCCAATCGTTCAATATTATGCTCTAATGCATATATTCCGGCTGCTGCCATAATTCCAGCCTGACGCATACCGCCACCGAGCATTTTACGCCATTTACGTGCTTCTTTGATTAATTCGGCAGACCCACACAGTACTGATCCCATTGGCGTACCAAGACCTTTGGACAGGCAAATTGATACCGAATCAAAATTTTTAGTGATTGACCGCAAATCAACACCAAGCTTAACTGCAGCATTAAACACCCGAGCACCATCCAAATGACTAGCTAATTTATTGTCACGGCAAAACTGTGGAATCTGCTGCAAATAATCCAAAGGTAACACTTTGCCACCAGTGGTATTTTCCAAACACAGTAGCTTAGTTCGCGCATGATGAGCATCATCCGGTTTGATTGCAAGATACACTTTTTCTAAATCCAGCGTACCATCAGGGTTAAAATCAAGAGGCTGTGGCTGAATACTCCCCAATACTGCGGCACCACCGCCCTCCCACATATAAGTATGTGCAGATTGCCCAACAATATATTCATCACCACGACCGCAATGAGCTAAAAGTCCGAGCAAATTAGTCTGAGTTCCAGTGGGTGCAAAAACAGCTGCTGCCATTCCGCTTAACTCAGCAATCCGCTTTTCAAGCAAATTAACCGTCGGATCTTCGCCAAAAACATCATCACCAACCGATGCATTCATCATTGCATTAAGCATTTTTGCGCTGGGTTTAGTTACCGTATCACTACGTAAATCTATTAATTCCATTTTTATTTCCCCATATATACTCGAAGTATTTGGCTCTTGGGCGCGAAGGATTGATAAAAAAGACGACGCAGTGTAGACAGAGCTACATAAGGAGTCTTTTTTGAAATCCGACAAAGTCCAAGAATCAAAGACGAAGAGTGTAGTTATATTGAGCATTATTTTATCACGCTTGAACATAAATATTTTGCCCATAGCTTTATACTTAATGCTAAACTACTCAATAAAATTTTATCTACCAACGTAAAAAATAGAAAGAGGATGCTATTATGAAATCAAAACTAAGCCTTTTGTTAGGTTTTGGCTGCTATAGCTTAGCTGCTACTCAGTTTTGCTATGCAACAGAAAGTGAAAATTGTTTGTCATTTTTACCTGGTCGACTCAACCAAAACCTAATGATTGCCCAAAAAGTGGCAGAAAAGCATCAATCTACAACCTATCTTTTACCTGCTACGCCAGCAACTACGCAATGGGGAATTTTCGACAAAGATCAACCTCCTGTTCTAAGAATTAAGTCTGGTGATAGTGTTGTAATTGAAACCGATGCTGCTTCAGATAATCAAGTTGTTCCAGGTGTTAGTATCAATCAAGTTGCCAAAATGAACAATGCAGTTCCAGGACGCGGTCCACATACCATAACTGGACCGATATATGTTGAAGGTGCAGAACCAGGCGACGTAATTCGCATTCACTTTAACAAAATCATGCCACGCCCATATGCATCAAACAATAGCTTACCCGGCAAAGGTCTTCTTCCTGAAAAATTCCCGGATGGACAAATCAGATATTTCTATTTAGATACTGACAAAATGCAAATGCAGTTTGCTCCCGGTATCATTGTTCCGCTTCACCCATTCCCTGGAACGATTGGTGTAGCACGTGCTGAGTCTGGTCAATTTGATACCGTACCTCCTGGAAAATTTGGTGGCAATATGGATCTACCGCCAATTACCCAAGGAACTAATTTATACCTACCAGTTTTTGTTTCTGGTGCACTATTGGGAACTGGAGATTCTCATGCAGGACAAGGTAATGGCGAAGTTAATTTAACGGCAATTGAAACTGCATTCTCTGAATTAAATGTCACTATTGATGTGATTAAGAACAAAAATTTAGAATGGCCATTAGCCGAAACCTCTACTGACTGGGTAACTGTTGGCTATGATCAAGACTTTAATAAAGCAATTACAATTCTTGAGTCACAAACTACTAATTTCATCATGCAGAATCGTAAAGTAAGCTATGATCAAGCACAAAAATTGATGTATCGCAACTGGAACTGCCCTGTTGCTGAGGTTGTAGATGAAGTAAACGGCGCATATTGTCTGATTCCTAAAGACCCAAATGCAGCAAAACCAGCACCACTACCAATAAAAGACAATGACAAAGAATATGTGACTTATGCTAAAAATCCACAAGCCATACAAGCGATTAAGGATGCAACGTGGGAAATGATTACCAAAATATCAAAACTCAAGGATATGCAACAAATTGATGTTTACTCTTTGCTTAGCCTCACTATGGATTGCAGAATAGCACCACACTACCAAGGCAGCGACTATGAAATTCATTGTATGTTACCAAAGAGTTTATGGGTAAAACAAAAATAATTTTTTAAACTCAAGGCTATTATACTCGAAATGACGACTAAGAGAAACTACTTCAGATGAAAATCCTTCTTTGCCCTGATTCATTTAAGGACTGCATGAGTGCTAGTGAGGTGTGCGACAATATGGCTGATGGATTGTTGCACATTCTTCCAAATGCGCAAATTAACAAACTACCTCTTGCGGACGGTGGCGAAGGCTTTGTCAAAACTATTTTAGCTTCCACAGATGGAAAGTTGCTTAGCCTTGAAGTAAGTAATCCTATCGGTAATAAGGCAATTGCCAGCTACGCGATTATCGACAACGGAGCTACGGCTGTCATTGAAATGGCTCAAGCCAGTGGATTAGAATTACTTCAGACGGAAGAGCGTAATCCTTTACTTACCACTACTTATGGCGTTGGTGAATTAATCAAAAGTGCGCTAGAGCATAAAGTCACTAAAATAATTATCGGTCTTGGTGGCAGTGCGACTAATGATGGCGGTGCTGGTATGTTACAAGCATTAGGCGCTAGATTAACTGATCACCATGGAAACGAGATAAAACCAGGTGGAGTTAATCTTAATAATTTACAACATATTGATTTAACATCATTAGATCAACGTTTAGTCAATACAGAAATAATTATTGCTTGTGATGTAAATAATCCTTTAATTGGCAATAATGGTGCTAGTTATATCTTTGCGGCACAAAAAGGGGCTACTTGCGAGATGATAGTACAGCTAGAATCAGCATTACGTAATTACACACAAGTAGTCCTTGAAGATTGTGGAATTAGCATATCAAACATCGCAGGCAGCGGTGCAGCTGGTGGTTTAAGTGCTGGCTTATTATTGATAAACGGTAAAATTCAATCTGGAATTGAAATCGTGGCTAAGCTCTGTCAGCTTGAAGAAAAAATTATAGCTAGCGATTTGGTATTTAGTGGTGAAGGTGCAATTGACAAACAAACTGCTTACGGAAAAACAATTAGCGGTATTGCACAACTCTGCAAAAAACATAATAAGCCGCTCATTATTATTTGCGGAAAGATGGGCGGTAATCTGCAAGAACTATATCATAAAGGCGTCAGTGCAATTTTTTCAATCAGCAATGGTTTTGCCAGTAAAGAAGAAGCGTTTTCTGCTGCCGCGGAAAACATCAAGATCACCATGCAAAATATTGCTCGCACAATAATCTTATTGAAGCGCCAAGCCAGGAAAAAGTACCTTTAAACCTATAGTCATAAACTGAATACCAAGCGCCAATGTGAAGAGTCCAACCACTCGAGTCAGAATACTAATTCCTGTTTTCCCCATAACGTGTAAGAGCTTGCTTGAATAACGAAATACAACAAAAATCAGCAATGCTTGCAATAAAATTGCTGCTAATAACTGATAATATAAAAAATTATTACCACTTACCTGATCCGCAAAAATTGTTATCGTTGAAAAAGTTCCTGCCCCAGTAGTCAATGGAATCGCAATCGGAATAATTACAGAGGGTATAACCTTGGAATAAGTGTGCGATACACTATAACTCTCATCTTCTTCAATTGCCTTACGCGCATGAATCATATCAATTCCAAGCATTGCTAAGATCACACCTCCTGCCACACGAAATGCATCTAAAGAAATGCCGAAAAAATTTAGCAAAGACTCACCAATAAATAAGGCTGCGAGCATTACTACTAAAGATGCCAAAGTTGCATTAATGCTTAGCTGAATTTGCTCAACATCAGACAAACCCTGCGAAATTTGCAAAAATTTTCCCAAGGATTTAAAATTATTGGCAACCGCAAATATTCCCAAAAACATTAATTGGAAACTTAATGGATGATGCATGGCAAGCTCATATCACTCATTATTGACTGAAAGCACTTTACGAAATTAAGCTCATTTACAAACATTAATAACGCTTGAATAGACTTTCTAGTTACGGTGTTCAAATGCTGCTGGATCACCAGTTTGCGCTGTGCCTACTGTTGGGCTGTCTAATTCTTGATCATCTGTATTAAATGTTCCGCACCCTTGTAGCACAAAACAACTAGCAAAAAACAGAAAAATAAATTTTAATACTTTCACAAATAAATCCTTTTTTATCATGATGACACATTATTACATCACACAAACTTGATTATAACATAAACTATTTTTGATGCTGCAACTTACAGTTGTCTATCTCTAAAATCATGCACCGCAGCATAAATTTGTAGTATAAGCATAAAGTTAACAGATTCAGATTATGTTAAAATACAACCACAAATTTAACAGTGCTATTACAAAATAGCCCACATTAAAAGAGGCGGTAATAATGAAACTCAAAATGCCCAAGCTTAGTTTCTGGCAGGTATTTAACATAAGTTTTGGGTTTTTAGGTGTCCAAATTGGATATTCACTCCAAGGTGGTAATACTAGTCGTATTTTATCTGCGCTTGGAGCAAATGTTGAACATTTAAGCTATTTTTGGCTGGCTGCTCCGTTTGCTGGCTTGATCGTTCAGCCTATCGTTGGTCTATCTAGCGATAAGCTCTGGACAAGAATGGGACGTAGGATTCCATTCATCTTGTTGGGTGCAATTATTTCTGCACTAGCAATGTTTTTTATGCCCAATTCTGAGCATTTTGCAGCCATTATTTACCCAGTATTTTTTGGCGCATTTATGCTTTTATTTATGGACACTGCTTTTAATATCACCATGCAACCATTTAGAGCATTAGTTGGCGATATGGTATCGGAAGAGCAACGTAATCTAGGTTATTCAATCCAAAGTTTTTTGATTAATGTCGGCGCTGTAATTGGCTCTTTGTTGCCTTTTGTCCTAAATTGGGCGGGCGTAGCAAATGTGCCTGAAGCAGGTCAAAAAGTAGCGCCTACGGTTATTTGGTCGTTTTATTTTGGTGGAGGCTGCTTGTTATTATCTGTTTTATGGACTGCATTTACCACTAAAGAATATCCTCCAGAAGAGTATGCGCAGTATCACGATCTTGATAGTGATAAGCCAAAAATTAAAACTTCATTTATGCAATTGCTAAAAGAAACGCCTCCGACAATGATCAAATTAGGAATAGTTCAGTTTTTTTCATGGTTTGCACTCTTCATGATGTGGGTTTATACTACATCTGGTATTGCGGGAAATGTTTGGCATACTGCAGCGACAGACTCAACCTCTGCGGCATTCAATGAAGCAGGTAACTGGGTCGGTGTTATTTTTGCCGCTTATAGTTTATTTGCCGCAATCTATGCTATGTTTATGACAAAATTAGCGAATAAGTTTGGCCGTAAATCAGTCTATATGTGGTCGTTAATGCTTGGTGGCATAGGACTATTGTCAATGGTGTTCATACATGACAAATACTTACTTCTGATTTCAATGCTCGGCATCGGAATTGCTTGGGCGGCAATCTTAGCAATGCCTTACGCGATTTTATCAGCAGTCTTGCCAGCAGATAAAATGGGGGTTTATATGGGAATATTCAATGCCACAATTACTATTCCACAAATAGCCGCTGGTATCTTAGGTGGCGTTATTTTATCGTTAGTTGGTGGACAAGCGATTGTTATGCTTGGAGTGGCTGGTGTTTCTATGTTACTTGCTGGTTTTAGCGTGCGCTTTGTTAAGTAATTAAATATACTTACTTAAGTAAGTATATCTTCTGTGACAGATGGCTACAAATATTTTGTAGCCATCTGTCAAATAAGCGCTGGCAACTATTGGTATCAGTGTTAAAATTATTGGCTCAACCCAATATCAAAAACTAATGATAAGAATTTTTATTTGGAAATCAGTATATGGAAAAAGAAATAATTCAACAAGCTCTAGAAAAAAAATTAAACTGCCCCCTAAGCGACGCATCAGATCGCGATTTATACTATGCCCTTCTTGAATACGTAAAACAACAAATTCCAACTCGCCCACAATTAGATGGTTCACGCAAAATTTACTATATTTCTAGTGAGTTTTTAATTGGCAAAATGCTTTCTAACAATCTGATTAATCTTGGTCTATACCATAATGTCAATAATTTACTTAAAGAACACGGCAAACATTTAAGTATAATTGAAGAAATTGAACCAGAACCATCATTGGGTAATGGCGGTCTTGGGCGCTTGGCTGCATGTTTTCTTGACTCGATTGCGACCCTAGGAATTCCAGGTCGTGGAATTGGACTTAATTACCATTATGGCTTATTTAAGCAAAAATTTAGCAATAATTTGCAAAGTGAACAACCAAACCCATGGATTGAAGATGCTGGCTGGTTAAACAAGACAGACGTTAGCTATGATATTCAATTTACCAATTTCACAGTTAAATCTTGTCTTTATGAGTTTGATGTCGTTGGTTATCGTGGTTCTGTTAACAAGTTAAGTTTGTTTGATATTGAAGGTATTGATACTTCAATTGTCCATGATGGAATTGCTTTTGATAAAAATGATATAACGAAAAACTTAACTTTATTTTTATACCCTGATGACAGTGATCAGGCTGGTCATTTATTGCGTATTTTTCAACAATACTTTATGGTAAGCAATGCGGTTAACCTTATTTTTACTGAAATGGATGCCAAAGGATATGATTACGCAGAATTAGATAAACACGTAGTTATTCAAATTAATGATACTCACCCTACCTTAGTAATTCCTGAATTAATTCGCCAATTGCTACTTAAAGGTCTATCACTGGAACAGGCTACCGCAATTATTAAGCGTAGTATTGCTTACACCAATCATACTATCTTGGCTGAAGCATTGGAAAAATGGCCACTGTCTTATTTAGAAAAAGTTGTACCACCCGCAATTATTAATATCATTAAATATCTTGATGCCGCAGTTAAAGCTCAATACAGCGATCCGTCACTTGATATTATTGATCATGATGGACGTGTACATATGGCAAGAATTGACATCCATTATGGCTTTAGTGTAAATGGCGTTGCTGCTTTGCACACCGAAATTTTAAAGCATAGCGAGTTAAAGCAATTTAATGATATTTACCCGAATAAATTTAACAATAAAACCAATGGAATCACTTTCAGACGTTGGATAATGCAATCCAATACCGAACTAACTGATTTTCTGGCTAAAACCATTGGCAATGACTTTAAATTTAACTCACTCGAATTAGATAAATTGATGAACTATAAAGATGATAATAATGTACTGGCTCAAATAGGCGTTATTAAGCAAACGAAGAAACAACAATTTGCTGATTATATTAAGACCACAGCGGGTATAGAGCTTAACCCCCAGTCTATTTTTGATGTACAGGTTAAACGGATTCATGAATACAAACGCCAGCAAATGAATGCATTATATGTTATTCATAAATATTTGGAAATCAAAGAAGGAAAACTACCGAGTCGCCCATTGACTGTTATTTTTGGTGGTAAAGCTGCCCCTGCATATACTATTGCTAAGCATGTAATTCATTTGATTTTATGTTTGCAACAACTAATAAACAATGACCCAGAAGTTAGCCCACATCTGCAAGTAGTCTTCGTGGAAAACTACAACGTAACTGTTGCCGAAAAGCTGATTCCAGCAGCAGATATTTCGGAGCAAATTTCATTGGCATCAAAAGAAGCCAGCGGTACTGGAAATATGAAATTTATGCTCAATGGAGCAGTTACAGTTGGAACAATGGATGGAGCGAATGTTGAAATTGCTGAATTAGTTGGTCCAGATAATATCTACTCTTTTGGTAAAGATAGCAATACAATTATTGAATTATATCGTACCAATGGTTATCATTCATGGGATTATTATTTCTACGATCCACTAATTAAACGTGCAGTAGATTTTATTAATTCACCCGGAATGTTGGCTATTGGAACCAAAGAACGTTTAGATCAATTGCATCATGAGCTAATTACTAAAGATTGGTACATGACATTAATTGATTTTGTCGATTACATTAAAACTAAAGATCAAATGTTATCTGATTATGAAAATCGCGAAGAATGGAACAGAATGAGCTTAGTTAATATTGCTAAAGCAGGTTATTTTAGTTCTGATCGCACGATTCGTGATTATAATCAGGATATTTGGAAAATTGATTTAAACTAAATTTAAGAGGGATTAATATGAGATCAGCAGGGATACTAATGCCAGTAGCATCATTTCCATCTAACTATGGAATTGGTGACTTTGGGACAGAAGCTTATAAATTTGTTGATATTATTCATCAAATGCAGCTTAAGATTTGGCAAGTCTTGCCACTTAATCCACTTGGCTATGGCAATTCACCTTATCAGGCTTATTCATCATTTGCGGGTGATGAGCTATACATAAGTGTTGATCGCTTGGTGACAGACGAATTGCTTACACCTGCAGATCTCATTAAATTTAACTCAGATAAGCCAACTATAATTGAGTATCAAGCAGTACGTAGACATAAAGAACCAATGTTGCGTAAGGCTTTTGCCAACTTTAAAGCAAGTAACAAGCTACGTGCTGAGTACGTGCAATTTAGCACAATTACTTCATGGTTGAAAAACTATGCTGTATTTTTGACGCTCAAAAAAGCTAATGATTTAAAAATTTGGACAGATTGGCCTACTGCACATAAAAACTGGATTAAAGATAATACGTTAGATTTGACACCGTTTCAAGAGCAAATTGATTATGAAATGTTTTTACAATTCATTTTTTATCGCCAATGGTTTGCACTGAAACAATACGCCAATAATCTTGGTATTCAGGTTATGGGTGATATTCCAATCTATATTGGCATGGATTCTCTTGATGTCTGGGAAAACCAAGATATATTTTTACTTGATGAGAATCAACAACCTACTTTCATTGCAGGTGTACCACCAGATTACTTCTCGGCTACTGGACAACGTTGGGGAAATCCACTCTATAATTGGGAGGCACTAGAAGCAAACGGGTTTAAATTTTGGATTGAGCGCTTGCGAGGTAATGCTACTGCTTTTGATATTATTCGGATTGATCACTTCAGAGCATTTGATACTTATTGGAAAATTCCTGCTAGTTGTCCAACCGCAGTTGAAGGTGAATGGGTTGAAGCTCCGGGCTATGCCCTTTTTGACACTATTTATCGTGAATTACCCGAGATTAAAATCGTTGCCGAAGATTTAGGTGATTTACGTAAGGAGGTTTTAGACTTACGGGATCACTATAATCTTAAAGGAATGAAAATATTCCAGTTTATTTTTGAACCGCATTTAGATAATTCAGCTCTTGAAAAAACTGTCAATACCATCGTTTATACTGGAACACATGACAATAGCACCCTAATGGGCTGGTACAATAGTCTAAGCCATGAGCAACGACATGCTCTTCGCGAATATTTCCATGCAAGTGATGAAAATATTAAATCCGCAATTCTTGCCTACATATTGAATTATCAGGCAGAATACGTTATCTTCCCTGCTCAGGATATCATTGGTCTAGATGATAGCTCAAGATTAAATACGCCAGGCACTGTTGGATCGCCTAATTGGGAATGGAAGCTCGCCAATTTCAGTGCTTTGCAATCTGAAATTGATCATATTGCAAATATTGTAAAAAATAGTTCACGAATCTAATCTAATCAGCTTCAAAAAGAGGTAGCTAATTTCATAGCTACCTCTTTTTATGTCTAAGTAAACAGTCTAAACGCATTTTATCCCTTGAGCCAGCCTTGCCCAGAATTGGCTAAATAGGGTAAAATACTCTCCTTATCAGGAAATTTATTTCCGGTTTCATGGTTATCTTCTGGTGTTAAATTAAATTGAACTACGGTTTAATTTGGATTAGAAAGGAAATTTATGAACACACCTTCTTTAGCCAGTTATTTTGAACAACAATACTTTGATATTGAACAAGCGAAACTGTTTTCTCAAGCTCCGCAATATGTAGCTCATCAGCTCATGGCAGTTAATCAGTATGATTATCGCTCAATTGAATGGCTAGACCATAGTAAATTAGTTTATAACAATGGAAATGAGCATTTGCTAATTGATAATATTTGTCGCCATCGTCAAGCAATTATGATGAAAGGTCATGGCAATAGCCAACATATAGTCTGTGACCTGCATCGATGGACGTACAATGTACAGGGAACACTAATTGGAGCACCGCTTTTTCCAGAATTACCGCGATGCAAAAACCTTACTGTTGCACCGTTGATTAACTGGAATGGACTATTATTTAAAAATAATCGTGATATCCAACAAGACTTGGCAAATCTAGGCAAATTTGGTAAATATATCAATTTTGAAAATTATCAGTATAGTAACACTGTGATAACTGATTATAATTTCAACTGGAAAACCTTTATGGAAGTTTATGCCGAAGACTACCATGTCGATCCATATCATCCTGGTTTAGGTAATTTTGTTGATTGTGCAAATCTAAGCTGGAATTTTGGTAATTGGCATCATTTTCAAATTGTTCCGACTAAAAATCAACTTACTCAAGGAGGAAGCAAGCTATATAGTGATTGGAGCAAAAAAGTTCTGGAAGCTCATAATGGAGATATCCCAGAGTTTGGCGCAATATGGATGGCATACTACCCCAATATCATGATTGAATGTTATCCCAAATGTATTGTTATTTCAGTAGTTGAACCAGTAGCACCTGAAAAATGCCGAGTTATCACTGAGTTTTATTATCCTGACGAAATTCTAGGTTTTGATGAGGAGTATGTAGCAATTCAACAACAAGTTTACTTTGAGACAGCAAAAGAAGATGATGAAATTTGTTACCGCATGCATGAAGGGCGCAAAGCCCTTTACCGTCAAGGTAAAGAAGACTTCGGACCTTATCAACTACCAACGGAAGAAGGGATGAAGCATTTTCATGAGTTCCTAACGCGAGAATTAGCAGCTAGTGTATTATTTACACAACCTTCATTATTAAGCAGTCATCACAATATGCTTAAACACTAAATTTAAGTCTAATAAAGCAGAGTAAATTATAACCCTGCTTTATTATTTCTAAAAGTAGATGATTTAGCTAGAAATTATTATAGGTTTAAGCTAAAATAACTACCTCCAAAACTAAATAATCCTTGAGAGTATCCAATAAATTATCGCGATGTAAAATAGAGATGTTATTTTTCTTGTGAAAGTCGTTTATAATGATCCGTAGTATCGTAGCTTGGTTGCGTTTTAGTGCTGTTATAGCTAGTATGGCAATTATGGTTTTAGCCGTATTAATTATTTATCCATTTTCAAAATCCTTTGTTCGCCAGCAAGTACGCATGATTTGGACTCGCTGCTTGATTGCTTCAACTGGTGCCAAACTCTATTTTCATGGTTACCCACTATCTAACCATGAACTAGGCAACTCAATGGTTGTTTCCAATCATATTTCTTGGATGGATACGGTTGTCATGTACCGTACTTGTTTTGTGCAATTTATTGGCAAAATAGAAATGTTACAGTGGCCTATTCTAAATCGAGTGATTCAGGCTGGTGGCACAATTTTCATCAACCGTAAAAATAAAAAAGAACTTATTAATGTTAATCAACACGTTGCACAGTTGCTCCGCGAAGGCGCTAGTATTGGGCTTTTTCCCGAGGGGAAAACTAGCGTAGGTAAAGAAGTTTTACCATTTAAAGCACCACTTTTGGAAGCAGCACGAATGGCAAATAGTAAAATTTTCCCAGTCGTATTTAGTTACCGTAAAGAGAATAATCGTCTAGCCCGTGAAGTTTCGTTTGCTAAAGTTGGTTGGATGAAAACTGTAATGAATACTCTGCGCTTGCGTAGCTTAACTATTAATGTTACAGTTTTACCACCTGTTGCTGCGGCAGATTTTGCCGATCGCGAATTACTGGCAAACTATCTTCACCAGCAAATCAGCGATTGCTACCAACAACAGCAAATTAAATAAGGTTAATTTAGTTTCTAGGGTAAGAACTGCGTTATAATAATCGCCTAGGTTTATTTTATAACAGAGGGATACTCATGAAAATACTTGTTCTAAACTGCGGCAGCTCATCTTTAAAATATCAACTAATTGAAACCACGACTGAGAGCGTTTTATCCAGTGGTTTGGTGGAACGAATTGGTCTGTCAGGTGCAGTTTTAACTCATCGTAAAGGTGAGCAAAAATTCATTATTGATGCAGAGAAACAACTTGCCAATGGCACCCCAATTACCGATCATAAAAGCGCAGTAGCTTGTGTAACCAAAGTGCTATGTTGTGAGATAATGGGCGTGATTAACACAATGGCAGAAGTCAATGCCGTTGGACATCGTGTAGTACATGGCGGGGAAAAATATGCTGCTTCGGTAATTATTAATGCAACTGTCATGGAAGCCTTGGAAGAATGTGCAAAACTAGCTCCGTTACATAATCCAGCTAATATCACCGGAATTAAAGCCTGTCAGGAATTAATGCCAAATACACCAATGGTCGCAGTCTTTGATACCGCATTTCACCAAACGATGCCTGCTGAAGCATTTATGTATTCATTGCCTTATGAAATATATCAGGAACATAAAGTTCGTCGCTATGGTTTTCATGGTACTTCACACAAATATGTAGCTGGGCGTGCTGCAAAATTACTTGGCAAAGACTTAAATCAACTAAAATTAATCAGTTGTCACCTTGGTAATGGTGCTTCAGTTGCGGCTATTAAATATGGGCAAAGTGTTGATACCAGCATGGGTTTTACGCCGCTGGCTGGTTTAACTATGGGCACTCGCTGTGGTGACCTTGACCCAAGTATAATTGCTTTTCTTGCGCATGAAATGAAACTCAATGTCGATGAAATTGACAACCTAATGAACAAAAAATCTGGTGTCCTCGGGATTTCTGGTGTAAGCAGTGATTTTCGTGATATTGAATCTGCGGCAGAACAAGGCAATCAACGCGCTCAATTAGCTTTGGATGTCTTCGCATATAACGTTAAAAAATACATCGGTGCTTACGCGGCAGCAATGAACGGTGTTGATGCAATTATTTTTACTGCAGGATTAGGTGAAAATGATAAAGTAACTCGTGCTAAAATCATTGACGGCGTTTCATTTCTTGGAGTCAGTATTGACTCAGAAAAAAACGATGTTCGCGGACAAGAGAGAATCATTAGCCGCAATGACTCTAAAGTCACAGCATTATTAATTCCAACTAATGAAGAACTAATGATCGCTAAAGAAACTCAGGAATTACTATAACCATATAGAGGATGACTTATGAACCAGAATAAAATTGCACTACTTTTATTAACTAGCATAATTCCGCTATTTGCCAATGCTGCCACCTCTCAGCCTGTAGCTCCAGAAGTTGCAACCGCTAAAACTGAAAAACCATTGGTTACTGGCAAACATTCTATGATAGTCACCAATAATCCTTGGGCAAGTAAAGCAGCGCAACAAATACTCAATGAAGGTGGAAATGCAACAGATGCCGCAATTGCTGCTGCCTTTGTTTTAGGTTTAACCGAACCACAATCTTCAGGGATTGGTGGCGGAGGTTACGCGCTTAGTTATCATGCAAAAACTAAACAACTACTTGCTTTTGATGGGCGTGAAGTTGCCCCACTAAGCGCTACACCAAATTGGTTCATTGATCCAAAGACATCTAAACCTCTAAACTTTGAATCGGCAATGTTAAGCCCACTCTCAGTGGGTGTTCCTAGCGAAGTTGCTTTATTTTATAAAATGCACCAACAAAATGGAAAACTTGCATGGAGTAAATTACTCGCACCCGCTATTGCTCTTGCCCGCAATGGTTTCCCGATGAGTCCTCGGCTATATGGCTTATTACAAAGTGATCAGGATATCTTAAAAGATAATCCACAAATTGCCAAAGTTTATTTTAATGCGCAAGGTGATGTAAAACCAATTGGCGATAAAGTTACCAATATTGCTTATGCTGATACATTACATATAATTGCCAAAAACCCGCAGGAATTTTATACTGGCAAAATTGCTCATGACATTATTGAAACGGTGAATAAAAGCGCAAATAAAAAGCTAATGAGCACAAAAGATCTTAGTGCTTATAAAGTACAGGTTAAAGAGCCAGTATGCAGTACGTATCGTGGTCAATATGATATTTGTTCGGTGCCACCATCATCAAGTGGCGGCGTTACAGTCCAAGAATTATTGGGAATTTATGCTCGTAATTATACTCAAACTGGAGAAAGTGCATTCACGGATATAAACTGGGTTTATAATTTTTATGAAGCAAGCAAAATAGCTTTTGCCGATCGTAATCAATACCTTGCTGATCCTGACTTTGTTAAACAACCAATTGCGGGTTTATTAAATAATCAATATTTAGATGAGCGTGCAAAGCTAGTGAATGAATCTATGGCATTAAGTGTGCCAGTTGCGCCTGGCAAGCCTTATGGTGCTGATCCTAAATATGTTGCAGATAGCAGCCCAAAACCTCATGGAACAACTTCATTGTCCATCGTGGATAAAGATGGCAATGCAGTTACGATGACCGTAACCGTTGAGCATCAATTTGGTAGTCATCTCTTTACCAATGGATTCTTCTTAAATAATGAATTAACTGATTTTTCGTTAACACCTACTAATGCATCTGGTAAGCCAATTGCGAATCGCGTTGAAGCTGGTAAACGACCGCGTTCGTCAATTGCACCAACAATGGTATTTGATAAAGATCATAATTTGCAAGTATTGACTGGTTCCCCTGGTGGTAGTCAAATTATTTGTTATGTTGCCAAAAACCTGATTCAAATTTTAGACTTCAAAAAATCGGCAGCTGAAGCATCATCTTCACCTAATCTCTGTGCAGCCAATGCCGCTCCAGTTTTGGAAAATGGTGATTCAATATTCAGTGCACAATTAGATAAACTAAATGCCTTGGGTGAATCGGTAGTTAGAACTGATTTAGTTAGTGGCGAAACTAATATAATTCGTACTAATGATGGATGGAGTGGCGCAGCTGATCCACGCCGTGAAGGATTAGCTATCGGAAACTAAAGAAAAGTCCGCAAGGACTTTTCTTATTAGAGTCTGCCAGTATCCCAAATACTGTTAAGCATATTGTGCAATTCAAGAATTTTATCATACACAGGCTAAACTGTCTTGTATACTATCTCGTGAATAAATATAATCATACCACGATTTAAGATGAGAATACTGCTTGCGCCAATTACGTTCAGGCTGACGAAGATCAAGATAGATTATCGCACTAATCAGTGCTAAGTCAGCAAGAGTTATGCTACTTCCATGACAAAATGTCTTTGAATGTAGCTCATGATCTAAAAAAGATAGTGCCAAACTAATTGCATCATTATATTTATCAATCAACAATTGATCTTGTTGCTCAATTTTGCGATCCCGCTCTATACGAATTTGAACAGCAGCATCCATAATACCGTCTGCAATAGCTTCCCAACGTTTCACTAACATACGGTTGAAAATGTCTTTGGGAATTAAGTCACTCTCACTGATACTGTCAATATAATCCGTAACTACAGGCGAATCGAATATACATGTCCCATCTTCAAGAATTAGTACTGGAATTCTTTTTAGTGGGTTAAATTTAGCAATTTTGCTATCTACGTCTCGTGGAAGGTCAATAACAAACTTATGCAAGATATTATTCTCTAGTAACATTAAGCGTACTTTGCGAGTATATGGACTATTGAGTGTCCCCATCAGAGTTAACATATGTATCCTTATTTTAATTGATTTTTACAAAGTTTATCATAAATTTAATTGAATATTGCATATAAATTTTTTGGTTAATTTTAAATTACATACTTATCCAATTAACCTAGTAAATAAGCTATTAGACAAAGATGCAACAAAGCAAAAGCTAGTCGCTTAATTCATCAGTATTAGATATGAACTCGTCGGACTGAACTACATTCTTCATCACGTGCAGAGCTGGGTAGCCTGGGTATTACCTCACCAACTTCAACAGGCTTGGCTAATTGAACCTTCTCTCCTGAGAGCTGCGCTAATTTCTCGAGCTTACTATATGCACTTGCGGCAGTACCATTATCCAGCGACTTAACCACTTCGTCATACTTATTTCCACAACTCCGAATTGATTGCCCCAAATCCGCAATCCGCTGCAAACTAATTTTAAACTTATCACTAAGTTCACGCGATAAACTGATGATATTTTCAGCTCGTTCCTCAATCTGATAAACATCCCATGAGCGCTCAATCATTCCCAACAAAACTAGTAGTGTCGAAGGTCCAGCAATAAATACTTTTTGTTGATACGCTTCGCGCAATAAAGTACCGCTCAAACGCTGGTCTTCTTCGATAATTAAGGAAAATAATCCCTCATTAGGAATAAACATAATCGCGTAATCAAATACCGCTTTACCAATCGAAGCTTCAACAGCACTGAGATAATCTTTATTACTTAGATTTTTAATCGTCAGTTTGATTGCATCAAAAATAGCTTTGCTTTTATCCTCATCGTTCACGATACTTTCGTAATAACGTTTCATAATATTTTTACTATCAACAACTACCGCCTTATTATGTGGTAAGTTAATAATCACATCTGGAATCAATCGTTTATCATCTAAGCTAATTTGCGCCTGCTCGGTATAGCTAATATGCTGTTGTAGCCCAACACTTTCGAGAATATTTGCCAAAATCATCTCACCAAACTCACCTTTTTTCTTACTATCTTTAGTCAGAGCCAAAGCTAAATTTTGTGCTTGCTGATTTAAACCTTCAGAATTACGGTTAATCTCTTTGGTTTGGAATGCCAGCTCATTGATTTTCTGCTGTAAATCTTTCAAGTTTTCCTGTAACGGTAAAACTACATTTTCTTTACTGATATCACGTAGGGAATTATCGGCACGCTCTTTGAGTTCGTTAATCGCCAGATTTTTCAGATTGGTAAATTCACTATTCATTTGCAGTTTGAGCTCAGCCAACATTTTTTCTAACTGGGTATAGGCAGTTTTTAGGTGTTCATTCTCAACTTCCAGTCTTGATTTATCATTGCTTAGCTGAAGATTATCGTGCTGAATATTGCGACTCCCCTCCTCCAATGCCCGGCTGGTTTGCAATGCCTCATTCAATTGCAGCGTAATGCGCTGCTGCTCTTGCTTGGCATGCTCATAATCGGCACTGAGTTTGGTAAAATCAGTGTTGAGCGTGAATAACTGTTGATTAAGCTCATTTAGTTGTTCTTTAGTATCATTAGCACCTTTGAGGCGACTAAATACCAGCAATAAGCTGATAATCACAATCAACGCTACCCCACCAGTGCTCGCTGCGATAATAATTAAATTAGTATCCATGATAATCTTTCATAATAGTTTGTTAAGTGCTCTTTACATGTTACAAGAAATAAAAAGTTAAAAACATAATTTTGCTTCATATGCCTTAGAATGTATTATCAATAAAAAGATGATTAAACTTTATTTTAACATTTTCGTAATCAAATTTAGCTTCTGTACAGTCTAAAAAATATTTTATTTGCCATTTTTGAGTTTTTTCTGCTTGTTTATTGTCTGGTTTATCCCATATCGGGTAAACCCTAAACCCTCTTTTTCCAGCTTTTCCATTTTGGTCGGTTGTCACACCCTGAGTAACCATAACATTGATCGGGAAAATAAAATAGCCTATATGCGTATCTTTTTGTACAGCTACAACATAATAGTCAAACTTATCCTCTATACAATAAGGAACAGTTACTTTATCATCGGATCTTTTCCAAACAGTAACAAATTGTCCAATTTTAGTGGGCGTAATTTTTGCCTTCCGGTAGAGAAATTTTAAATTATCTAGATTAAATGTACGTGCTTCATACTCAATACTCTCTTTATCAATGCTATAATTAGAAATCTTTGCGTTATAATGATCATAAAATAATGCTTGTAACAAATTTAGACTATTAAATTTCAACAGTTTTTACCTCTGAATATAGTAAAATTTCTTATTAGGTGTCAAATAACAAATTATGGCTTAGCTTAGAGATTATATCAAATTTATTATGCTTTGCCTTTAATTCAATTTTACAAACTAAAGTACCAGCTTAAATCTTTGGTTATCACCGATATAATCCAACAAATGCAAGCTATCCTCGCTAACTCTCCCGATCACATTAACCCGTTCATCGGCAGCCAAGTCACGCTTACAAATCTGTAGCTCACCGCTATAGCGTCCATAGGCAATATTATCAATGGTAATGCTTCCTTTGTTGCGCACCACACAGTTTTCTGCTAATACGTCACGACGAATAACATTATTTTCTAAAAGCATCAGGCGGCTTTCCTGTGAACGGATAACGTCTGCAGCCGCATCAGGACGATTGGTATGAATCTGCTGAAATAACTCACTATAAACTGGATTTGACAAATAGTTCGCTACGTCCAATTCAATGATATCTGGCGTAAGTTTTCCGATACGCTGCAAAATTGGTAAATCTGCCTGTGCATCACCAATAAATACATGATCGATGCCAGCTGCTAAAAGTATCTGTGCACTAACTTGTGGTGTTAGACTGCGCGTAAACTCAAGCGTAGGTAAACCTTCGTAAAGCGGACCACGCCTCCCAGTTTTCATGCCAATAAAGCCACTTACTGGGACATCATGATGATGAAAAATTTGGTTTTTACGCTGGAGTGATTCAAGAGATATCCCGGTATTTTGTCGTGGATAGTAGTTATGACATGCAGAGATATTTTTGGCATTGGCACCTACATTCATGATTTGTTGCATAAATTCTGCGCTCATAGTGCTGGCATTAAGTTCAATTAATAAACCAACATCATTATTGGTATAGCTTGCAATTAATTCAGGTGCAAAACCATAATCTAAACGAATCCCAGCCAAGCCTATTTTTTTGAAAGCTGCTAAATCATGTGCTTCGACTTGCAAATATTGGTAGGCATTAGGTGAAATATCGGCAATTACTGTCATATTTAGCTGAGTTGCCAAGTCTAATATTTGCTTAAACTCGGCAATTAGTTGTGAGTAATTAGCTTCAGGAATATGTAATGAAGTAAAGACACGGTTAAACCCAGCTTGCGCTGCTTGTGTTAGATATTCCAGATTATCTTCCAAACTCCAATCAAGCCCCAAAAACACTGAAATACCTTTAGCCATATGTCATTGCCTCACAAATATACTTTGAACGCTCATAAGTTGAGCTTTTATATATAGACTCTAAGTGATCGCGATTATGGCTAGGAGTATTGATAAAAAAAGCGACGAGGTGTAGATAAACTACATAAGGAGCCTTTTTTAGCAATACGACAACGCGATAATTGTGAACACGACGAGTATATTAATTTTCAGGAAATTGATCGAGATATACTAGTCTAAATTTGGATCGTGCACTGTCATAGAAAGACATTAAGTCAGTTTGTTCGGGATATTGCGCTAACAAAGGCAAAAGCACTGAGCCACCAATAACATAGCGTGTATCATTGGCATTAGTTTTCATGCCCCAGATATTTTGATAACTCATAGCAACTAACTCATGCTGTGTTGAATTGGGATTAGCATAATTACCGATATAAAGCAAGATATGTCCTGGTATTTGGACAAGAGTTAATAATTTATGTCCATTTTTCAATAAATATTGTTCACGTTCAGCACTAGATAAATTGTCTAAAATCACGGTTTTACCCGCTAATGACTGAAAGCCAGAATTGCGTGGTAGATAAATACCAAACGGAGCAAAGAGCGCTTTCATTTCTGCCGAGCAATCATAATTAAAAAACATACTGCCCCAGCCGTATTGCTTACCGATTTGATTACGCATAATCCGTGCTATATTTTCCGGAGTCAATTTCAACGGCATAACACCCCCATCTGATTGACTAAGCATCACCTTAATAATCTGAGCATTACGTTTTAAATTTGCAACAGGTATCAAAACTTCGTAAGAAGAGTTGTTTGTTTCAGCCAGTGGAAAAGTACTACCATTATATGCCACACCACGGAAAATATCATTAGCATCAATCAACGAGCTTTGCGCAATCGTTGCCACTATATTTTTGCGTGCAGTTTTTTGCCAAGTAGTAATAAATTTATCGTCGACCATCGCAATACCAGCAGTACGAACCCAACCAACGTCATCTGACGCAATAACTAAGCTCCACTCTTTGTCTGTACTTTGTTTAATAACATAAAGTGGCATACCGATAAAAATCGCAGTTTCCTGAAGATTATCAAAAGGATATCCTTCGCCAGCAATTTTGGAGTTATAAAATAACGGATCGTTCGTTGGCAGTGTCCGCACCAACAAATTATCTACCGCAATGGCGCGCCCATCACTAGAATAAGATAATTTGATTGGCTTTTCCAACGCCATGTTACTTTCAATTCTAGTAAACCATTGTGCTGAATAAGGTAAAAAATTTTCCCCATAAGCAGTATTTTGCTGATTTATCGGATTAGCAAATCCACGTAACATCAGACGTTCAGTCTGCAAAATATTATGGCTTTCACTTTGAACTAGCTGATGATTAACATAGTTGCTACTCCATGGTGATAAATCGCTTTCTGCTGAACTATAATAGTGCCGATAAAATTCCTGCATACGTTGTTTTTGATAGCTCTCGCTAACTAATGCTTGTTTATAATCAGCGGCATCGGGCTTTAACCATGCACCAACATTCTGATTATAACTTTCCATGGGGAAAATATTGATCAGCTCAGTTGCCGACACGAAACTGATTATGCCCAGTAGGAGACCAAATTTAAACAATTTACTCACTAAAGACCTCTTCGCTATCACTAAAGTTAAATTTCTGCTCTTGTCTCATAAGTATTTGTAAATGATTCATAACACAACCTTATTATTTGTGTAAATCATCTGATATCTGTAAAGCAAGTCTCTTTGCTTGTTTACGAATATCAGGTACAGCTATACTTTCCCATAAATAAGCCCGGGTAAGCGGTCCGACAGCGTATACATTTTCCTTAGAGGATAATAAACAATCATTCTCCATAGCCAAACCAAAACCATTTTCATGCCATCTAATTAAGCCATCTGCTAGCATCTGCTTGAATAATACACCATAGGAATCTGGATTTTGAGAAATTCCTGTAGCATTAATTAAATAGTCAGCATGAATATAATCAATATTTCGCTTACTTCTAGCTTGATAAGCTATAACTATATTTTGATCATTGGTTTGCACACACTTCAAGCGACCAGCTATAGTTATTAATCCTTTGCTATCAATTAGGCTTTTCACTTGTTTAGCAGTATCTGGTGCAATCCGATGTCTTAAGATATCCCAATATGAGCGGACATGTCTTAAAAACCTTTTCTGATTAACTATATCCATTTTTAACCATATTTTCTGTGTATATGGACGTAAACTATCTATTACGTTCCTCCAGTCATGGCTATTAGAGACTGCTTCCCTAGCTTTGCTTTTAACAATGCGAAACAAATCCATTATTCGTACATTTGGATTATTTGCTAAAAATTCTGAAACATAATTAAGCATTGGTTCTTTATAAAATTGATGTGTTGTAGGCAATAGCCCGTGTCTTGACATTGCTGTCAATTTACCTTTGTACCCTTTCTCCTGAAAGCCCAGTATAATATCAACTAGCGTCAATCCAGTGCCTATTATTACAACATGCGCTCCTGTTTTTATTTTCTCCAGATAACCAAAATCCCACGGATTAGTAATATAACGATTATCATTTATTTTATTGGAGTCGTAAGTATTGCCATTAGCCAAAATAATAGCATCATAATATGCTAATCTACCATCTGCCATAGTCAATTTATAACCATCACTTAGTTTATTACAAGCAATAACCTCAACCCTTATTATTTTTACTAAATCATGGTACCTTTGCTGCATATCTACTAATATTGATAACAAATATTTGCCATAATACTGCCTTTTAGCAAAGAAAGTATCCGCAACACCTTCTTCCTTAATGAGTGAGTTATCTAAAAGCCACTTAGTAAAATCATCTGCTTTATCTTCAATTGCTGACATTTTACTAGCAACCAGATTTAAAGCATGACTATTACAATGGCTATTATAAGCTATCCCTGCACCATTAGCAGCTGATCTATCATATATAGTTATCTCAATGTTTTCACACAGCTGTAAAATCTCGTAGGCAGAAATCAAACCTGAATAACCTAAACCAATGATCGCAATTTTTTTCATTATTTTAATTTTCTTTTGTAACGCAGTTCAAATCGCTGTACCAAATAGATAATACGATTCGATGCCATCGTAGTAAAGAGGAACAGAAGAACGCATGAATTATGTGCCAATTACCACTTTAAATTCATGGACGTATAACGTAATATTTTTAATATTGAACTTTCTATATATAAATTTATGGTTACTCGATCACACTATCATCAAAACCAATTATTAAAGTCGCAATAAATCCACCTACGTATGCAATCAAAATACCAAGCAAATACAAAAGCATTCCGTTATGAATTAATAACGTCAAAGGTAAGCCAGAAATACCGATTCCAGTTGCACCTAGCTTGAAAGTTGCCACAAAAGCACCACCAAGCCCACCACCAACGCAGGCAGCTAGAAATGGACGGAACAACGGTAAGGTTACACCGTAAATTAACGGTTCACCAACGCCTAAGAAACCAACGACAATACCAGATTTAATAATATGAATTAATTTCTGATTTTTTGTTTTCAACCAAACCGCTAAAGCCGCACCGACTTGCCCGGCACCCGCCATTGCTAAAATCGGTAATAATACCGTCGAGCCAGTAGTTTTAATTAGCTCTGCATGAATAGGAGTAAGTCCTTGATGTAATCCAGTCATTACCAAAGGTAAAAATGCCGCACTTAAAATAAATCCAACCACTGGACCACCATGATCTACCGCTAATTTAGAGCCATTAGTTATCGCATCAGAAATTACGCCGCCGATTGGTTGTAAAATAAAAATAGCCAAGAATCCAGATATAAGTAAAACCAAAGTTGGCGTTACAAATAAATCGAGTGCCACTGGAACTACTTTACGCAACCGTTTTTCCAGCCAAGCGGCAAAAATGGCTACAAATAGTACCGCAATAATTCCACCACGCCCAGGAGTTGCCTGCTCACCAAAAACAGTAATTGCAGATAAACCTGGCATAGTTAATACTGCCGCTAGCACACCACCCAAAATTGGTGTCCCGCCAAATTCTTTAGAAGTATTTAGCCCAGCAAACAGCGCCAGACCAAAAGTAATTCCGCCACCAATTAATTTGAGAATCGCACCAATCGTAGTTTGGTCAAAAGTCACCCCACCCAATGTTTCAGGACTTAGAGATTTAGTCAAAATATTAACAATCCCAAGTACCAAACCGCAACCGATAAAAGCAGGAATCATAGGAATAAAAATATTGGCTAATTTTTTCAAGAAATTTTTAAATGGTGTCGAATTTTTTTGTTTTAGTTTTTCTTTTAATGAAGCAGCATCATTTGCCTTGGTTTCACTGACCGCAGCAACATCTTGCATCGCAATTGGTATCGTATTTAGTAAAATCTGGAATTTTTCATTAACTTGATTCACCTTACCCGGACCGATAATAATCTGAAGCTGATCTGGAGTATCAACCACACCCAGCACCCCAGAAATTGCTTTGATTTTGGCAATATCAACTAATTCTTTATGCTGTAATGTAATCCGCAATCGTGTCATACAGATTTCAACCGCAGTAATACCATGTGGTGATACTACATCCCAAATTTGTTGCGCGATCAGCTCGGGATTAAATGTCGAGGTTTGTTGTTCCATAATGTGTCTTACCGCTTATTTTCTGCTGAAGTCGTAGCATTATCTTCCAAATAAGGTTTAAAACACTCATAGACCTGAACTACTTTACCTAACCCCATTACAATTTGTAACTGATCATCAATAACAACGGCATCTGCAACTCCGTCAAGAGCTTTTAATGCCGCTAAATCAACTTTGCTATAATCACTAAGATTAAGGCGAAAGCGCGTCATACAAATTGCAGTGGTTTTGATACCTGCAATACTAGTTAATTCAAAAATTCGATCTGCAACTACTTGTGGATTAAAACTCATGATAATACCCTTTTCAAAAATTTAATTAATGTTAATAGATTTTGTATTGTTGTCTAAGCTCTGATAAATTAAATCAACAATCTGTTTATAGCTTCCAGTTGCAAAAGCATCACCAGCAAATTTACCATCCTTATACTGGCTATGTTTTTTATTAGTTAATAATACGATTGCCAAATCATACTTAGGATCAATCAGCGTTAACGTACCAGTCCAGCCAGTGTGTCCAAAAGCTTGATTACTCGCATAGTGTCCAAATGGAGCATAATTACTTTTTGCTCCTGCTCTTCGCCAGCCAAGACCGTAAGTATCATCACTTGCTATTGGTGCAATAAACTGCGCTTCAATAGCAGGAGTCCATAATGTCACCTTATTGTACGCTCCATTATTTAGCGCAAGCTGCATCAACACCGCCATATCAGCTAAATTAGCAAATAGTCCGGCATGACCAGAAACGCCGCCCATTGAGTAATAGGAGTTTTCATCATGAACTTGACATTCGATTGGCGTTGTGCGAATATTTGGAAATTTAATACTGCCACCACGAGTATTACCATCAACCTCAGTTGCTGCACATGATTTATTGCTATAACCATTCAGCAAAGGATTAAATGTGATAGATTTTAGTCCTAGTGGCTGATAAATATTCTGCATTACATATTGATCTAATGATTGCTTGCTTATCGCTTCAATAATCATGCCAAGCAACATAAAGTCCACATCACTATAAACTGGTTTACCTCCGCGCGCGCGCTCAAAAGGAAGTTTATTTAAGATGATTGATTCAGTGGTGAGGCGGTTTTGCGAATAGAGATTATCACCATATTGAGCAATAGTTTGTGGATTATAAAATTGTGGACTTGGAGGATAGCCAGCGCTATGAGTAAGTAAATCACGAACAGTTCTGGTCTCGCGACATTGTCCATTTTTATCGCAGCCATTATATGATGGTAAATAAAAACCAATTGGTTTATCAATGTCCAGCTTGCTTTCAGCAACCAAATGCATTATAGCATAGTTAGTTGCATACATTTTTGTGTTTGAGGCTAAATCAAATAAAGTATTACATTGTACAGGTATTGGCTTAGTTAATGGTTTGCCAGTCTTTAAATCGTATTTGAGACTTGAGCCATAAACAGTTTGTTTAATCACATGCCTATCTTTAATAATCAATAATGCCGCACCAGGAAAACCATTTTTTACATCTTGATTAATTTGCTTATCCACTAATGCAAGCTTATTGATATCAAATCCATTATCTTCAGAATTACCCTGTGATAATACATTTGACTCATTAGAAACTAAAGTATTTGCAAAAAAATTACAACTATTTTCAGCAATTACCAGTGGCGTGATAAAAATATTCGCCAGTACAAGTAAACCTTTAAATTTCATTTATATACCTTTAATTGATAAACTCAAGGAATTGACGCATCGTCGGCATGGATTTAATCGCACCATAATTGGTACAAGTAAATGCACCTACTAAATTAGCAAATGCCACAAAAGCATCCCAGTTTGGCTCCGAGTGTTGAGCTAATTTAAATAATAGCGCCCCAACAAAAGCATCGCCCGCACCGGTGCTATCAACCTGAGTAATTTTACGCGAGGGAATTAATCTGGTTCCTTGAGCATTGGCTATCATACTACCTTTTGCACCCAAAGTTACAATCACAGTTTTAGCTCCAACATATTGCAAATATGCCAATGCCTTATCTAGATCATCTTCACCACTGATTAATTGCGCTTCACTTTCGCTAAGTTTAACTACATCCGCATACGAAATAAATGTTTTGCAGTCATGCAAGTAATTTGCCATCATATCTGCACTAATTAAATCTTCCCGATAATTGGGATCAAAACTAATAAAATTTTTATTAGCATCTGCCATTTCAAGCAATTGAAAATAGCTGGTACGCAAACGCCCACCCATTAAAGCTGTAGCAGAACCAAAATGCACAATATCCTCAGAATCTAAATTATCTATTTCAAACTCAGCAAATTGATAATCACCGTCACTGCCACGGTAAAATTCAAAATCACGCTCACCATGAGCATCCAGTGCAACAAATGCCAGAGTAGTTTTGCCCTCACGTTTACAAAGATGAGTATCAATTCCCAGTTCAGATAATGCAGCTAATAAATATTCGCCAAAGCTATCTTGTCCAACTTGCCCCATAAATACCGCTTGACCGCCAAGTTTGCTAACTGCTGCTGCAACGTTTGCCGGAGCACCACCTGCAAATTTGGCAAATTGATTACTTTTAACAAGCCCTTGCGAGCTTTGCCCCATAAAATCAACGAGTAATTCACCGATACAAAATATTTTTTTCATACACCTTAACTATTACAACTAAAAGTTAAATAAAAATAAGCATAATTATAACAAACCCAGAATATTATTACTCAGGTGTTATGTATGAATAATTAGCATTATGCAAAAATGACACTTAATAAAACAAGGCTTTTATGGTAAAATGTAAACCTGACTGATATCCGTGAATGATATAATCGTAATATTGACAATATTTCCTATCATCGATTTAACACACTAGGTTCAGCAAACAACTTTTGACCTAATACTCATTTTGAAGGTAATCTGATATGCATATCCCTGATGGCTACCTTAGCCCGCAAACAACAATTCCTGCACTTATCGTAATGAGTGCTATTTGGTATCTAGCATTTCGCAAAGTAAAATTAACACAGAATCAACAATCCATCCCAACTATTGCATTGTGTGCTGCGTTTAGCTTCGTTATCATGATGTTTAACATTCCCGTCGCGGGGGGAAGTTCAGCCCATGCAGTAGGTGCTGTTTTAGTAGCAATTTTAGTTGGTCCATGGGCTGCAATATTAGCAGTATCGACGACCTTGATTATCCAAGCCTTAATTTTTGGTGATGGCGGAATTTTAGCCATTGGAGTGAATTGTTTTAATATGGCATTTTTAATGCCTGTATGTGGTTACGCAATTTATAAATTAATTTCAGGTACTAGTGCGTTAGGTTCACGGCGCAATCTAATTGCAACTTTTATTGCTAGCTATATTGGAATCAATCTTGCAGCATTTGCAGCTGCAGTTGAAATGGGTATCCAACCGCTGCTATTTACTTCGCCAAACGGTACTCCTTTGTATGGATTTTATCCGCTAGGCGTAACGATCCCAGCCATGATGTTTGTTCACATGTTATTTGCTGGAGTACTTGACGGACTTATTAGTGCCCTGGCTCTTGGCTACGTGATTAAATTTGCGCCACACCTTCTAAATCAAACGAAGAATACACCAAACGAATTTGCTACAAGTAGCTGGCTAAGCCGCAATAAGACGCTAATTGTCACTGCAGTTCTTGTTATCTGCTTAACCCCTCTTGGATTGCTGGCTAGTGGCAGTGCCTATGGCGAATGGGGGTTAGATGAAGTCAAACAATTAATTGGTTACATCCCAAGCGGAATGGCTAAAACAGCAGATTTATGGCACGCGATATTACCTGATTACTCACTACCAGTGCTTGGTGAAAGTGCACTATCCCAATCATTAGGTTATATTTTATCGGCATTAGTTGGTATCAGTCTGATTGCTGGATTAATCATCATCACTCATCGCTTAACCAAAAATAGTTACAACAAAAATTAGATGTGTCAACCTGAACTTATCCCAAGGTGGCTTTTAAAAAATGAGCGGAGTTTAATAAATAAAACTCCGCAGCGACTTAATTTTTTGCGGCGCAGTATCACTCATCTAAGCAAAATATTCAACGACGAAATTTATTTTAATCGTACAGCAAATCATCAGGGATTATTACAAGCGCTTGACCCGCGAGCCAAGCTCATACTTACTCTAATTTTCATGATAATTATTAACTGCAGTCATACATTCACAGTTCCATTGATATTATTTGCGATTACTCTGATCTATGCCAAACTTAGTCATATTTCATCAATTCAGCTAATTCAAAGAGCATGGTTAATCATTCCTGTATTTGTCTTAATCTGTTCAATCCCTGCTTTGTTTAATACTCTTATTCCTGGTAAAGCACTATTAACCATCATCAGCGCCAATTCTAAATCGCAGTGGTTCAGCCACGGATTATATGTCAGCGACAATGGTTTTCATGCGGTTATGATGATGTTCATCCGTAGCGGTTGCAGCTTATCATTAGTCTATTTGTTATTAACCACGACTAGTTGGAATGACCTTACCAAAGGATTATCCTTGCTAAAAGTACCATCTGGATTTATTCTGATTCTATCCATGACTTATCGTTATATTTTTTTGCTGGCAAATTGTGCTCTGCAAATGAATGAAGCACGCTTTTTACGGACGGTTGGTAGATTAAACCATCACGAAAATCGGCGCTTTATCGGACATTCAATGGCGCTACTTTTTATCAAATCAAATTATTTGGCAACTGAAATTTTTGCGGCTATGCGCGCTCGGGGATTCTCGCATAAAATAGTTAGTCTTAAAATCTTAAAATTAGGTAAAATCGACTACATTTTTATGATTAATAACGGTATAATTCTGCTGATTTTACTAGCGTGGAGCAAAATTTCTTGATAAATAATGATATCATTTTTAAAGTTGAGAATCTGGAATTTAGCTATCCAGACAGTGATAGAATTTTAGACAATCTTAACTTTGCTATCTACCAAGGTGAAGCAGTTAGTATACTAGGTGCTAATGGCTGTGGTAAATCTACCCTGCTTAAAATCTTTTCTGGTTTACTTTCACCCACCGCAGGAAGTTTCAGTGCTTTTGGTGAAATTGTCAGCGCACAAATGTTACAACGCGATGAATTTGCAATGAATTATCATCGACAGATCGGTTTTATTTTTCAAGATTCAGATGTACAACTTTTTTGCAATAGCGTGACTGAAGAACTCGCATTTGGTTTACTTCAACTTAATTATAGTACAAATGAGATTAAGCAACGGATAGCTGAAATTGCTCAATTACTTAACATTGAACATTTACTAAATAAAACTCCGTATAAATTAAGTGGCGGTGAAAAAAAGAAGGTTGCTATTGCGGCAGTCCTCTTACTTAATCCAAGTGTCTTGATTCTCGATGAACCAACCAATGCGCTCGACCCTAAAACTCAGCACTGGCTGGTTGGGCTATTACAACAACTGCACCAAGCTGGTAAAACATTAATCATAACCACCCATAACCTAAACTTAGTGAGTGAATTAAGCACACGTGGAATATTGTTTAATGAGCAACATCAGATTGTTGCTGATGCACCGATTGAACAATTACTTCAGCAACAAGATTTACTCAGGCAGGTTAATTTAATCTAGGCAATTTATTCTGGTTTGATACCTTCAAGACATGCCCAACCATTATTAACCTGATAAGTTGACATTGCAAACCATTTTCCATACAGTTCGCTCATTTCTTCGATTTGACTATCTAAAATTCCCGACAAAACAATTTTCCCGCCAGGTCTCACATACGAAGCTAATGCATCAGCAATCATCCTCAATGGATTAGATAAAATATTAGCAACAACTAAATCGTATTGTTGCGCTTTAAATTGTTCTGGTAAGCAAAAAGCAACGTCAACCTGATTAACTTTTGCATTATCAACGCTAGCTTCAACTGCCTGAGGGTCAATATCTACCCCATCAACTAAACCAGCACCAAGCTTTTTAGCGGTAATTGCCAAAATTCCAGATCCACAACCATAATCTAATATCCGCTGAGTTTTACTTGCACAAGTCGCAAGGTATTCCAAACACATAAACGTGGTTGGATGCGAACCAGTTCCAAACGCCAAGCCTGGATCTAGCACAATCCCAACCGCATCGGGTTTAGGAATGCTGTGCCATGATGGAACGATGTACAAATCAGGTGTAACTTCAATTGGGTCAAATTGACTTTGGGTTAAGCGTACCCAATCTTGATCATCAACGACTTCATGAGTCCAGTCAAATTTCTTGGCTAGTTGCTCTTGTGCCTCAGTAACCATATCCTCAACTTGACTATCCTCATTTAAGAGTACCGATACTTTACTATGTTCCCAAAGTTTTTCAACGTCCATCCCAGGTTCATTAAAAATCGCCTGCTCTAATTCAGTACCTTCATATTGGTCTTCAATGCTTACCGAAATTGCCCCTAAATCAAAAAAAATCTCTGATAACTGTTCGGCACTTTCCGAATCAATATTAATTATTAATTGCTTAAAACTCATTTTCACCTACATATAAAATATTTTTGATTAACACTCTAGCGTAATTATTTTGTTATGACATCCAAGATACAAAGTATCAGTGCTATATTGTAACTGACAACCATGTTTTTAATTTTAATTTATAACTTTAATGCGACGTCTTACGATTGTTTATAGCCACGAAAATAGACAATCCAATAGCTTGTGCCAATAAAAAGAGCTCCACCAATTATATTTCCGATCGTAACGGGAATTAGATTATGAATTACACCAGCAATATTTAAATTACTTAGCATTTCAGGAGTTAAATGACTCGCGGCAAGCAAGCTTGGTACAGTTTGGGCAAACAAAGCCAGACTAAAGTAAAACATATTGGCAACACAGTGTTCGTAGCCACCAATGATAAATACCATAATTGCAAACCAGATTATCAAAACTTTACCCGCTACATCTTTAGCTGCAGAAGCTCCCCATGCCGCACAGCACACTAAAATATTACACATAATTCCGCTACAAATATTTTGCCAAAAAGTGTAGTTAGCCTTTAGCGCTGCGACATGGATCACATAGCCACCAATAGCATTTGAATCATTATAGACAATACCCGCACCAAAAATTAATGCTGCAATGGAAATAGCCCCAATCGCGTTAGTAAAATAGATAATAAGTAAATTGAGCAAATAGGTTTTAGTAGTAATTTTCTTTTCAAGACGAGCCTGAATTAATAAAGTGTTGCTGGTAAATAATTCGCCTCCGCAAATTACAATTAAAATCAAACCAGCTGGAAAAACTACCGCATTAACTAATTTAGCTAAACCATAATCACTAATTCCATGGCTTGCGACCAATGCGGCAAAAGCACCCAAAGCGAGGAAAGCTCCGGCGATACAGCCATTTAAAACGCTTTGAATTAAATATTGTTGAATACCTTTTTTCTCACCAACATGCACTTGTTCATCAAGCAATTCTTTACCACTTAAAAAATTCTTACTTTCTGTTTGCATCACCATTAAACCTTATTTAAATTGTTGTTAATTGCGGATTCTACCACTACCTCAACTAAATTGCTAAGAAATTTTACGCTATAAATTAGCTATGTCACTGGAAAAAACTGCTTAAATGGTTTATAATATCGGTATATCCATATTGTTTTTGTGGATTTTATTATCATAAATGATAATAAATTTTTAAGGAGAATTTTAAAAATGTTAAATAGCACAATAATTCATGAAGGCTCTTGGAGCGGCTTTAGCAGTGGAGATTGGTGTGAGAATGTTAATGTTGTGGATTTTATTCGCAAAAATATAACTCCATACGAAGGTGATGGAACATTCTTGGCGTCTGCGACTACAAAAACCACCAAATTGTGGGAAATGGTTTCAGAACTAATCAAAGCAGAACGAGCAAATGGTGGAGTACTCGACGTTGATGCGCACAAACCAGGCTCAATTGTAGCCCATGATGCGGGCTATATTGACAAAGAATTAGAAACAGTAGTTGGTTTACAAACCGATGCACCTTTACGCCGAGCGATTATGCCCTATGGCGGTTTAAAAATGGTAGAAAATGGTCTAAAAGCCTATGGATTTGAATCAGATGCCACCGTGGCAGAAATTTTTACTAAATATCGCAAAACACATAACCAAGGCGTATTTGACGTATATACTAAGGAAATGCTGGCATGCCGTAAGTCAGGCATCATCACGGGTTTACCTGATGCTTATGGGCGCGGACGAATTATTGGTGACTACCGCCGAGTAGCTTTATATGGTGTAGATTTCTTAATGGCAGAACGCAGGGCAATTTATGATTCTAGTGCTGATCTGGCAATGACTGAAGACATTATTCGCCAACGCGAAGAAACAACCGAACAGTATCGTGCACTGGGTGATTTAAAACAAATGGCATTAAACTATGGATTTGACATAAGTAAGCCAGCTAAAGACTCACGCGAGGCTATTCAATGGGTTTACTTTGCTTATCTAGCAGCAATTAAACAGCAAAATGGTGCGGCAATGTCAATTGGGCGAGTGTCAACTTTCTTGGACATTTACTTTGAACGTGACTTGCGTAACGGCACAATAACAGAATCTGAAGTTCAAGAACTCATGGATCACTTTGTAATGAAATTACGCATGGTTAGATTCTTGCGCACTCCTGAGTATGATCAACTCTTCTCAGGCGATCCAGTATGGGTAACTGAAGCCATTGGTGGCATGTGTGAGGATGGACGAACAATGGTAACTAAAAACAGCTACCGCATGATTCATACGCTATACAATATTGGCGCGGCTCCCGAACCAAATTTAACTGTCCTTTGGTCTGATGCAATGCCTGAAAGCTTCAAAGTATTTTGTAGCCAAGCGTCAATTGATACTAGTTCTTTACAATATGAGAATGATGATTTAATGCGCCCTAAATTTGGCGACGATTATGCTATTGCTTGTTGTGTATCAGCGATGAAAATCGGTAAACAAATGCAGTTTTTTGGTGCACGGGCTAATTTAGCAAAAACTCTACTCTACGCGATAAATGGCGGTCGTGATGAAAAATCAGGTGCGCAAATTGCTCCGGCAACATTTACACCAATTACCAGTGAATATTTAGCATATGACGAAGTTTATGCTAAATTTGATCAAATGATGGATTGGTTAGCTAAAGTCTATGTTAACTCGCTAAATGTAATCCACTATATGCATGATAAATATAGTTATGAAAGCCTGCAAATGGCGCTACATGATAAGGATATTTATCGTACCTTAGCATGTGGAATTGCTGGATTATCGGTGTGTGCTGATTCGCTATCAGCAATTAAACATGCCAAAGTTAAGGCGCTACGTAATGAAGATGGCTTGGTCTATGATTATGAAATTGAAGGTGATTTTCCACTATATGGCAACAATGACGATCGTGTTGATTCACTTGCCGCAGAGTTGGTATCGACATTCATGAGTAAAGTTCGCAAACACCCATCATATCGAGGGTCAGTTCATACTCAGTCAGTATTGACAATTACCTCTAACGTGGTTTATGGTAAAAAAACTGGTAATACTCCAGATGGACGTAAAGCTGGCGAACCATTTGCACCTGGCGCTAATCCAATGCACGGGCGCGACACCAATGGCGCAATTGCTTCATTATCTTCGGTTGCCAAATTACCCTACTGTGATGCAGAAGATGGGATTTCTTACACTTTTGCAATTTTACCTAATGCACTAGGTAAGACTGAACAAATTAAAGCGGATAATCTAGCTGGATTAATGAACGGTTATTTTAGCGATAATGGACATCATCTAAATGTAAATGTGTTTAATCGTGAAACTCTACTTGATGCAATGGATCATCCAGAAAAGTATCCACAATTAACCATTCGCGTATCGGGTTATGCGGTTAATTTTATTAAACTAACTCGTGAACAACAGTTAGATGTAATTGCTCGTACAATGCATACTAAATTCTAACTTCTGAATTAAGCCAAAAATAGCAGTGCGCTTTTTAATGTGCTGCTATTTTCCCCTACAATGATTAATTACAATACTAGTAAAGGAAGTTGGATGTCTACGACTGGGTATATTCATTCAATTGATACATTTGGATCGGTAGATGGTCCTGGTATCAGATATATTATTTTTACATCAGGCTGCTTAATGCGTTGCCAGTACTGCCATAATCCAGATACTTGGAAAATGAAAGATGGTATAGAAAAAACTACCGATGAATTAGTCAGCGATATTATCCGCTATAAAAGCTATATGCTTAATACAGGTGGCGGAGTCACGATTAGCGGTGGTGAACCGCTTTTACAGCCTGATTTCATCTATGAACTAACTAACAAACTACATACTTTCAATATTCCAGTAGCCATTGACACCTGTGGCTTTCCCGATATTGATAAGGTGAAGCACGTAGTTGATGCTGCTGACTTAATTCTTTTAGACATAAAATCTTTTGACCCACAAACTTACAAGCTAGTAACATCTCGTGAACTAAGTAACACATTAAGATTTGCTGAATATTTACAGCAAACCAATAAACGCACATGGGTGAGATTTGTCTACGTACCTAATTTGACTGATGCCAAAGAAAATATTGAAGGGCTGGCAAAGTATCTAAGCTCCATGACAAACGTTGAATTAGTTGAGGTTTTACCATTTCACAAGATGGGAGAACATAAGTGGGAGTTATTGGGTTATGATTATAAACTCAAAGATACACCAACTCCAAGTGAAGAGGAAATTAAATTTGCTCAGGATATCTTTAGAAGTTATGGACTAAAAGTTCAATGATTAAATTATTACACATGTTGTAAATACTCACCCATAACTGCCACATGTTATTAAGTAAAAAGCATGGAATAAATCCATGCTTTTTACGTTTTACCGACGTTGTTTCAAATAGTTTTCCAGATAGTGAATCGATTGACCACCTTCTACAAAACCATGTTCTTGCAACATTTCCTGATGCAATGGAATATTAGTCTTAATTCCAACAAAAGAAGACTCTTTTAAAGCACCAAGCATTTTATTTATTGCATGATTTCTGCTCTCAGCATGAGTTATTAGTTTAGCAATCATTGAATCATAATACGGCGGCACGCTGTAGCCAGCATAAACATGCGAATCTACACGAACACCATTACCACCAGCAAAATGACAGCCTTCGATTTTACCCGGTGATGGTACAAACGTATATGGGTCTTCAGCATTGATACGACACTGAATAGCATGTCCTTTTAGCTTAACATCTGCTTGAGTATAACGTAACTTTTCACCACTAGCAATATAGAGCTGTTCTTTAACGATATCAATACCAGTAATCATCTCAGTTATCGTATGCTCAACCTGTACCCGAGTATTCATTTCAATAAAGAAAAACTCACCATTTTCATATAAAAATTCAAACGTACCAGCTCCACGGTAACGAATTAGTTTACATGCAGCAACACAAGCTTCACCAATTTTACGGCGAGCTTCTTCGCTAATCCCAGGAGCAGGAGCTTCTTCAATTACTTTTTGGTGGCGACGTTGCATTGAGCAATCACGCTCACCCAAATAAATAACATTGCCATACTCATCTGCCAAAATCTGAATCTCAATGTGACGTGGTAAAGTTAAATAACGCTCCATGTAAACTGCTGGATTGCCAAACCCCGCCTCTGCTTCACTTCTTGTAATTTCTAAAGCATTGATTAATTCGCTCTCTTCATGAACTACCCGCATACCACGACCACCACCGCCAGCAACAGCTTTGATAATCACAGGGTAGCCAACTTTTTTGGCAATCTTGATAACTTCTTTATTATCATAAGGTAATTCACCCTCAGAGCCAGGCACAACAGGCACACCTGCTTTGATCATTGCTTCTTTGGCTTTTACTTTATCACCCATAGTTGCGATTGCATCTGGACGAGGTCCAATAAAGACAAATCCACTTTCCTCAACTCGTCTAGCAAACTCGGCGTTCTCAGATAAAAAGCCAAAACCTGGGTGAACCGCTTGAGCATTCGTTATTTCGCAAGCTGCAATAATTGAGGGAATATTTAAGTAACTTTGTGCAGAACGAGCAGGACCAATACACACTGCCTCATCAGCTAATTTAACATATTTAGCATCACGATCAGCTTCAGAATAAATCACTACCGATTTTACACCGAGCTCACGGCAAGCACGCTGAACACGCAGCGCAATTTCACCACGGTTAGCAATTAAAACTTTTTCAAACATAGTTTTCTCCAGCGAGGTTTATTAGGCAATGATGAATAAAGGTTGACCATATTCAACAGGACTGCCATCTTTAACTAAGATTTCTTTAATAACACCAGCTTTGTCTGCCTCTATTTGATTCATCAGCTTCATTGCTTCAATAATACATAATACCTGACCAACTTTAACTTCCTGACCGACATCAACAAACGCCGCACTTGTCGGTGATGATGAGCGATAGAATGTTCCAACCATTGGCGAATCAATTGTAACACCAGCCACCGCAGCAGGTGCTGTAGGAGCTACTTCAGCTAGCGCAGGAGCTATCGCAGTTGGCGCAGGTGCAGGAATACTTACCGACACAGGAGCAGGAGCATAGTGAACTGCTTGCGATTGATTTTGATTAACACAAGTAACTCTTAACTTTTCTTCACCTTCGGTGATTTCTAGCTCAGCAATTCCTGATTCTTTAATCATATCAACGATTGCTTTAATTTTTTTAATATCCATATTACTATTTTCCTTTAGATAAATATTTAAATGCAAAGGATAATGCAAAATTATATCCTTCAGCACCCAAGCCACAAATTACACCGACTGCAATATCGGAAAAATAAGAATGATGTCTAAATGCTTCGCGAGCATGAACATTAGACAAATGAACTTCAACAAAAGGTATTTTAACCGCTAACAAGGCATCACGTAGCGCAACTGAGGTATGTGTGAACGCTGCTGGATTAATGATAATAAAATCCACGGGATCATTAAAACAAGCATGGATGCGTTCTAACAGCGCACCTTCATAGTTGCTTTGAGTAAACTCCAGTTCAGCATTATTTATTTGAGCTTGCTGTCGCAGATCAAGCTCTATTTGTTGCAAGGTAACAACACCATAGATTCCTGGTTCACGAACGCCCAATAAATTCAAATTTGGCCCGTTTAATACGAGTATTTTCATAAAACCTTACTCTGCCGTAGTGGCACGAAGCTTAAAGTTGGCACAATCCGTGACTACCAGTTGGTTATCACGCGCAAACTGCATCAAAAAATCAAATACGTCACAATCTTTGGATTCTAATTCTTTCTTTACCGCCACGCACTGCATGTCCTTGTACATCATAGGGCGTAAGAATGGGGAATACGAAACTTTTTTAAGTTCAAAATCAGCTAGCATCCCGCATAGACGATCAACCCAGTCGCTGGGACGAAATTTATCGCCATTGGCTGTTCGCCCTTCTATAATAATCTCATCTAAATAACAAATTTCAAAATTATCACTCATTATCTTTTTCTTCCCGGTCGATACTAAAATCTAAAATACGCATTAAGGCGTATATTTTACCGTATGGCGCAAAATTTAGTCACTTTTTCTAACTAGCCGATAAAAAAATCTAATTTTTATTTGACGTATAGATACTGTTTCTATTATTATACTGACTTATTGAGTACAATTTTTATATTTTATTATGTTTTATTCGTTATGTCTAATACATATTAAAATATGTTACAAAAATAATCAGCATATAGATTATAATATATATAAAACCACTCGTAATTTGATTTCCGACAGGAGTTTGGATTGCATAGGGGCAAAAATTACCATTTTTGAAAGGTCTAACATGGAAAATATTGAAGCTAAAGTTAAAAAAGTTGTTGCGGATAAATTAGGCATTGATGAAGCAACGATCAAAGATGACGCTTCTTTTATCGAAGATTTGGGTGCTGATTCGCTAGATACTGTTGAATTAGTAATGGCTCTTGAAGAAGAGTTCGGTTGTGAAATTCCTGACGAAGACGCAGAAAAAATTACGACAGTTCAAAAAGCAATTGACTACGTAAAAGCTCACGTTTAAAAACACTAAAAACATACGGCATAGCCGTATGTTTTTTTATCACACTACACCACATTTCACCCATTAGTTTTACTTTCTATTAATTACGCTTATAAATTACACTCATATGATTAAATCAGATAATCTGGCAACAGAATCACGTATTACTACCGCGGTTAAAATCAACTCAACTGAAGATCTTCAGGAACGTGCATTGCGCCCTAAAGAACTTGCAGACTATATTGGACAAGATAAAGTCAAACATCAGTTGGAAATATTTATTCAAGCTTCACGTAAACGCCAAGAAGCACTCGACCACGTCTTGCTGTTTGGACCGCCCGGATTAGGAAAAACTACACTTGCCCATATTATTGCCCGTGAAATGGGTGTTAACCTAAAGCAAACCTCAGGGCCAGTGTTAGAGAAACCAGGCGATTTAGCTGCGATATTAACTAACCTTGAAGCCAATGACGTTCTATTTATTGATGAGATTCATCGGATGTCTCCCATCATCGAAGAAATTCTTTACCCCGCGTTGGAAGATTTTCAATTAGATATCATGATCGGTGAAGGTCCATCAGCACGCTCAATCAAGATTGACTTACCTCCATTTACGCTCATTGGTGCAACGACCCGTGCTGGTATGTTAACCAACCCACTACGCGATCGTTTTGGCATAATTTCACGTTTGGAATTTTATAATCCAGCAGAATTAAAAATCGTAGTTAAACGCTCAGCACGACTCTTAAAAATGGAAATTGATGATGACGGTGCTGCCGAGATCGCCAATCGCTCACGCGGCACGCCACGTATCGCCAATCGCTTATTACGTCGAGTGCGTGACTTTGCAGATGTAAAAAGTAATGGTTTAGTTGATAAAACAACTGCGGATGCAGCATTACAGATGCTGGATGTCGATCATTTAGGACTGGATATAATGGATCGGAAACTACTTTGCGCTATTATTGAGAAATTTGACTGTGGTCCAGTTGGTTTAGATAATTTAGCCGCCACAATTGGTGAGTCTGGTGATACAATCGAAGATGTCATTGAGCCATATTTAATGCAAAATGGTTTACTTCAACGTACTCCACGTGGTAGAATAGTGACCAACTATACTTTATCTCATTTTGGCTTTAGCCCTAAAGAATAATTTTTTAAGAGACAAGACAATACGTTATGAAAAATTTTAGCAAAAAATTAAGTGTAATATTAATATCTGCAGCCCTACTAACTTCACAAAACGCGTTCGCTGCACGGATGGGTAAATCTAGAAATCTTGGCATGCAAAGAAGCACACCAACTCAGACGACTAACAACAGCTATCAATCAGGAGCTAATGCAGCGCCTGCTGGTGCAGCCCCACAAAAAAGTGGACCCGGAATTGGTGGTGTAGTAGCTGGAGCAGCAGCTGGTGCCGTGGGCGGTTATATGCTGGGTAAAGCAATGAATTCAGACAAATCGGCTAGTTCACAAACCGCACGTGAAGCCTCTGGTAGTGGTAGTAATATTCCTTGGGGAATTATTGGTATTCTTGGCATTTTATTAGCCATTGGTTTAATGCTATTCCGTAAAAAATCAATTCCGCAAGCGGCATCTGGCAATCTAGCTACACCACAAGCTAATAACAATTTTAATATTCCTAATATCCGTAAAGATAACGGTGCTTACGTTCCAGGACAAACAGTACAAGCTAACCAGCAAACTGCACCGACGATTAATCCAGCTTTTGAACGGATGGCAGATGGTGTGGAAGCACAATATTTCTTACGTCAGGCAAAGGGGATGTTTTTACATATTCAAAGCATGAATACACCTGAGAATGTTAGCGAAGTTGAAAAATATATGACTCCTGAACTTTATGCAGAAATTAAGCAATTGATTAGTGAAAATGACTATATTGCTGATTTTAGTCAGCTTGATTGCCAGCTTTTGGCATCCAGCGCAGAAAATGGTAATTTCATTGCTTCAGTAAAATTCTTTGGTAAAGTGAGTGAATCACCAAACACACCGGCAATTGACTTTAGTGAAATTTGGAATTTTACTAAACCTGCCGCGGTTGAAGGTGCAAAATGGTTAGTAGCTGGGATACAGCAAACCAATAGCATTAATTAAAAAAATCAATGCCCAATTTTACACAGTTAGAATTGGGCATTATTATTTATCAAACACAATAGCAATTCATTGCTATCTTCTTTTACATTCGTACATTTTTAAATACAAACCCACTAGAAATCACGTAACATGGATAATTCCCAAGTATTTTTTCAAGCATTCATTTACCTACTCGCAGCAGTGGTAGCCGTACCATTGGCTAAACGCATTGGGCTTGGCTCAGTTTTAGGCTATCTGATAGCTGGAATTATAATTGGACCATTTGCTTTATCATTGGTTGGTTCCAACACTGAAAATATTATGCATTTTGCTGAATTTGGTGTGGTAATGATGCTCTTTCTGGTTGGATTGGAATTGCGTCCATCCATGCTCTGGGAACTTAGAAAATCATTATTACTAACTGGAGGCTTACAAGTTGTTCTAACTACGCTAGTTATTACGATCATTGCCAAATTTTGTGGTTTATCCCTCGCAACGTCACTTGCTTTAGGTATGATCTTTACATCTTCCTCTACAGCAATTGTTCTGCAAATGCTTCATGAAAAAGGGTGGATTAAATTAAATGCCGGAAATACCATTTTTGCCATACTCTTGTTTCAAGATATAGCCGTAATCCCAATATTAGCACTCTTACCGCTGTTGGGAGAGCATTCAGCAGCAATAAATAATAGCTCATCTGGTTTTAATCGCTGGGAACAAACTTTATTAGTTATCGCCATCCTCATATTCATTATTGGAGGCAGTAAATACCTGCTACGCCCAATATTCCGTTTTATTGCCAACTCCAATCTAAACGAAGCATTTACCGCATTAGCACTACTGCTGGTCATCGGAATTAGCCTTGCCATGAATTATGTTGGTTTATCGCCAGCCATGGGAGCTTTTATCGCTGGTGTAGTATTAGCGGAGAGCGAATATCGTCACGAACTAGAAGCCGATATTGAACCATTTAAAGGCTTGTTACTGGGGTTATTTTTTATCTCGGTTGGAACCAATATTGACTTTACGATTATCCGTGAACATTTATTATTGATCTGTATCTTAGTAACTGCATTGATTGTCATTAAATTTCTGGTATTATTTGCTCTCAGTAAATCATTGTGTAATGCGCGTAAAGACAGCTGGTTAATTGCACTAACATTAGCTCAAGGTGGTGAATTTTGCTTTGTCCTTATTTCCTATGCCAGTCAAAACCAGATTTTCACGACTGAGCTTGCCAGAGAATTGGTTGCAGTAGTTGCCCTTTCGATGTTACTCACTCCGGTTATAATGATGGTCTATGAAAAAATAATTGCCCCACGCCTAAATGATAATCAGCAACAACTAGACTCAGATGTAATTAATCAAGATAATCAGGTTATTATTGCCGGATTTGGGCGTTTTGGTCAAATAGTGTCGCGCTATTTGCTGACTAATGACATAAAAAGTACTATTTTAGATATTGATGCGAATCAAGTTGATACTGTGCGTAAATTTGGGCATAAAGTATTCTACGGCGATGCTGCACGAATGGATCTCTTGGAAATCGCAGGATTATCTAAAGCTAAATTATTGGTAATCGCAATAGATGATAGTGATAAAGCAATTAAAATCGGTGCAATGGTAAAACACAGCTATCCTCAACTAAAAATTTTACTTCGAGTAAGAAATCGAACCGATGTCTACGAAGCACTCAACGCTGGATTTGAGCGTGAAGATATTTACCGCGAAACTTTTGAAACCGCGCTCTTAGTCGCAACTCAGAGTCATCAATTCTTAGGAGCGAGCGTTAAACAAGCTACCGATGCCGCGCAAATATTTAGAACATTGGATGAAGAACAGTTACAAAAAATGCGCGCTTATTACACGGGTAAAATGAATGATGATTATATCACGCAAGCTAAATTAAACAGTGAACAGCTAGAGAAAATTCTTGATGCAGATAACAGCACAATTAAGATTTAATATGCATCCATTGCTCAATAAGCTTGGTTGCCTCTGCTAATAACTTACTCGTATCAAGTTGAGGATCATCAATTGCCACACACTCCATACTACGTAGCCAGGTGATTTGGCGTTTGGCTAGTTGCCGGGTTGCGGCCTTGCCCTGCTCAACCATTTCAAGCTCTGTAAGATTATCCACCAAAAAATTCCATGCTTGTGAATAACCGACCATGCGCATAGAATTGTGCCTAGCCGTTAATTCGGGATAGTCAAGCTGGAGTTGGCGAACTTCTTCGATAAACCCATCAGCCAGCATCTGATCAAAACGTAGATTAATTCGCTGATGAAGTAGTGCGCGATTGCTCGGCACAATTGCCAATGGCAAATAATCGCAATCAACGATTCCTGCCAATTTGCTTTCAGTTTGAACTTGCGACATAGGTTTACCCGTGAGGTAGCATACTTCCAAAGCCCGTTCAATTCGTTGAGTATCATTGACTTCAATTTTAGCAGCGCTAGCAGGATCTAACACCATCAAGCGCTCATGCATAATCTGATTACCAAATTCAGCAAACTCAAGCTCAAGTTTTGCTCTTAATTCATAATCAGCTTCGGGGAGTTTGGAGATTCCGTTCATTAAAGCATTAAAATACATCATCGTACCACCAACCAGAACCGGTAGCTTACCGCGACTATAAATTTCATCAATCGCGCAATTACAATCAGTCAAAAAATCAGCTACCGAGTAGTTCTGCAGAGGTGATAAAATATCAATCAGATGATGCGGCACTGTGGCTAATTCTGTAAGCGTTGGTTTGGCACTACCAATATTTAGATCACGATAAATTAATGCAGAATCAACACTAATTATCTCAATTGGAAAGATTTTAGCTAAACTTAGAGCCAACGCAGTTTTACCCGAGGCGGTTGGTCCCATTAGAAAAATTGCTTGCTTATTTTTTGCCATGAAGTAAGATACTAAAATTATCCTGCCAATCTGATGGAAAGCCCATTAGATCAACATTAATGTTATAAATTGAAATCAAGCCCATTAAACGTTTATAAAATGGCTGCTCGACGCCCAAAGTTTTGAGAATATACGTGATTAACACCAAGACACTATACATCCGACTACCATCACAAAGCGCATGAGAAATTAGCTGATGTTGATTATCCAAGCTACATTCGAAGCTAAAATGACGATTCCAGATTCTGGTGTGATGCGCTGAATAATTGCGAATTAAAGTCAGATTATCCATTATTGCTTGCAATACACTATAATGTATTTGATAGCGCTTCGCAACCGCTTCCTTATCTTCCGCATGCTTTAAATTCATAAATAGTTTGGTTAATTGCCCGATGGTAGTCAACTCGACTGCAATCCATACAGGCGGCATCGCTGGATCGTTATAGCGATGATAATATTCACTAACCAATAAATCATGTCCGGACTTAATTTGAAATTGAATTCGTTCAATACTGTCATTTAATTGGCGATGATCGCGAAATAATTTATGATTTAAGTAAAAATGCGGACCATATTTCCAGCTGAGATTAATGAATTGCGTGCGCACAGAGATTTCAATTTTTTCGATCGCATCCAAAAGTAGCGAGCGCAATTGACTATCAAACTCATAAACTTTGACTACGTCAGCAAACTTCGTATTTAGTTGATAACGACGGCTATCACCATTGACTAAAAAAGGTACTGAGTAGCTTAGAAAGCGGTGAAAATAAACTTCCTCCAAGAAATCTTTAGCATAGGCGTAATCATCAACTATCATACCACGGCTACGCAAAATCTTAATTTGGTCATCCACACTTGCAGGAGGGTTTAGATAAATATTACGCTGTTCAAACAGATCATTCATCTCATTGGTATCAGACATAAATTCCCTAACAATATCTTAATTATTACGTAATTATACGCTATAGTTTGGCAAACAAGGTAATCAAAATTGGCACAGCAACGCTCAATAACATTCCACTGGAAATCGCCAGCAATATACAATCTTCATGCAAATTTTGTTTGATAATTGGGAGTGAAAAATCCATTGCGGTCGCTCCACTATATGCGACAAAAGTTGCTGGGTAGCGTTGCCCCAGACTCGGAATTAAAATAATTGCTATTATTTCGCGAATAAAATCAATAAAAAATGAGCACGCACCAAAATTATGATCAATAAAACTGGTGTTTAAAATACTTGAAAGCGTGTACCAGCCAAAACCAGAGCTTAGCATTAAACCTGACTTAGCAGGTAACCCCAGCAAAAATGCAGCAACGATACCAGCAAGCAGGGAGCTGGTGATTATCATTAAGGCAAGACGCAAACCATTTTTATTGAAAATAATTTCACGTAACGACACACCAGCAAGCCGCATCTGATGTCCGATAATAAACAATAGTACAAATAACAAGCCTGAAATTATTCCATTGAGTGCGGTGATTGGCTGTCTAAAAATAGCACCTAAGATTAACCCCAGCACAATAATTACAACATACTTGCCACTCTCTTTGACAAACAACCACCAGTTAGCGCCTTTAGCTACATGTGCTGGGGTGCGCAGTTGTAAGTTTAATTTTTTTAAAATCCACCAGCCTGCTATAAAATTAGCAGCAAATAAGCATAGTGTAAAAATCAAGACTATTTCACCTAATTGCGATAGTTCTGCAGCTAAATTTGTATTATTACTACCAAGCTCATAGCCCATTACGAGCAAAATCAGTACAACAATATAAAATAAACCCTTATTGAGAACCGTAATGCTCAAAGGTAAACGCCGAATCGCATACCCCAAAAACATTGCAGCCATCAAAGCCACTAATTGCAACATAAACTAACCTTATTCCTTTTACTCTAGCAAACCGTATTTTCTAATTTACCAATACCGCCAATTTCAATCGTCACTATATCGCCAGATTTAAGAAATTTAGGTGGTGAAAACCCCATCCCCACCCCACTAGGAGTGCCAGTTGCAATAATATCCCCCGGGTATAGCGTAATACCGGCTGAAAGAGTCGCAATTATCGTCGGAATATCAAAAATAAACTGACTGGTCGATGAATTTTGACGAAGTTCATCATTTACCCAACATTTAACCGAGCTATCCTGTTGGTTAATTTCATCTTTGGATACCAACCATGGACCCATTGGACAGAAACTATCTAAACTCTTGGCTAAATGCCATTGCTGGTGACGCTTTTGTAAATCACGTGCCGATACATCATTAATAATTGTATAACCCCAGACATAATCCAATGCTTCTTCTTTGCTGATTCCCTGTCCCTGCTTGCCAATTACAACGGCTAATTCAGCTTCATAATCCAGTTGCTCAGTTAACCCTTCATGCGACAAGATTGATGCCTGATGTCCAATTACACTCTCAGGAACCTTAGAAAAAAATATCGGATACTCCGGTGCTGCTGTCGACGAGGTTGCGCCACTGCCTAGACCACTTTTGGCAACTTCTTTGACGTGATCTAGATAGTTTTTGCCAACACAGAAAATATTGCGGCGTGGACGAATAATCGGAGCTTCAAGCCTAACACCTGCTAAAGCAACAGATTGTTTAATTTTTGGCAAAGCTTGTCCATCAGCTAAAAGCTCAAGGATAAACTGCGCGCCATTCTGGGCTTGAGATGAAGATATGTCAAATATACCAATTTTCTGAGTTTCAAGATCAACTAGTCCAACGCAACGTTGTTGCTGATAGATGAATGTAGCTATTTTCATGATTAAAGCCTTTAAACTAATTATGCTGTTTAATTTCTATATCCAAACAATGTTATCATAAATTGTAATTATACTCAACATAAGTATATAATCCGGTATTGTACTTTAATTTAACCTATATGTTTACGCTCTCTTGTCAAAAGGAATATAATGAAAACACTGGTAATATTATCACACCCAAATTTAGCAGCATCAGTTGCTAATAAAACCGTTATTGAAGAATTAAAAAAATCATCACAAGATATCACAATTCGTCATTTGGAAGAATTATACCAAGGGTATACAATTGATGTTGCTGCCGAGCAAGCTGCACTACTTGCCGCAGATACTATTATTTTTCAATTTCCCTTTTATTGGTATTCTTCACCACCTGCACTAAAAAATTGGATTGACCGAGTGTTTGACTATAATTTCGCTTATGGACCAGAAGGAGATAAGATTAAAGGTAAAAACCTGATTATTTCAACCACGCTGGGTGGACCGCAAGAAGCTTATTTACCTCTAGGTTATAATCATTTCCGAGTTGGTGAATTATTACGACCTTTTGAACAAACTGCTTATTTGACAAGGCTTAATTATATTGAACCAATCTTCACTCATCGTTGTGTTTTCAGTCCTGAAGCTAACAACAAAGCTGAGGTTGAAGATCGCGCGCGTAATCACGCTGCTCGTGTTTTAGAGCAACTTGCTAAATTGGCGTAGCTAATAAATTAAGGGCAATAGAGAGTGATAAATTTACACAAAATAGTTAACTCTCCCTATTATTGCCCTTTATATAGTTTTATTTAATAACCGTAATACTTTGCCAATCTGCAGGAACTTCAATACCCTGCTTCTCCCATTGAGTTCTTACTACCTCACGAATTGGAATATTGGTATCTTTTAGATCCGTAGCATGGCTAAAATCAAAACCATCACCACCGCTAGAAATAAAATTAATCGTCGCCAGCGTGTACTCACGTTTAGGATTAAGTTCTTTGCCATTAACCAGAGCTTTAATAATTTTACCATTACTATCTAACTGAAGGGTTACACCAGCAAATACCGCAAATTGCGTTTTATGTGGTGGAAGACTATGCTCCAACAGCTTTAACAAATATTTGCCTTGTATCTTAAGCATCGTCACCGTATTATCAAATGGCATTGCTTCATATATCATGCTATAATCAATCTGTCCAACAGGTAACGAGCGTCTAATGCCATAAGTATTTTGCATCCCGATCTCACTATCAGTATATTTGCGCATAATATCCGCAATAGTATAAGTCAGTTTGATGTTATATAGACCATTACTTTCAGGCATATTATTAAGTTCTTGTGGTGATATTGTAATTTTTTGGTTCAACACAGCTTTATTTTTATCATAATACTTAGTAATAATTTTTTCAACCTGTGGATCTGCAACCATTCCTTTCGTGGCAGATTCAAGATTGATTACCTCTGGAGTTACCTGACAAACTTTTGTAGTATGACAATCATAATGTAAAACACTAACATCTTTACCCTGACTTGCTCCTTGAACCACCGCCACATTATTTAAGAATCCAGAAACGTTCTGATGGCTATGTGCTGATATAACTGCACTAATACCATTAACATCATGCGTTAGTGCACCAATTTCACTATTTTTTAATTGACTATTTTGCTCATAACTAATTTCACCAGATGACTTTTGCTCACTTGGAATATGTGTAAGTAGGATTATACTATCTGGTTTACCCTGTTTATTAACCGCTGAATTTAAAAACTTAACCCATTGATTAGCACTTGAGACTGGATTGGTAAATTTCAAGCCTTCGATATTGCTGATTCCAGTAGTAGCGGGAGTCTCTAAAGTTGCCAAGCCAATAAAAGCAATTTTTTTACCGCTTGGTAAAGCCAATTCGCCATAAGGCTCCGCATATTTAAAAATTGAACCATCACTTGCATTAATTACATTGGCAGCTAAAAATGGAAATTGATTAGTCTGTGCCCACGATTCAAATACAGCCTGTCCATAATCAAAATCATGATTCCCTAGCGCTGAATATTTAACGCCAATATAGTTAAAGAATTCATTATCAACTTGCCCTAGAGAAATATTGGAAATAGCAGTTCCCTGATAATTATCACCAGCTAGAACTACTACCGTATTGGGATATTGCTTCCGAAAATTTTGTAAAAATGTACTAATCTTTCCAGCACCGACCATTGATTTATTTGCAACCATTTGCCCATGAAAATCATTTAATGCAACAACAGTGATATCATCTGCGGCAAATGTCAAACCAGATACAACTCCTAAAATTAATAGTAAATTTATCTTATGCATATAATCTCCTCTTATGATTGATTAATAAATTATAACAAAGCAACATTAGCCATTATCGTAACACAAAATTTAATCGAATTGCGAGCGTACTAGGCTTTTGTTGTATAATTACGACTGAAATTAAACCTAAATGGAGTACTCAATGAAATCTATCAATACTAAACTTGCCCCTCAGGCAATTGGCCCTTATGTTCAAGCAAATCAATATGGAAACTTAATTTATACTTCCGGTCAAATTCCACTTGACAAAGATGGAGTCTTAGCTGGTGAAGACATTAAAACCCAAACACATCAGGTAATGAAAAACATCGAGGCAATCCTGGTTGAAGCTGGGACAGATATGAATCATCTGATTAAAACCACTTGTTTTTTATCTGATATGAATAATTTTGCTGCTTTCAATGAAGTTTATGCAAGTTATTTTGATCGTAATTTACCAGCACGTTCATGTGTTGAGGTTGCTCGATTACCTCGTGATGTACTAGTTGAAGTTGAAGTTATTGCAGTATTACCTTATAAATAAACTGCTTTTACTTCGCTCTACCCGGTAAACTACCGGGTTTTTTTATTAGCTTTGCCAGCCACCATAGCTAAAAAATGATACAATTTACGTTTAAAGTATACCATGAAAGAATATGTATGAGTGACCAACTATTAAGCAGCGGACAGCTACTGTTATTCACCGAACGCTACAATCTTCAACGCCGTAGCCAAGGTACGGCCTTAATTCTATGCTTATTACTTGGCGCAATTGGTGGGCATAAATTTTATTTACGCAAAAATATCGCTGGTGTATTATATCTTATTTTCTGCTGGAGCTTTATTCCAGCAATACTTTCCATTGCAGATTTATTTTTAATCAGCTCACAAGTAAGGCGCTATAATAATCTTCAAGCAGTAGAAATCCTACACTCTATTAATCCTCAAGCTGATCCAGAGCTTCTTTCTATTTACAACAAATATGAAAACAAGGTTCTAATTTATCTGGGACGTATTTTGGCTATTGCCGCCGGCGTTTGTTTTTTTGCTGAGATATATTTAGCAATTGTTGCAGATATTCAGCCAAGCGATTTACTTAAAACTCAATGGTCACATATCAATCTTACTCGCGCACCATTTAATGGCGAGGCAGTTAATACATCACATGATTACTATACGATCAAATATGATGGTTTGAGTCTTAATTCAACACTCTCTGACGCACAAGCTCAAGGTTATAATCAATGCAACCATAACCAATATTATACGGTGTGTTCAAGTAACAAAAATAGTTATCCTAATTTTGTGAATTTCCCTGTGAAATTTGCAATTGCGCAATTTAACAACCAAAATCAACTAATCATGATTCACCTATACTTAAAAAGCACGCCAAGCTACAAAGCAATTATAAGTGCCTTGTCCGCAGAATCGCATGGAAATAAGAGGAAAACGGATTATTTAACCTTAGCTGGTTCACATGAAGAAATTATAGTCAATCAAGCTGAATCAAGTATTCAAATTGCTGATCGTGAAGTGCTAATGAACTATGATAAATCAATTAGTCGGGAAAAGATTCTTAGCACACAATAAAACCATACGCATGACTGTTACATCACTATAGTTACTCGTTATGAGATTAACGTCATACCTAAAAACAGCTTCGTTAAAGTTTAAGCCTTACATAAAAACCGCTGGTTTATCTATCCAGCGGCTTTACATTATAGTACCAGCAATATTTATCGAGTACCAGTCCTAGCACAATTACTTAACGTACCACCATTCACTTTACATTGCGTTATAGTACCATTATTATAATTACTAATAAAAGCAAATGTTCCTGCAGAATTTAAGCTAATTCCACGAGGACCAGAAAGAACGGTTGCACCGCTATCGATACAGTTGCTTAATATGTCCCCATTTACACTACAACGCGTTACTAAATTGCTAAAGGCGTTAGTAATAAATGCGAATGTTCCAGTAGAATTCAAGGCAATTGCTTGAGGACCTGCAAGATTTGTTGCTCCGCTATCTGCACAATTACTCAAAGTATTACCACTTATACTACACTTCGTTACAGTAGCACTTTCAAAATTAGTAATAAACGCAGTTGTTCCATCTAAGTTTAATGTTATCCCTGTAGGAGAAGTTAAGGCAATTGCGCTACTATTTGCACAATTACTTAAAACCCCACCATTTACAGAACAAAGCGCAACACTCTTACTGGTCCAATTAGTAACAAGTCCAATTGCTCCTATAGAGTTTAAAGCTATTCCACTAGGGCGAGAAAGACCTGTTGCACCACTATTAGTACAACTACTTAAGACTCCACCGCTTACACTACACTGCGTTACGGTGTTATTGTTTTCATTGGTAATAAACGCAATAGTTCCTGTAGAATTTAAGGTAATTGCACGAGGCTTTGAAAGACCTGTTGCACCACTATTAGTACAACTACTTAAGACTCCACCGCTTACACTACACTGCGTTACGGTGCTATTACCATAATTAACAATAAACGCAAATGTTTCTGTAGAATTCAAAGCGACTCCAATAGGCGCGGAAAAGACGATTGAAAAAGTAACTGTATTCGGAGCAGGTGTCATACGCGGAGTTGTACTATCAGTTAAGGTCACAGTTTGCCCTGAGAGCAATATTGCATTACTTTCTATTTGCGCTGTGATGGTGCAACTATAGTTGTTCTGGCTATTTAAAACACAATTATTATTAGTAAAAATTACACCAGTAGCAGTTGTTGCTGCATTAATGGTTTGTGCTGCTACGTTATAGCCACCAGTTAAGTTAGCAGTCATAGTAAAACTTCCACCGGGTACTGTGCTAATATTACTAGGTGGATTAGTCGTAATCGCAATGCTTGGTGCAACATAGACATTGGCATAAACCATTCCATTCATGGCTTGCGGTTGACCAGATGGGGAATCTTGATCTACCCAATGCATAGTAAGCGAACTTAAATCAAGATTAGCAGCACCCACGTTAGCTTTATTTAACGTAAAGGTTAACATACAGTTTCCGCCATTGGCATTAAGCGTTGTTGGGATAGCTTGTGTACCACAACCAGTGTAGCTCCATCCCTGACTAGCCATGCCATCAATATAGAAATTAGTTGCAGGCACACTTCCGGTATTGGTGATGCTATAGGTTAATGTAGAAGGTGTACTCACACCACCAACTGGAACTTGTTGTACTTGATAAGCACTTGCGGAGGATTCTCCATTACCACCAGCAAAACCGCTCGGTGTTGCTACACCTTGTTCTATGATTGCAGATTGTGCACCACTTACCTGCCCACTTAAAGCAGCCGAGCTCGTGTTAGGAGTCGATGCACTGTTATACGGAGTGTAAGTTATGTCAAGATTGGCAGATTCGCTTCCTGCAGCTGTGCCACTAGTTGCTGGTCCAAATTTAACACTTAGATTACAGCTTTCACCAGCTAGTATGCTACTGCCGCACGGATTGGCTATGCTTGCTGTACTGTCGACACTAAACAGTGCTAAATTTGTTCCCGAGATGGCTGGAGTAATTGCTGTTGCTGTGTCATCACCACTATTCGCAATATTGATGGTTTGTGATGAACTGTCAACTCCATTATTAACTATTCCCGTGAATGATGCCGGACTTGGCGTAATAGCTAAAATCGCAGTTGATTGAATGGTCTGATAAGTAATATGGATGTTGCTTGTTGCAGTTAATCCTTTTTGCCCAAATGTATAGCTTACTGGAACTACTGCCGTAGTCGTAGGAGTTGCTGTTGAGTTAGTATAGACTAAATTAACACTACAGCTCTCGGTTGGTGCTAATACTGTTGCTTGAGTACATGCATTAGTAATACCTGTAGTATTGGTAGTAAAGTCAGGTACTGATGTTGAATTAAAGTTAAAACTACTTTCATTGCTGTTACCCGTATTAGTTAGGGTAACCAGCGCTGATTGTGTTGGTGTACTGGTACGGGTAGTAAAGTCAAAGTTTGAGTTATTACCTCCGCTAATGGTTAAACCAGCTACAGGATCAATTCCGGTGTAGTTAACCGTAGCAGTGGCACTTTGTGCACTGCTGCCATTATTGTAGTTAACTGTGATACCGCTGGTACCAGCTTGAGGTAGATTTTTATTGAATTTTATGACGTATTGACAGCTCGCTCCTGCTGCAAGAGTTGCCGCACAATTATTGCTTAGCTCAGTCAATGGACTGCTTGGAGTAAAGCTTAAGCTACTGATCGGACCATTACCGCTATTTGCTACCGTGATAATTTGGCTTTCATAGCTGGTAGTTAAATTAAAATAGTTTGGCAGGATATTTACAATCCCAACTGTTGCTGTTGGATCAGTTACGATAACTGTATTTGAGTTAGCCGCTGTGCTAACAACAGTTCCATTGTTTGCTGTTTGTGCCTTAAACTGAAGCTGGCTACTACCACTAGGAACTGTAACCAATAAAGTAACAACACTCCCCAATGCTAGGTTGGTCATTCCATTGCCGCTATTACCACTAAGAGTTGTGTAATTAAGTAGGTTACCACTACCATCAACCAGTTGGATAGTATTGAATGAACCAGCATTTGCAGAAGTAACTACGGCAGTTACCATCACTTGGGTGCTGCCATCGGCATTTCCAACAACTGAACTTGGGTAGTAGAGACTTAAACCATCGGCACCGCTACTGGTATTGCTTGCAGACTGTACCAGACCAATATTGACATCTACCGAAAGTACGCTTGAAGCAGTTACTCCTTTAGAAACAGACGCAACAGCACCTTGGCTAGTTGCAACATTAAAGCTACCAGGGTGAGACGCTGGTGTGGCAGCAATGTCTGCCATCAGGGTACAACTGGCTTTAGGTGCTATCACCCGACATGAAGCAGCACTTGCTGATTCAAAAGTTATCGCGCCACCAGTAGTATTGCTGCTACTGTCAATTGCATAGTTCAGGTTATTAACAGTTGTGCTATCGTTATTAGTCACGACAATTGGCACGCTTATAGCAACTCCAGCTGGTAAAGAGCTGGGTGCTGTCATAGTGAGTTTTTGCAGATTACCAGTATTACCGCCACCATTAGTTGGCTTTGTACTGGTACTACCGCTGCCACTACATCCCGCCATCGTGACAGCGAGAAGCAGCATTAACCATGTTGTAAGTTTACCATGTTGCATTACACATCATCCTTAGAAATTAATAAAAAAAGCATTCATTAAAAATGCTTTCCAACTATAAATATGAACTATAGTATATTTTATTATAATCTAAGATTTATGCACAATCGCCAAAAATGGCGATTGACATGCTTAATTTTATATGCTAAGACTAATCTGCAACATTACTCCTACTATTTATTTTTTCGCTGTAGTTATTATTGACTCAGCTTGATTTTGATCAATCATTCTGCTTAATGCATCTGCAGGAACTAGCCCCGAAACAATTCTACCATTGGGCAATACTATTGTTGGCGTACCAGTTACCTGAACTAAATTAGTACCAATTTCTTGCATTTGGGTTAACTTCTTACCATTATCACAAGTAGCATTTTTACCAAGTCCTTGCCCATGTGCCATAAATCCTACCATTGCACTCTCTGGATTTTCTGCACACAAAATTTTCTTAGAGTCACTCGCTGCATTTGGATGAATTGCTAATGGAAACAGATAGTAATAAATTGTTACATCTTTTAGCTTACTAGTTGTTTCTGCCTCAAGACGCTTGCAGAAAGGACAATCAGGATCCGTAAAAATCGCAATTTTATTAGTCCCATTACCTTTAACCCGCGTAATAGCTATATCAGTTGGCAGTTTTTTCCAGTCAATTTGATTTAAGTCATTTGATCGTTGCTCAGTCAAGCTAGTTTTAGTAGTTAAATCAAGAAGATTACCAATGAGTGCGTAATTCCCGCTAGCATCAACATAAAAAACCTTACGTCCTGAATCAATTTCATAAATACCAGGAAGTGGCGTTGATTCAATTTTATCTATCGCTAAGTCTGGTAGATTAGCTTTCAAATTTTTAGTAATCGTAGCAGCTGTTGAATCACTTACCGATGCGGCTGTTGCAACAGCACAGCTTAAACTTAAACAAGCAATTAGACTTGCTTGGACTAATTTTTTCATATCTTTAACCTTCCAAATAAAAACAGGCTTGTCAGAATCAACAAGCCTGTCATAAATCAACAATCACTATTTAGCAGCTGATGCCTCAGGAGCAGAAGCTGCTGGAGCTGGTGCTGCAGAAACAGGAGCAGACGCAGCAGGGGCTTTACCAGAAATTTCATCTAATTTAGCATTTAGTTGATCTGCTGGTAGCATACCTGGCAAAATCTGACCATTTTCTAAAACGATAGTTGGAGTACCATCAACTTGAACAACATCAGTACCAAGCTTCATTACTTTATCAAGTGCTGAAGTATCACATGAAGTATTAGCTGGTAATGGAGTATCTTTTTGCATCCAAGCTGCCCATGTTGCTACACGGTCTTTACTACACCAAATCTTCTTAGAATCAGATGCTGCATTTGGATGAATAGGCAACGGGAACAAGAAGCTATAAACTGTTACATTATTTAACTGAGGAACAACTTGTTTTTCAAACATTTTGCAATAAGGACAATCTGGATCAGTAAATACCGCAATTTTACGGCTACCATCACCAATAACTTGTTTAATTGCTAAATCAAGAGGTAATTTGCTAAAATCAACTTTAGCCAAATCTTGCATACGTTGTTCAGTAATGCTTTGTTTGGTTGCTAAGTCAACAATATTACCAAATACTGCTAATTTACCATCTGTTGACACATAAAATATTTTACGACCAACAACAACTTCATATAGTCCACTAATTTTAGTTGGATTAACTTGATCTACTTTAGTTAATCCCGGAACTTGTTTAACTAAATCTGCTTTAATTTGATCAGGGGTAACACTTGCACCTGATGCAGAATTAGATGTATTATTACAAGCAACCAACGCCACGCTCACCATTAAACCAAGGAGTAATTTTTTCATAAGATCTTTCATTTCAAAAATATAAACAATCGCAGTGTTGTATTATAGCAGCATCACCAAAAATTTTCTAATAATTTATTGCGGAACTAATCATCATTTTTTTAAGTGGTGCTATTTGATTTACTAAATTAAGCCCAAAATTACGCAATTTATCAACTACAGGCAAGCGATTATGGAATAAACGGTGCAACATATGACAGGTCATTTGCATTTTCCTAACCTCTGCCAGACGGTTATAATTATAGCGAGCGAGTTCAGCAGGGTTTAAATTCTCAACCCCAGTTGCCAATAATTGAGCTAATTCCCAAGCATCACCAAAGCCCAAATTAACTCCTTGCCCTGCCAAAGGATGAATCGTATGTGCTGCATCACCAATTAGGACAACTCTTCCCGCATAAAAATTTTCAATCAAATTTAATTTAAGCGGAAAGGCTTGCGCTGGGGTAATTAACTCTAATTTACCTAAACTATACTGTCCAGCTTCTGCAACCATGGAGCATAACTCATCTGCTGTTAGTTTTAATAAAGCATCTGGCTCATTACTTGACCAGACGATTGAAATCTGCTGATTCGGCAACGGTAAGTATGCTAAGACACCCTCGCCCAAAAACCACTGGCGCGCAATATTCTGATGATCATGCTCACAACGAAAATTAGCAACTACACCAGATTGATAATAAGGAATTTCCTCTAAATCAAATCCAACCTGCTGGCGAACAAAAGAATTTGCACCATCCGCTGCTACCAGCCATCTAGCTTCCAGCTTACTACCATCTATTTCATACAGTGAAACTAGTTCGGATTCATTCTCAACTTTAGCTAAACTAGTAAATTTAAACTCAACATTATTATAATTGCTTAATTCACGATAAACCGCTTGATGCAAATTACGGTATTCGACAATTTTCGCCAAATAGTTACCACGACAATCATGCTGATCAAATTCAATTTTACCACCATGATTACCGCGAACATCCATCGCTTCAATCGTCCCCACCCTTTTTCCATCTAAACCAGAGGTTAGCATTTGTAAATGCTGATAATTTTTAGGCGATAGTGCATAAATTTTATTATCAAAACCATCTTGATTATGGCTAAAATCTGGCTGATTTCGTTCAATTAGAATTATTCTGAGCTTCGGGTTTTGGCGCGTTAGATCAAGCGCAAAAGCAGCACCAACCAAACCTCCACCAACTACAGCAATATCATACATAATAGATTTAGACTCCAAAAATCAAGCTCCGCGCAACAAAATTTTGCACTGGAGGCATGTTACTTAAGGCGATTATTCCAGCACCACGCAAATGCCCAACTATTTTACTCTTAGACTCGAGTTTAGTTGCTAGAAAATGGGTAAAATTAATTACTGCCATAGCATCTTTATCACGAAGTTTATCAAAAACTGCCACATCCGTAATTTCAATCTTGCTATTTTTTGCCAAAACCCCACTTAAAACCTGAACATCACGCAGTCCAAGATTCAAGCCTTGCGCGGACACTGGATGCACTATTTGAGCCGAGTTTCCGATCAAGATCATACGTCTAAATACACGTTTTTTAGTTTGAGTTAGTTTAAGTGGAAAGCAGACAGGTTTAGACAAAAGCGTTGCTCCACCTAAACGATTGGTAAATTCGCGATTCAACAGCTCAATCAGACTTGATTCATCAGTTTGCAATTGTTGCGCTTGTTCTGTGGGCAATGACCATACCATGACAAAATTGTCATTAAACGGGAGCAACACTAAGGGTCCGCTTCCAGCAAATCGTTCGTAAGCTCTACCTTCATTTGGCTTCGCCGTTTTAATTTCAGCTACTAATGCCATTTGCTGATAGTCATGTTTTATTTTTTTGGGATAATCATTCAGAAGCTTACCACCTTCTGCCATGATTAATAGATCTGCAGTAATAATTTGCTCAGATACGCCATCTGCTTCGCGGTAACAAATAGTAGCATATTCTGTACCATCATCTACACTTGTAACTTCTGCATGAATAAGACGAATATGTTTATTTTGACTAACTTGAGCCAGAGCAGCTTGACAGACATCGCTATAGCGAACAGTATAACCTAAATGTTCTAAATCAACTGACTCAGCGGTAATCTGGCTAATTCCCAAGCCATGATGAGAAATTTCAACGCAATCTATTGCGGTAACTTGATCATGTGGCCAAGCATCTAATTTAGCCAAGAACTGTTGGGAGGAAATGGCAAGAGCCAGAACCCGCCCATCTGAACGTTTATCTAGCCCTTGATCAATAACTGTGATATTTTTACCTTGCTTAGCAAGTTCCAAAGCCAATGATAGTCCAACCGGACCACCACCGACAATGATAATTGGACAGTGTATCATTAGTATTTACTCATATCACACTTTATAGTCAACCACTGCCACAGAGTTAAAACCATCTGCCAGCAAAGGCAAAACATCTTTATTTGCAACTTCAGTATGCTGTTTATGTGTTAAATAAACATCGCGATCTGCTTCATTGGCAAAATCCATAATGAATACATAATTAAAGCCATTGCTCTGATCTTCGGGACTAATATTTTTACCAAAACTGAAGCTCTTAATTTGAGGAATTTCTTTTTGACGCAAACTACCTAACTTTTCAAGAGCATTATTAATTTTTTCTTCAGAAACATTAGCTGCAAAAGATAATAGTACTACATGTTTAATCATATCAACCTCTACAAAGATTATAATAAATAAAAAAAGCCCACGACTATACGGCGGGGCTTAATGATAATTAGTATTGAACTTGCATTTTCATAATGTCTTCATAGCTCATAGCAGTTTCTTTAGCTTGTGCCTTAGCATAAATACTATCAGTAACTTTTTGTTCCATTGCCATTGCTTTTGCATTATTTACACGTTGCTCATCTTGGAAATACCAAGCAAGATAATCGGTTGGGTCTTCATACATTGAAGCCATATCTTCAACTACTTTTTTAACTTCATCATCAGAAGCTGTAATTGAATTTTCTTTGATAAATTCTTGCACTAACAAACGTAATGTCACCATGTTTTTAGCATCTTTTTCAAACATCTCATGAGTAAGATTAATTTGATCTGCTTTGTAACCTTGTTTCTTCATATTTTCTTCAGCATTTTTCATCATGTTATGAATTTCATCATGAACCAATGCACCAGGAACTTCTAATGGAGATACTTCAGATAAAGCTTGCAATGCATTATCACGTGCTTTAATTTTTAAGCGACGATCAACTTCACGCTGTAGATTTTCTTTAATTTCAGTACGTAAGCTAGCTTCGGTACCATCTTCAACACCTAGAGTTTTGACAAATTCAGGCGTTAATTCAGGTAATTCTTGTTTAGCAACTTCTTTAACTGTGATAGTAAAAACTGCTGTTTTACCTTTTAAGTTTTCTGCATGATAACTCTCAGGGAAATTAACATTTACATCTTTGCTTTCGCCAGCTTTCATACCTTGTACACCCGTTTCAAAATCAGGCAACATCCAGCCTTGACCTAAAACAAATGGATAATCTTCGGCTTTACCACCATCAAATTCAACGCCATCAACCTTACCTAAAAAGTCAATTGTTACTTTGTCGCCATTTTCAGCAGCAGCGCCTTCTGATACAACATGAGTTGCACGTTGTTTGCGTAAAATATCAATTGTCGTCTCAACGTCTTTATCAGATAAGACACATATTGGTCTTTCAACTTCTTTACTCGCTAAATCGCCAAGTTTAACTTCTGGCATAACTTCAAACGAAGCAGCAAAAATGAACTCTTCACCTTCACTAGAAGTCAAGTCAAATTTAGGATAACCCACTATGTTTAACTTGTGCTCTACTAATTGATCAACAAACTTTTTGTTTAATTGTTCATTCAATGCATCTTCATAAGCTTTACCACCGTACATTTGTTCAACGATGTGTTTCGGTGCTTTACCTGGGCGAAAACCCTGAACTTTAGCTTGACGGGCATATTTTTTTAACTGCTCGGCAACTTGAGAGTTAACGACTTCTTTGCTTACATTAAAATTTACTTTGCGTTCCAAAGCACTTACTACTTCAACAGCCATCCTAAGACTTCCTTAAAAATTAACATATGATAATCAAAGATTATATCACAGCTTAATCAATTATGTTTAAGCTTATCCACATATCGAGTACGATTAAAAGCATCATTTTAAGTCAATTTAAACAATGCCTGCTATTCATCAACCTCTTGTTTTACATAAAACACTTTGAGAGTTTTACCCCCTCCACAACACCCTTTATTGATGCGTGTTATAATTACATACTCACATTTTTTGAAAATAATACGCGCAAACATGAACAATATGAATAAATTATCCGATTACTTTAAGCTATTACAAACTAAGTTCAATTTAATTATTAATGCTGATAACACCTTAATTTATATAGCATCAATCGCTATAATCTCAATTTTGGCGTTGTTGATAACAAAAATTATTCATAATCGATTGAAGCGAGCTACCGTTGCCCAAAATATAATTAGATCAACAGTATTCCCTTTTCTGGTTACACTGGGATTAATTATTCTGAATTTAATCGACATGATTCTTAATGAGCCTAAAAGCCTTCTAATCATATTTTTCTTAAAATTATTCAGCTTTGCAATAGTAATAAACCTCGCTAATCTATTAGTTAATTACGTATTTGCCAAACGCCATTATACAGCTTTGTTAAGCAAATTTATTAAGATATTGTTATGGATAACGGCACTGATTATGATAACAGATGCGAATGATGACATAATCTACCTACTGGATAATATTACCATCCACTTCGGAAAGAGTGCTCAGCTATCAATCTGGGATATGCTCCATGCACTAGTTACACTCATTATCATTGTTATTGTGGCAAGATTGCTTAATAGCTATAGCGAACGCAAAATAAATCATATTCAACAAATGGATACTAATATTCGCCAAATCATGATTCGGGTTAGTAAGATTGTTATTTTTATCTTAGCCGCAATGATTACACTGCCAATTATAGGGATAGATATAACAGCATTATCAGTTTTTGGTGGTGCATTAGGTGTCGGTCTTGGTTTTGGTTTACAAAAAATTGCCAGTAATTTTCTGAGTGGTTTTATCATCTTGCTGGATCGATCAATTAAAGTTGGTGACCGTCTTATTTTAGACAACAATGGTGGTTTAGTTACTAAGATTACTACACGTTACGTTGTTCTGGAACGTTTTGATGGTACCGAAGTTTTAATTCCAAATGAAACATTTATCACTAACAGTATTCAAAATCAGTCTTACTCCAGCAAACGTATACGCTCAGAAATATTACTGACAATCAGTGATAAGATTAATATTAATCAAGCACTAGAATTGATTAAGCAGGCAATTCAAAGTGCACCAAATACAATTTCTGACAAAGCAGCCGTAATGATTACCAAGCTCGTTGATAATGGCTTAGAAGTAAAGGGATATTATTGGGTAGAGCAGCCTAGCTATGTCGTTGAGGCAGGAAACTATATTTACATGCAAATTGTGAAGTTATTTAAGGAAAATTCAATCGCAACCCCACAAACCACACAGCGGGTCGAAGTTGTAAATAATGACTAGTAGTTCAGTACTCCCCTCAATTCGCAGTGAGTTTCGTGCCAACATTTATGCTCAATCATGCGCATTCATTATAAATGTTGGCTTATTTGCAAGTACAGGTAATTATATTTTTATTTGGATTGAATTTGCCGTATTAGCATTTATTGGCATGTACAACGCTAAAAGCCCCAGCTTCTTTGATCGAAATATTTTAAATCATTTTATAAGCGTAATGATCTTTTATCTGATCTCAATGTTAATTGAAGGTAGTCATCTACTCTATATTTGCTTAATTTTTTTCTTTACTTATGCGTTTTTTATTCTCAAAGATAATGGCTATCATAAAAGTGCAAATTTATGGATGTACCTTCAGGCATTGTTAATTGGCACGACCTTTACCAATTATCCATTTTACCTAAAGATTATAGCAACTGCAATTGCTTATATTGAGGCTCAAGTAATCTTAAACTTAGCGCTTAGACTCTTAAATACAACAGCACAACATCAAGCCGAAATGCGTTACCATAGAGTCTTGAAAATACCATTTAAGACATGGTTTAATATTAAACTCCCTGAAGTACGCTTAGCAATCCGAGGATCAATTACTGCTGCATTACTCTATGCACTATGCTCAAAATTCAATGACATCAAGCCAAACTGGGCTGTAGTTAGCGCAATTGCTTGCCTGCAACGTAATGATTTTGATGCTAGTTTACGTGCAATTAGAGGTATTGCTATCGGATCAATCACCGCATGGCCATTAGCATCATTGCTAGTTTATGGATTAAATGGACATCAAGATATAAGCGCAATACTAATTTGGATATTTTTACTGATTAGCCTGATTTGTAGTTTTGAAATCAGTATTAAACCACGTCTACATCTACAGGTCATTAACAGCGGATTAATGATATTAGCCGTTACCTGTGTGTCAACAGCATTGGAAAATGGTAGTAGTTATATTTATTTAAGCCTGAAAGTAATGAATTCTCTATCAGGCGTCGGTGTTGCATTTTTAGTTTTGTTGCTCTGGAATAAAATAAACAACGTTGGACAAAAACGACTTCAATAAAAATCAATTATTTTTGTACCATAATGAGCGATTTTTTTTTAATTCGCTCTTGCATGATTACACTTACATGCTGCCAATCGATATCGGTTACTGCAAACACCAGAGAATCACGGACACGTCCACTATAAGTTATCGCATGGCGACGTAATGTTCCTTCGTAAACAAAACCTAATTTTAACATTGCAGTTTTTGATTTTATATTTAAAGCATCAGTCTTCCACTGAATACGATTAAACTCTAAGGTATTTAATAAATAATTAATTAGCAGAAATTTAGCAAGAGCATTATACTGTGTGCCCTGATATGCGCGCGCCAGCCAGCTTGAGCCCATTTCAATGCGCTTATGACGAAAACTAATATCGTATAAAGAACTGGTTCCAATAATATGTTGGGTTTGATTATCAATAATTACCAACATTACCAGATTTCCTCTTTCGTAATCTGCCATTTTCTCTTGAACAAATTCACGACAATTTTGATATGCTGAAAAAAACCAAGTAAAAAACTCTTGCTCAAATATTGCTTCAAGCCCAGCAAAATCGCCTTCACGATAACGACGAATAGTAATTAACTCATTCTTTATCTCTAAACTCGACAAATCATAAAATTTAGTCATTTAATGCTCCAAATCTCGTAAAACCAATTTTAAAGTTATATAGCCAACTATTGATGAAAAAGTATACATGACAACTATAGCTAATGCTGCTCCATTCATGGAATATTTTAACACCAGATAATAAGTAGTGATAATATTTACGAGTAAAATAATAAAGGTTAAATAAAAACTTAATTTTGCTTTGCCTAATGCCGCTAAAATATTACCATTAACCGTCCTGAAAGTAGCAATAATCCAATAACCAAAGCTAATGATCTGAAATGGTAAGACACTATCTTGATAGCTACTACCAAAAATAGTCAAAATCAATGGTTTTGCTGCAATAATCAAAATCAAACTAACCAACGCACTAAAAATAAACATCCGCTGGCTTACAAACCGCGATAACTGACGAATTTTAGCTGGATCATGAGCATTTTTGGCAAATTCAGGGTAGTAATAGTTTATTGCAATATTGGGAATAAAATTAATGGCAAAAGGAATCATCGTTGCTACTCGATAACTTGCCAAAATTTGCGGATTTTTGACTACATAACTAATAATCACAGTATCAAGGACAAAAAGTAATCCAGAAAAAGCATTAGACAAGGTAGTAAAAAATGAGTAACTTATAAATTGACGAATTTGCAAAAGTTTATAATCAATCTTACCCCAGAGAGTCGGCAGTTTAAATTTGTAACTTGAATAAGCAAACATGATTAGATAGCCCAAATAGGTAAAATAAACTAGGCCATAAAGCTTGAAAAAGATTACACCACACACGTTGACGATTAATAGTACGCAGTTATTAATTATTAGAAAATTAGCCTGCAGACGATTGTGTTGCTTAGCTCGTAGATAGGCTTGGAAAATATCTATATAGAGTCGACCAATTGGAAATAGTGCCATCGACAATAAGATGGGTTTAGCTGCAGGAATTGGTAATGGTGTAACTAATGCATAAATAATAATCAATATGCCAACTAACAGATTAAACGTAGAACCACTGCGAAAAGCAAATTTGAGGTATCCTAGGCGCTCCTGGTCATCTTTAGCGCGACTGACATATTGTAGTACCCCGCTAGCGGCACCAAACCCATTCACCAGTAGAAAAAAAGAGACAATACCAAAGGCAAACGTGTATAGACCAAACTCCGTCTTGCCTAATAAGCGGACATAAATCACTGATGCACTAAAGGTAATAAAATAGGAAAAAATATTTGCCACCAGAACAATGACAAAATCGCCACGTAATTTAGCTAAAATTTTGGCAATCATTTTGAATCATACAATTCAATGAATCTAGCCATATTAACCTTAGCACTAGCTTTACGCTGAATACATTGATAATTAAAGTCATATAATGCTTGATAACTCTCAATCTTCGCGCTTAAATTAATTGCCGCTAAAACCTGTTGTTGCAGCTGACTAAGCTCTGGTGCAATAAAGCCATTAATTTGATCTAACACCCACTCTAAATTGGCTGGAAGATTGGATAATACCGGAATACAGCCGTATGCCATTGCTTCCAACAAACTAGAAGCGGTACCATCACTTTGCGGCACAGAGACAAATACTTGTGCGCAACGATAATATTCAACTAATTGCTCATAAGCTAGCATACCAGTAAACTCAACACGTGAAGCAACACCTAAGCTAGTAGTCAATGCTTGCAGATGTGGCGTTTCTTCTCCAGCAGCAGCAATTACAAGCTTATATTGACTATCAATCAGCTGGTTATTTACCAAATTAGCAAAGGCATGAACAATCTTATCAATCTGGTAAAGTGGCTTGTGTAGACGATTCGAGAGAATAATTTTCTGTTTATTTTTTACCAAATTAATCTTAGCAGGTAGATACTGAATACCAAAATTAAGCGTGTGAATAGGACGTGATACCTCGCCTAATAATTGTGAAATTTTAGCAGACATAAATAATGAATCAGCAGTAATAATATCTGCATTACGTAGGTTATATTCAACCATTTTGCGCATTAAACGACTACGCTCTGGCAATATCAGCACATCAGAACCCCAAGCAGTCAAGATGACTTTTGGGCGTAATTTAAGTTTTGCTATCGCACGTAGGCTGTGCCATGCATAGCTATTTGCCTGATGGATATGTACTATATCTGGATTAATTATAGCTAATTCACGACGAATTTGCTTGACTGCCTTGAGATTAGTTAATGCAAAATTTACTACAACCTGCGGTGTTGAGATAAACTCACTCATAGCTTGATTGGTAATTATACTTACCTCAAAGCGCTTGCATGCTAAAACTCCAGCAATATAACGCTTGCAATGTATTGAGTTAGAGCCAATTATAACTAATTTTTTCATTGTTACTCTTTTGCCCACTCATCATAGTAATTTTGTAACTCAGGATATTTAGCCAACATTTTAGCATCTATTTCACGGGTATCACCAACCACTTTAGCTGGATTTCCTGCAATCACCGAAAAATCGGGAAATTCACCTTTAACCATGCTATAAGCAGAAACAATCGAACCTTTACCTATCGTGGTACCTGGCATAATTACGCTATGCGGTCCAACAAAAGTAAATTTACCAATTTTTACTGCACCTTTGACATAAGCAAGATGTTTACCATTATGTTCAATATAATGATGTCCATATAAGCGAATCGCCATATGGGAAGAATGAGAAGCAATCAAGACATAAGCACCAATCTGGCACCCTTCCTCAATTGTAATTCTGTTACTACATTCCAAAATCGAGTGATGCCAAACAAAAACATTATTCGCTATTTCTAAGTTTTGCGGATAGACAATATCTACTGAATTGCTTATTCGCGTTAGCGGAAGATGTCTACCAGTTGCAGATGTATAACCAAGCACCATTCGTGGTTTAGCAATATATTTATTTAATTTATTGCAAATTTTCCAAAATAAAGCTTTAATTTGGAGCTCCTTAAAATTTCATACACCGTATATTATCACTCTTTATCAATAAGATAAAATTAGAATATAGCTTAGTCTATTTCTCTACACTTTAAATAATTAATGTTATTATAAAAACACGACTGATTTAAAGCCAAAATTAACCCTATGGATATTATAGTCATGCAATATTTTATTTCTCTACTTGACAAGATTTACATTTATTCCGAAATATTTTAGAATAGCAACATAAAAATCTTCCTAGGACTAAACCGCCAACTATAATTTCCAGTATGTTAGTGTAGATAGAGTCATGTAATTCATCAAGCGCTGGAAATAAAAAATAAGCTAAAACTAATACTAGAATTATCCAAAAGTAACCGCCATCACGATATAAAATTACATTATTTTCAAGTAATCTTATTTTATTACGGATCTGTAACCAGCCACAAATAATACTTATACCTGTAATGATTAAGGCGAAAAGCAGGTAAATTAGGCGAGATTTGCCAGTAATAAAATTAAACTGATACATATCCGCAATATTTAACAACAAAAATAATATTGTTATTATTATGACCAGTTTTGCCTGCCAATAGTGTATTTTTATCCCTCTACGAGCTTTAAAGGCTTGTCTGATTTGAAATAACATAATTTTACAAATACTTAAAAATTAGATAAGACATAGGTTCATTACTAAATAAATTAATCTAATGCTTGTTGCAACCATTCACCAACATCTTGATTTAATTTATAAATAACATTTGGTTCAGTAGGAACATGACCAGTTCTAGGTAATAAAATAAATTTTACCTTTTTATGGTACAATTGCAAAGCATTAAAGAGCTCTAGCGCTTGTGAATACGGTACTCGATCATCACTTTCACCATGGATTATCAGTAATGGTGTTGTAAATTTATTCGCATATATTATTGGGCTATCATTTAAGTATTTGCTTGATGCAAGCAAATAATCCTCTCCATAGAAACCACTTAGATAAAATCGGCTATCACTGGTGTTGGCAAATGAGAGTAAATCCGTCAGTCCATCCCCCATCACAGCAACTTTGAATCTATTAGTATGCCCCAATATCCACGCTGTTGTATAGCCATCATAACTCCACCCCCATAGTGCTAAATGATTTTTATCGGCAATATTTTGGTTAATTAAATAATCGACACCAGACATAATATCATCATAGGACTTGTTGAAATTTTTATAGTTGGCACCTACAAAATCCACCCCATACCCGCTAGAACCTCGGTAATTTGGTAACAAAATAACAAAACCTTGATTGAGAAGAGATTGCCAGCATGCTGGGAAAACTTTCTCACCAATGCCAAAACATCCTCCGAGATAGCGTTCAGACCATGCGCCGCTTGGTCCACCTTTACCCATTACCAATAATGGATATTTTCTCTTGTTGTCATAATTTTGTGGTTTAATCAATACACCTTGAATATTCAACCCATCATAAGACTTCCACTGTATAGTTTCCATCGTGCCTAAATTTTGCGATAAATTATGCTCTTGTAAGTTGCTGATTTTTTGCGGGTTCCAGAGTTCCAGACTGGCAACGTAAGCTTCTTGAGGTTTATTATTATTTTCAAAGCCAAATCCCAGATAATTATCATAACTAACGTTTAGGGTAGAAAAGTCTAGCCAGCCTTTGGCTTGTGAAAGCTGTAATGGCGGTTGCTGAGGTTGGAAAATATTGATTGCATAGACTTGGCTACCAGTAGTTTTAATAAATGGTTCATAGATGAAGATAGTTTGTCCATCCCGCGACCAATTGAGAATTACTGGCGACTGGGTGTATTGCTTAGCTGGACAATTAACTTGTTGCGTTGTTAAATTTAAGATACAAATCTTACCCGAATAAGAAATGTTATTGATGACTTTATTTTTGGATTCCAATTGTTGACGAAATGCTAGATATTTACCATCTGGTGAAAATTTAGGATCGACAGCAACATTTTTCTCCAAATATGGGATAGAGAGATATTGTTGAGTTTTTAAATTCACTATCGAAATGTGTCCATGGTTATTGCACTGATCACTGTTGCAGGGAATATGTGCGTAAGCCAATAATTCGCCGTTTATGTCAAATCCAGCATCAATTGTTGGCATATCAAATGAATAAATGTTATCCTTGAGTCCTTTTAGTTTTGCGATTGAAATTGTATTAGTTGTAACATTATTTATCACGTAAATCTGTGGATTTTCATTAGAAATGGTTGTGTCTTGATAAAATTCGCTGTACGGACTATTGCTAGTTGGAGTCGTATTAGCAGTTGCCAAAAGATAGATGCTTTTACCATCTGCTGACCACTTCAAAGCATTTACATCCATGTCGAGCGCAATCGAACGATGCTCATTACTCAAGTTTCGGACAATTAAATTACAATTGTCATTTTTGCAGCCTATATAGGCATAATCAGTGCCATTGGGAGACCATGTTGGCAATGCAATAACTTGTTGATTGTCGATTTCAACCGTTTGATTGTTGCTATTATCCTGTAATAATAATTTATAATCGCGTGCAAATTTTCCGTTAGCAAGATTAATTTGATGATAATCAATTAGTGTATAATGATTTTTAAGTGATGGTGCAACCGAACTAATGACTGGGCGTTGGATGCTATTCTTTATTTGATCTACAAAATTATTATTAGCATAAACCCAACAAGGAACAGCAACAGCCCATAATAATTTTTTTTTCATAATGCATCACTTTTAAATGTTACACAAAATTAAAGCTTATATTACAAAATTTGCTCAGCGGTTATAATTTTATTCGAATTATTAACCCATTAACTGGCACATCATGAAGTAAGAGGCTCGACACAATGCAAAGTAGTTACATGAGAAGCATTGTGACGAGCTTGTAAACGAGCAGTCAAGTTTTTCGAGACAATTAATGCTCTAAGAAGCAGAGTGCGTGACTAATGGGCTAATTTTACCCGCGACAACATCTGCATTGATAGTTACTTTTTTAACATCTGTCTGGCTAGGCAATTCGTACATAGTGTCTAACAGTAAGTTTTCTAAAATCGAACGTAAACCACGAGCTCCAGTTTTACGCGCTAATGCCAATTTAGCAACTTCTTTCAATGCATCTGATTCAAAATTAAGCTCAACCTCGTTCTTGGCAAACAATTTTTTATATTGTTTGAGCAAAGCATTTTTAGGCTCAGTCAAAATTTGCATCAATGCTTCTTCATCCAACTCACGTAAAATAGCATGTACTGGTAAACGCCCAATAAATTCAGGAATCAGACCAAATTTAACTAAATCCCCTGGTTCAGTATCTTTAAGAAAAATATCTTTGTTGGCAACATCTGACTTACTTGAAACTTGCGCAGCAAAACCAATACCCGATTTTTCACTCCGCATTTGGATAATTTTTTCCAACCCAGAGAAAGCACCACCACAAATAAACAATATTTCACTAGTATCAAGTTGAATCATTTCTTTACCAGGGTGTTTGCGCCCGCCTTGCGGTGGAACATTGGCAACTGTACCTTCGATTAATTTTAACAATGCTTGTTGCACGCCCTCGCCTGATACATCACGCGTAATTGATGGATTCTCACTGCGGCGTGAAATTTTATCTATTTCATCGATGTAAATAATTCCATGACGAGCTTTTTCAACATCATAATCACAATTTTGCAATAAACGTGTTAGTACATTTTCGACATCATCACCAACATAACCAGCTTCTGTAAGAGTCGTTGCATCAGCAATTGCAAATGGCACATCTAAAAAACGTGCCAAGGTTTGCGCAAGCAACGTTTTACCAGAACCAGTTGGTCCGATTAATAAAATATTACTCTTAGCTAACTCAACATCCTGATCATCTGCCAAAGTATCGCGTACACGATGAAAATGGTTATATACCGCAACCGCCAATACCTTCTTCGCTTGCTCCTGCCCAATTACGTATTTATCTAATTCAGCTGCAATTTCTTTAGGCTTTGGAATTGGTTTTTCAACTTCTTCAGCTTCTACTTGTGCTGCAACATCCCCTGCATCTGGAGCTGATTTTAGAATTTCTCCACAAGCTTTAATACACTCATTACAAATATATCCTTGCTGACCAGCAATCAGGTGTTTAACCTGACTTTCAGCTTTACCACAAAACGAACATTTTTTAATTGCCATATCACTAACCTACTTTAATATTTATTCTATACTACTTTTTATTTGATAATACGCTAACTCACGAGTAACTTCGAATCCTAGACTCAATGCTAAGTTATAAGAACCAATATTACCTTTACGACATGCCCACACTGGTTCTAAGTTTTGTTCTAGAGAATAATTAATTAATCTTGCACAAACAATTTTGGCTAGTCCTTTACCACGAAATTTTCCACCTGTTTCTATTCCTAGCTCTAGAACATTATCATCGCGGCAAGAAGCAAATGATACCGCAGCTAGTTGTTGGTCACAATAAATAGCAAATGCTTTGGCATGCTTTGTAAAAATCTCTTCATTTAACCAGAATAATCTAGGTATTACACTTCCCTTGAAGAGTCCGAATTGCGAAAATTTAAATTCTCGTAAATCATGTTTTGACCAATTAATATCTTCTGCAAATAAATTATATCGTGATTGATTAAATTTAAAATTCACCCGAACATGTTTGATTACTTTAGCCAGTTTACTTTCACCAGAGGCATCGTCACAACCAACAAGAATGCCATCCAACAAAGATGATAATTCATCTTCCCATGCTGATGGATAAACCTGCAGATACTCATCTTGTTTAAAATCAGATGATAGCCATAGTTGTTTTAACCATTGGTTAAAATTAATATTCTCATGATTTCCAAACAGCAGCGACATCCCATACGAATGTACGATGTAGCTAATTTGCGGAGAACTCAAATCATCAACATAAACAACACCTGAGGCTTTACCGTCGAGAACAGCCTCAGCAAAATAAGTATTAAAGTCTATTTTATCTAATTTAGACCTAATCCGATAATAGTCAACTTCAGGCAAAACGTACATAATCTTATTTTATTTCACTACGTGAAGTATATACTTTATCAATTAGACCATACTCCATCGACTCTTCACTGCTCATGAAATTATCACGATCGGTATCTTGTTCAATTTGCTCAATTGACTTGCCAGTGTGTAGCGCTAACATTTCATTTAATTTACGTTTCATAAATAAAATATTTTTAGCATGAATTTCAATATCTGATGCTTGTCCACGAAATCCACCCAATGGTTGGTGAATCATTACTCGCGAATTTGGTAAGGCAAAACGCTTACCTTTTGCGCCAGCAGATAATAAAAATGCACCCATTGAACATGCCTGTCCAATACAAATTGTACTAACATCACATTTGATAAAGTTCATAGTGTCATAAATTGACATTCCCGCTGTTACTGATCCACCCGGCGAATTGATATAAAATGAAATATCTTTATCCGGATCTTCAGCTTCAAGAAACAGTAGTTGAGCTACCACTAAATTAGCGGTTTGGTCATTAACTTCACCAACTAAAAACACAATTCTTTCACGCAATAAACGTGAATAAATGTCAAAAGAGCGTTCACCACGAGCACTTTGCTCAACTACCATAGGGACTAAATTATTCATCTCTAGCATTATCTTATTTACCTTTACCTAAAAGTTGGCTTAATTCAGATTTATCTTCATAGTGGAATGCTTCCATCGTCTTCACTACATCAGCAAATTGTGGAGCAGTACTTAATTGTTGGATAAACTGTTGTTGATAATACGGATACGCATGTACCAACACATCTGCATAATAATTAGCACCTTTATCATCACCTGCCATCTTATGAACAATAATTTGCTTAAAGAGTGCACCGGGATAAGGTAAAGCATTCGCTAATTTATCGACGTATTTTAGCTGATCTGCTGGTGACATAACTGCAGTAGTGGCCTGTGAACCAGGCATAATATAATTATCTAACACCATCATTGCAGACATTGACCAAATTGAATCACTATCAACAATCTGCTCTAAACCAGTTACATTGCTAACAAAATCATCTGAGTCTGTTGGTGTTTGCGTATAAGCCATTAATTGATTGTTCATTTGGTATGAGTTATATGCAAATAACATAAGCAATGCAACAATAATGCTACCGACTGCCTTTACTCCAATACTATTTTTCAACGTATACTTTGCGGGAGCAAATGCTAAGAAAATAATCAATAACACAATGAAGTAAGCATACCATAGCGGATATTCAAGGAAACTATGCGTTAATATCGGAATCATTAGTAAAACAACAAATACAGCTTGAGCTGTATTCACTCGACGTAACAACAAAAATATTGAATACCCTAAACCATATCCAACCGTAATTAAAGTGCCGATGAGACCAGTTTCCGCCATCATATTTACCAGACTATTATGGCTATGAGTATACAACTTCATATTTTGTGGAATATACATAAAACGCTCGGTAAGCATGATGTAAATACCCTCGCGCGGATATTGATACCAGCCAACACCAAATAGAGGATGGTTAGCAAATAAAACTATAGCCTTATACCATTCATAGAAACGACGATAGGTACTCTGATTAATGGCGTCTCCAGATAAACGGTTCAGACCGGTTGAAACACTTTCTGGATGAGAATTAATAATTACCGCGATTTTAGGAAATAAAAATTGAACTGCCATTAAGCCAATAAAGAACGCTATCATAATAAGTGCAGTTTTTTTATAATTAATCTTAGCTTCAGGATTTCGTAAGTTACGTAACCACATCCAAGCAACAGTAAATAGCATAATAATAAAATATAATAGAACACCGCGACGCGCAGTAAAGGTAATTGCTAAAGCAAATAATAGCGAATATGCAATGAATACAACTAGATTTATTTGCCCGATAAAGAACAAATAGCACAGGGCAACCACACCAATAGAAATAAAATCAGTAAACTGATTTGGCTGACCAATATTTCCAAAAATGTTTGAACCATCTCCCGCACCTTGGTTTGAAACCAAAATATAATCAGAGTAATTAGCAGCCTTGCCAGAATATTGTAAATATGCAATGATAGCTTGAATAGTTGCTGAAATAACTAAAGACCAACAAAGAATTAGCATTACATTGTCGCGTGTTTTATCATCACTATCTACCAATGTTGTGACCGCAATTGCTATTAAGCCTAAAATGAAAAATAGCAATGCAACATAATAATTATTACCCAAAAAATAGGTATGGACAAAAAAAGGCTGTATTAACGCAAATACAGCAAACGCAAATGAAGCAATTGCTATTGGTGAGAACTTAAGTTGTGGTTTTGCCCAAATAACCAAAGCAAACATCAAAATTCCAGCAATTAAACTGGTTGACTCCGAATAAAATTTTGAAACCGGAAAATACGCGTAAGGAATCGCAAAAGGCACTATTGACACAACCGCCAACAACAGCCCAAACGCGCAAACTAAAATTTTATTATTTAACACTCTTGTGCTCCTCTAAATTAACTACGCCAGAAGGTATACCAAGGCATATCCTGATAAACCCATGGATTTTTTACATATTGGCTCTGAGGAAAATTCATCGCCAAAACTCGTTGTGTTTGCTGAGATAAGGTTAATTCACCAAGCTCACGATAAGCCACAACTTGAATCGCAAGCGCCTCTTCCACATATGCAGTATTGGGATAGGTCTTTATCAATAATTGAGCTCTGTTAACCCCTGCGAGATAAGCCCTAATTTGCATATAATGCCTAGCACGAAATAATTCGCCGCGCGCAAGTGCATTTACAAGCTTATTCATTTTATCTTTAGAATCAGGTGCATACTTTGAATTTGGATATTTTTCAACAACTTCAGCAAATGCAGCATAAGCATCGCGCAAACCCTTTGGATCACGTTCACTTAAATCCTGCTTACTAAAACGTGCCATCAGACCATTATCATTGTAATAGTTGATATAACCTTTTAGATATAAAGCATAGTCCATATTAGCATTAGTCGGATATGTTCGAATAAACATATCTATCTCAGGAATAGCCAATTCCGGGGTATCACTATTATAGTAAGCATATGCTAAATCAAGCATCCCCTGTTGAGCATATGTTCCATAAGGATAGGTTGCTTCTAAGACTTCATAAAGCTTAATTGCTTTACTCCAGCTATGATTAGCTAATTTATCGCTAGCTTCTGCATAAAGTTTTTCAACGGACCATCCCTTAGTTTCTTCACGAACAGAATCAAGACCGTCAGAAGCACATCCAATCACGATAAGTGATACAATAACGGCAATTAAATTTTTAAAAAAAGAGCACACTTTTATGAGTTTGTCCATTAACACAGAATTCAAAATTAGCATTGCGGAAAATTTAGATCTAGAAACATTTGATTTTACTATTCCTAATAATTACATAGGAATCCGCACCGACATAGCATTAGCCGAGATTATATCAGATTTATCACGAAGTAAATTAACAAATTGGCTCAAAGAAGGTCACATCCTGATTAATCAAAATCCAGCGAAACCTAAAGACAAAATAATGGGGGGTGAGCACGTAGTTGTCACACCTCCATTTAGTGAGGAATCGCAAGCATTTAGCCCCGAAAATATTGATTTAAATGTTATTTACGAAGATGATCAAGTGATAGTAATCAATAAGCCAGCTGGGCTAGTTGTTCACCCAGGTGCGGGAAACTGGTCAGGTACACTACTCAATGGCTTACTCTATCATTATCCTGAGCTAACTAATGTGCCTCGTGCTGGAATTGTACATCGCCTAGATAAAGATACTACAGGTTTAATGGTGGTAGCACGAACACTAAATGCACAAATCAGCTTAGTTCAACAATTACAAATTCGCTCAGTAAGTCGAATATATCGTGCTTTTGTCGAAGGATATCCGTTTAAAGAAGGTATTATCAATAAAAAGATCGGGCGTGATCCACACAATCGAACTAAAATGATAACCCTAGACCATGGTGGACGTGAAGCAATTACTCGTTACCGAGTTTTAAAACAATTTGATAAAATTTGTTATATTGAATGCAAACTAGAAACAGGACGGACACATCAAATTCGTGTCCACATGAAAGATAAAGGGTTTCCATTAATTGGTGATCCAGTATATGGAACTAAAAAAATTAATTATCAACCAGAAGTTGTTGATGCTATTGAGCAGCTCAATAGACAAGCTCTACATGCAATTAAATTATCATTTGTGCATCCCACTACAAATAAAACGTTAAATTTCAAAACACGAATGGCAGATGATATGCGTAATTTACTCGCAGCACTTAGTTTTGGTATACAACTTGATACTGAAGAATGGGATGATGAAGATGATAGTAATTGGGAAATAATTTATGCCTACGACAAAGACTAAACCAATATTGCTGAAACCGGCATGGAAATTACCATTAAATATCAAAGCAGTTATTAGCACACGTAGCAATCAATTCAATCTTGCAACTCACGTTAATGACGATCCTGATAATGTTATAGCCAACCGCCAGCTGTTACGTAACTATTTGCCAAATGAACCCTTTTGGTTGCAACAAACACACAGTGATAGAGTTGTAAAAGCCGATTTCTCCCAAACTACGCCAGATGCAGATGCATCCTACACCACTCAAAAAGGTGTAGTATGTGCTGTCATGACTGCAGACTGTTTGCCTATATTGCTAACAAATACATCAGGTGATTTTGTTGCGGCAATTCATGCAGGATGGCGTGGACTTAATGATGACATTATTGTTAAAACAATAAGAAAATTACCACAGTTTAAGCCAAAAGAAATGTTAGCCTTTATCGGACCAGCAATTGACCAAGAGTGCTTTGAAATTGGTGCAGAAGTAAGAAAAAGCTTTCTGCTCAATGATATTAATACAGCACAATTTTTTAACTTAAGTAAAAATGAGGGTAAATATATGGCTAACTTACGTGGTATAGCAGAATATAAACTCCTTCAAGCTGGCTTGCTCTTACAAAATATCACAAATCCTGCAATCTGTACAAAATGTAATCATAACTGGTTTTTCTCATATCGTGAAAATTCAAATACAGGTAGAATGGCAAGTTTAATTTGGAAAGAATAAATTTTGCTAATTTAATTTGATATGACAAATTAGTTTGTATCTTGTTGTGTCATATCATAAAAATAACTTTGATGTTTAGGTTTTCTATACATTTTGTACAGATTTTATCATACAGACATGTAAAAAGCCCAGAGATAATCTGGGCTTAGTATTTGGAGCCTGGCAATG
>DAORIZ010000010.1:68536-78810 GCA_035438765.1 Burkholderiales bacterium | reverse complement strand
TAAGTTTAGCTATTGAACAATCTATCGCTCAGATATTTATAGGATAACTATATTATGTTACCAAATGCTGGATTATTGAACGTTCCTTTAGCTGGTTAGGGAAATGTCGGCGGGTGTGGAAGAGTCGCGAGAGATTAATAATTACCAGTATGCATATGGTAATACTGGCATTTATTAGTTTAATATAAAAGAGATCTTGAACAGGTTCTTAGATTTTATATAAATTGGTATTAACAAAGTCGACCACAATACATATATTATAACTCTTTTTATAATGCTAACTATTGGCTCAAAGATAAGAAATCTATAACTAACTCAGCATAATCATTGGGAGCTTCTATCATTGGTACGTGTGCCCCATGAATTTCTTTATATTGAGCGTGTTTAATTTTAGCTAACAAGGCTAGTGAATTTTCTTTGGGCGTTAATTTATCTGTTTTACCAGCAATTATTAAGGTTGGAACATTAATATCCTGTATAAAAGATGATGAATCGGCATTTCTTAATACATGAAATTGTTGCTTAAAACTTTTAAGTGATTGAGGATATTCTTCATTCTTTTCATTTTCCAGATATTCTTCAAGATTCTTTGGATCACGATTGAATTCATCACTAAAAACAAATGGCATTACACTAGTCGCCTGAATTAATGGAGAAAGACCTGCTTCTTTTAGTAATAACATATGCTCAAAATAGATCGTGCTACAAGCATTAAATTTTATCGCGGAATGTGAAATAATTAATTTGCTAACTTTATCTGAATGATAAGCTCCCAAATACTGTGCAACAGCACCCCCAAGAGAGTGACCTAGAATATGTGCTCTAGGGATTGCTAGGTGATTAATTAGGTTAACAATATCAATTGCGTTATCTGCAATAGCATAATCATTCTCTGGTACTTCTGATTTACCAATACCCCGATTATCTGGCAAAATTAATTGGAATTTTTTACTCAATTGATCACGAACTAAATCCCAATGATGGTTGTTACAAGTAATACCGCCAATAATAATTAATGGTTCACCCGAACCATAAACGTCATAATTTAATTTTAAACCTTCACTAATATAATAACTCATCTTATTCTCTCATTTAAAATTGTCATAGTTAAAATATGAAATTTATAGATACTTACTTTAAAAGTAAGTTATTTCTGGCTAGTCGTAATATTATAGCATATCTGAGTTCCTGCTTTTATGTTCGAATCAAAGCAGTTAGGCATTAAGGTTCTCAGTTACCAAGCGATTAGACTAGGCGAATTAGTGCACATTTTGCTAGATTTCAGGGTTTAAATTAGCTATTACTTAGTTAAATTAAACACTAGCAATAGTATCATTTCAAAAAACTAATTAAATTTATTGAGGGATACTTCAAACGCCATATGTAGGAAACTGATGGATAGGCTTAAGCTATGTCACATATTTGGCTGATATTCTCGCCAAATTTTATTGATGCCTCCTTGCTAAATTAGTTTAGTCAAAAATATTTGGATAGACAAAATCATCTATTGTTTTATAAGCTTTTCAGATGTTAGAATTTAGCATTATGCAAGATTGTGATACTTGTACATTTAAGAAAGTAGATTCTATGAATACGCCAGATAATCTAGTTAAACCGCAGATTGCCACAGAGTTTTTTGACAGCTGGGCGACATACCAGAAAATTATTGCCAATAATTATATGAAACATCATGAGCTTTTTGCCAAGCTTGGTGAGTTATTGAATTCCTTATCTGCAGAATCGTCATTTAAGTTTTTGGATGTCGGGTGTGGTGATGCCTTCTATTCAGCACAGACATTGTCTTGTCTATCATCAGTTGAATATTTTGGAATTGATTCTTCTGCGCAGGCGCTTCATGAGGCTAAAAAAAATCTTGCTAATAACAAAATATCTCAAGCCTCGCTGATTTTTGGTGATTTATCAATAATCTTAGATGAAATGGTTGCCAAACCACAAAAGTTCAATGTTATCTTATCTAGCTTTTGCCTACATCATTACCAAGCTGCAGAAAAGCTTGCAATATACAGTAAAATTAAAAATATTTTAGCTGAAAATGGTGTATTCGTAATTATTGATATTTTTAGAACTGATGCACAAAATCGTCATGATTATTTAACTCACACAATGGGGGATTTTTATCGTAGTTTGTCGAATCTATCTCAAAACGAAATTATCAATATACGTGAGCATGTTGAAAGTAGTGACTATCCCAATACGCACTTTGAAACTCAGGAAGCAATTCTTAGCCAAGGTTTTACTGAAGTAGGCTCATATTTTAGTCTTGAACACTATGCTATTTATTGTGCTAAATGAGTACAGTATTTTATCATCTAAGAGCGCGAGTGTCAGAGAGTGACTTCTGCTAGATGATAAGGTTTGTAGCGTGAATAAAGATGAGTAATACTCATCTGTTTTGAAGTGAAATTAATCAGTGAAAGAATTTGTTTTAACGTTAATAGTAATTTACCAAAAAATTGGCTTGGCAATATTCTTTCAGTGTGCTATAATTCGGGACTAATTTTTGCTAAAGGAATATTTAAATGAAACGCACATTCCAACCTTCAGTGGTAAAACGTAAGCGTACTCATGGCTTTTTAGTTCGTATGAAAACTAAATCAGGTCGTGCAATTATCAAGGCACGTCGTGCAAAAGGCCGTGCTAGTCTGGCTGTATAGTGTGTCTATCGCGTGTACCAACTACTAATATCCAACAAGTAGCAGCTAGTGAGCAATAAATTTACACAAGCGCACCGATTACGCAAAGCGGATGAGTTTTCATCCGTTTTTGTATTTCGTAAGGTACGCGTTGGCAAATTCTTTAAGTTGCACTATAAACCAAATGAGCTAACTCATTCGCGACTTGGGTTTATGGTTAGCAAAAAAGTTCATAAGCGCGCCAACCAGCGTAATTATATCAAACGTACCATTCGTGAATTCTTTCGCATCGAACAATTTGACTGGATGCCTCTGGATTTAATCGTTAGAGCACAAAAACACTTCACTCCCGAACATTATCCATTGATAATTGCCGAACTTAAGCAATTGTGTACTAAATTTAAGCTAAATTCAAATGTTCAAAAAACTAGCAATTCTGCTGGTTCGTAGCTATCAGCTATTGATTAGCTCATGGTTGCCACCAAGCTGTCGCTATACGCCAAGCTGCTCCCAATATGCAATTATTGCTCTGAATAAGTATGGTATAATCAAGGGTTTTTGTTTAACCGTTCGACGTCTGTCACGTTGCCATCCGTGGGGTGGTAGTGGGCACGATCCTGTACCTTGACAGTTATACTCAAGCAGATTCATCATCCTAGGTCGTTGATTTATTTCTCACCTACTAGGATTTCGAATCAATTTGAGTATATATAAGCGCGAACAGTATTATTTTTAAGGAAACGTATGGATACCCGTCGTTTAATATTATTTATTGTTCTTTCTCTCGGTCTAATGCTTGGTTGGGAAAAATTCTTTGCTCCTAAAGCACCGACTCCGACTACTGCAACCGCGCAAGTAGCAAATTCTCCTGCCGATGGTAGCACACCAACTGCTACGAATAATCAAGTTTCTGAAAATGGCACTGGTTTAGCGAGTGATAAAATCATCAATGTTACTACTGATTTGATGAAGGTACAAATTAATACTGTTGGTGGCGATATTCGTAGTATTGATTTATTAAAATACACTGATTACGATGATACCAGCAAACCTTATCAGTTCTTGATGAGTGATAATAATCGTGTTTTTGTGGCGCAAACTGGCTTAATTAGTCCTAACGATAATTTACAATTACCAACACATAAAACAGTTTTTAAAGCACAAGATTATAGTTACGCAATGAACTCTACGGCAGATAGCTTAGCGGTTAGTTTGACTAGCACGGCTGAAAGCGGTGGGGTAGTGGTGGTTAAAACCTTTACTTTCAAACGAGGCAGTTATGTAGTTGATGTTAGCTATCAGATTATGAATAATAGCGCGGTGGCGTTAAATAATGTTACGGCATACTGGCGTTTCCTACGTGATGAACAAGCACCTGCTGGTGAAACTAAATTTGTTCATACTTTTACTGGTCCAGTTTATTATAATGAAGAAGCTAAATTTAATACCATCAAATTTGATGCTTTAGCTAAAAATAATGTTGAATATCCACAAAATACGACCAATGGTTGGGCTGGATTTGCTGAGCATTATTTCACTGGTTTATGGTTGTTAAATCCATTTAATCACGCTGCGATATGTAGCAATGGTGTTCAATGTCGTTTTGATTTCAAACCAGTTGGTAATTTGGCTTCTGCTGGAGTTATGACTGATTTACCACAAATTAAAGCACATTCAAGTTATACGATTGATGTTCCAATGTATGTTGGTCCACAAGAATACCATGCAATGGCTGCAGCAGCTCCTGAATTAGAGCGGACTAAAGATTATGGTTGGGTATATATTTTCTCAACTCCTTTATTCTGGTTGTTAGTACACATCTATGAGATTGTAAAAAACTGGGGCTGGGCGATTGTGTTATTGACTTTGTCAGTAAAAGTAGTTCTATATCCATTAACTCATGCGAGCTACAAATCAATGGCGCGGATGAAAGCTTTAGCACCTAAGATGGAAAAACTAAAAGCACAATATGGTGATGATAAAGCTAAGTTGCAACAAGCAATGATGGCAATGTATCGCGAAGAAAAAGTTAATCCAGTTGGTGGTTGCTTACCAATGTTATTACAAATTCCAGTATTTATTGGTTTGTATTGGGCATTATTGGGTTCAGTTGAACTACGTCAAGCGCATTTTTTATGGATTACTGATCTGAGTCGTCCAGATCCATATTATATATTGCCAGTAATATTGGCAATTACAATGTTCTTACAAACGTTCCTAAATCCTCCAGCAGCAGATCCGGTGCAAGCTAAGATGATGCGCATTATGCCATTGGCATTTAGTGTGATGTTCTTCTTCTTCCCAGCTGGTTTGGTGGTGTACTGGTTAGTGAATAATATCTTAACGATGTCACAACAATGGTATGTTAATAATCATACGAAGCTTAAGAAATAGTAATTATTAAATTTTAGTTAAAGCCCACAGCTCATTTGAGTTGCGGGTTTTTTTAGCGCAATTTTTTATGAACCAGCATTTTTTCTGTGGTTGGATATAATAACGCTTTATATCTTATTTACGGCAATTAGGGTTTGGACAAGAGTTCGCTCTATATAAAGACTCTTACGGGGAGTTGCGATAACGTAGCTGTGATTGGTTAGCGGACTATTGGTATTAATAAGGCGCTTGGATAGCGATTACTGCTCCAAACGTAGCACTTACCAGCCGCGCTTTTTTCATATTCACCAATTTGATGAAACTTACCATATTTAAGAAGTGGAATTCCTTGAATCACTAAGCGGAGCTCATCATCCTGGCGAAAGAGTGTTGCTGAAGGCAATAAACTAATTTCCAATTTTATAATTTCACCACTTGCGATGGTTTTTTTGCGGTTAAAATTGTGTTCCGGTTGATAAAATAAGCTATCCTTTTCATTAATCTCGCTGAGCGATACTCTCATAAATCCTTTACTAACTACATCATTGGCAAAACCATATGAACCTTCAAAATCAACTTCTTGTCCATTATGAAGTTTTTGTATCCCGATGAAGAGATTTGCATCATTTATCTCTTCCAATGAGACAAATAATGTTAATTTCATCGGACCAATTACTTCCATATCCTGCGGGAAAATATAGCTAAATTTTAAGCTCTCTGTAGTGGTTAAAAATGAATCAAACTCAGTGTTACCATAATCATCTTTATCACTTAATATTGATTGCTCATGGTTTAGACTTAACTTAGTCCATTGTGTATCAACGATTGGCCATTGATGTTCATGTCTGATTTTGTAAGCATTGTCTCGAGATTCACGAACTTCAACTGTTACTTTGGGATGACTTGGCATCTCATTCTGTATGCCTTTCAAAAAATAATCAAAGAATTTTAGCTGAATGGCTTTTGCTTGTTCAGAATAAAAACTCGCCCATTTGCCAGTGCGGTGAGTATAAAGCCATTTTTGTTGTGAAGCTATTTGCTCAAAAGCGCGAAAAGAGCCACGAGTATGGAGTTGATGATCGGAAAAACTGGCACAGATCAATGCTGGTACTTTGATTTTATGTAAATCAGGAACCATTGATAAATAAAAATCATCGCGCAATATATGTTGATATTGCTGATCACGAAAGACCGGACCAGATTTTTTCTTAACTCCATGGCTCCACATTAAGATAAAACCATCCTCACGAATTCCACCTGGGCGAAACGCATCTTTATATGCATCACTAAATCCTTCCCAAGGGCAGATTGCACTAAGATGTGGTGGATTAAGTGCGGCAACTTTATATTGACTAATCGCCAGATATGAAACACCAAAGAGCGCTATTTTGCCACTTGACCATTCTTGTGTAGCGACCCATTCAATTACATCATAATAGTCTTGCGCTTCGGCATCGTCAAGCATTTCTTGGGCACCATCAGATTTACCAAAACCACGTTTATCAATATTGACAATCACATAGTCTTGCTTGACCCAAAAATCTGGATCAGGGGCTTCCCAGCTAGTTTCTTCGGAAAAGGCGATTTGTCCAGTTTGACGAATTACCCGATATTGAAAAGGAACTTTTCCTTTTTGCGGTAGATTATCTTTGCAATAGGGGTGTAAATTTAGTAATGCTGGAAATTTTTCCGAAGATTTTGGCTTATAGATGTTGACACTGAGCGTTATGCCATCGCGCATAGCAACTCTGACATCGCGTATTACGTCCACCTCAGCGCTTAATTTATGGATTGTCAGAGGAGGCTTAATTAATGCCTTTAATTTTGCGAGTTTTTGTGTTACGGTATTTTGTTTTATAACTGGTTTTTTAGTTAATTTAGCCATGAAAAATTTCCATATAATTGATTAATATAGGGCTTTGATTTATGATGTAGTGGAGATTAGAGTATTTTAATATGAAGTTAACTTCCATTTCTAAGATAATTATACCAATAATTATTATGAGAAACTAATTTTTTGATAATTACATGGCGTAATGCTTTGTTTTGCTACTGTGCGAAGTGATTGTAGTTAGTGTATAATTCGCCCATATAAAAGAATAAGGATTAGGTTATGTTGCGTTTAGGAGTAAATATTGATCATGTAGCGACGCTTCGCAATGCCCGTGGAACGATTTACCCGAGTGTGGTTGAAGCGGCTTTGGTGGCAGAAAGTAATGGTGCAGATTTAATTACGTTACATTTACGGGAGGATCGTCGTCACATTAAAGATCAGGATGTGTTTGTACTAAGACAAACGCTCAAAACTGAAATGAATCTGGAAATGGCACTCACTCAGGAAATGCTTGAAATAGCTTTGCAAGTCAAACCAGATTATGTGTGTTTAGTACCAGAAAAACGCGCTGAAGTAACTACAGAGGGCGGTTTGGATGTTGTGGCTAATTTTGCTGCAATTCAGCAGGTTATTCAGATTTTACATAGTCAGGGTATTTGGGTTTCGCTCTTTATTGATGCTGATCGGCAGCAAATTATGGCAGCCAAGCAAGCGGGAAGCTATGCGATAGAAATTCACACGGGTAAATATGCGGATAGTAACTCGATAGCTCAGCAACAAGAATTAATCAAGATTATTAAAATGGCGGAATTTGCCGACTCGCTGGGATTAATCGTAAATGCTGGACATGGACTGCATTATCATAATGTCTCAGCAATAGCTGCGATTCCACAACTACATGAGTTAAATATAGGGCACGCACTGATTGCGCAAAGCTTATTTCATGGTTTAGCAAAAGCTGTCAGTGAAATGAAACAATTAATGATACAGGCGCGTTAGGGATGGAATTTTTAAGTGTAGCATTAGGTGGAGCAATTTTTGTTTTGGGTGTTATAGCTGGGATTGGTCCGCAAAATTTGAATACCATGACACATGCTATTCGGCGAAACCATGAATATGCAGTTGCCACAACTTGTTTTTTGGCGGATGCAGTACTGATTTTGCTCGGTGGCGTTGGATTGGCTTTGACTGGTGCAAAGTGGTTTTTGCTTTTGATTAACGTGGTTGGTGTAATTTTTCTAAGTTACTATCTCTGGTTAAAAATCCGTGGATTAAATAAACCGCATGAAGTTAAGTTTGCAAATACCGTATTGGACAAAAAAACTGCGATTTTTAGAGCTTTGGCACTCACTTGGCTCAATCCATTGGTTTTTGTCGATACTATTATAGTGATCGGTGGCGCATCTACTCACTATTCGGGTAGCCAGCATTTTGCATTTATGATTGGTGCGTTACTTGGTGATTTTGTTTGGCTATTTGGTTTAACGCTTATTTCACGAACATATGCTGAGAAGTTAAATCGCCCTAGTGTATGGTTAGTAATTGATATTTCTACCATTATTTTGGTGGCGTACGTGTTGATCAAAATGATTTCTTTCTTTTTGATTTGATTTTTAGATGATAGGATATAAAATAATTTATTCAATTGGACATGACATAGTTGAAAATCAGCGGATTGCTGAATTTATTGCACGTTTCGGTTATAAAGGGGTACAACGCATGTTGACTCCCTCAGAATTATTGATTTACACAGAGCGCGGTGATAAAGTTAAATTTGTTGCCAAGCGCTTTGCTGCCAAAGAAGCTTTTGCTAAAGCTTGCAATACTGGCTTGCGTGCTCCAGTGCTGTTGTCAAATATCAGTGTACTGAATGATGAATTAGGTAAACCATATCTAGTTTTAGCGCCTGAATTAGAGCAATGGTTGTTGGCTCGTGAAATTAAGGCTTATCATCTCTCGCTTAGCGACGAGCGCAGCTTAAGTAGTGCGTTCGTCGTATTAGAGAGATAGTTTATTTAATTCCTGAGTATTTCAATAACGCATCAATTTGTGGTTCGCGCCCCATAAATGCCACAAAATTTTCCATCATCGGACGAACTCCACCTTGGCTTAGTATGGTTCGTTGGAGCTGAGCACCAAGTTCAGATAATTTAGAACCGCTAACACCATCAAAAACACTAAATACATCGCAGGCTAAAACTTCCGCCCATTTATAACTATAATATCCTGCGGCATAGCCACCAGCAAAAATATGTGCAAAACTATTGGCAAAACGATTATAACTCGGTGGAATCAAGACTGCGATTTGCTTACGAACTTGCTCTAATTCAATTAAGTAATTATCTACTGCAGGATTAAATGAGCTGTGTAATTGTAAATCGTAGATAGCAAACTCCAATTGACGGAGCATTTGTAAACCAGATTGGTAATGGCGAGCGGCTAAAACTTTATCAAACAATTCTTGCGGTAAGGCTTCACCGCTATCAATATGCGCAGTAATCGTTTTTAAAATTGCATAATCCCAAGCAAAATACTCCATAAACTGCGATGGTAGCTCAACCGCATCCCATTCAACACCATTAATCCCAGAGATGCTTGAATTATCTACTACCGTCAGCAAATGATGCAGAGCATGTCCCATCTCATGAAATAAAGTCTGAACATCGTCAAAAGTCAACAGACTAGGTTTATCACCAACTGGCTTGGTAAAATTACAAATAACATAGGCAATAGGCAAATGTTCAGCTTCACCATCCATATTACGGTCTTGCGCTGAATTCATCCACGCGCCAGGCTGTTTACCATCCCGTGCATAAAGATCAAAATAAATATGTCCACTAATTTGTCTATTTTGGATTATGTCGTAAGCACTAACGTCAGAATGCCACACAGACATCTCTTTATTTAACACTAATTCAAGCGAATAAAGCTGCCCAATTAAATTAAAGAGTCCGCTGAATACTTTAGGTAATGGGAAATATTGTTTTAATTCATTGCTTGAGTAACTATATTTGTGCTGCTGCAATTTTTCGCTGTAATAAGGAATATCCCAAGCAGATAGTTCGGTAATTCCATCAATTTGCAGAGCATAGGCTTTCAACTCTGTCAAATCTTGTTCGGCATATGGGCGCGATTTAATAGCTAGTTGGTGTAAGAAATCCAATACTTGTGACGGAGTATCCGCCATTTTATTAAATAATGACAGCTCTGCGTAATTGTTAAAGCCAAGTAATTGAGCTTTTTCTAAACGTAACGCTAAAATTTTACCAATTAATCCACCATTATCAAATTTTGCATCGTTACTAAGCTCGCTGGCGCGAGTCACATATGCTTCATAAAGCTCTTCACGTAATTGGCGATTGCTGCAATACTGCATGATCGGTAAATAACTTGGCATATGTAGAGTTATTTTA
>DAORIZ010000010.1:0-68436 GCA_035438765.1 Burkholderiales bacterium | reverse complement strand
GAGTACTCTATATCCTTAATTGTTTGGACGTGTTTGTAGAGTGCTTGATTTTGTCCTAAATTTACGTAAAGCTCAGTTAGTTTAGGTAAAAACTCTTCATGTAGGGTACGCAGTTCTGGACTATCCTTAACGCTCTGCAGATGTCCAACTAGTCCCCACGCCTGATTGAGTCTGTAAAGCTGTGCTTGCAATGGCGCAATTATTTGTTGCCAGCTACTATTTTTCTGTGCTTCAAGCTGTGTGATTAATGCTTGAGTAGAATCTAATTGCTGGTTAAGATTAGTTTTTAGATAACTAATATCAATTTGATTAAAAGGAATAAAATTTGTCATTTAGTGGCTCTCTGATTTGTGTTAATTAATAGGTGATTATCGCATATTTTATTGCTTGGTTTGTGTGTTATACTTATTCCATATTTGAGTATATATTTTAAATGGAGGGAAAGACATCATGAGAAATAAAGGATTAAGCTTTTTAGGGTTGTTGATTATAGTTGCTTTGGTGGCTGGTATTTACTATGGTTGGCAATTTGGCTATCAGAAAGTGGTAAATTTAGTAAATCAAAGGCAAGCGATAAGTTTTATGAAAGAAGATATTGCTTATATGGATTCATTCTATAAACAGCATGGACGTTACGTTAATGATGATGGAAATTGGCCTGCATTGCCTAAGACTAGTTTGAAAAATAGTGATTCTAGTATTATTTATGATATTTCATTTGCTGAACATTCGGATATTCTTTCTCAAGATTATAGTCGATATAGCTTAATTGCAGTTCCAGCAGCAGTTGCTAATCAACCTCAAGGTGAGAATATTTGTATGAGTAAAGATGGTTCAGTTAAATATACCAAACTATCTACTTGTGATTAGAAGTAGCTTTTTTAGTGTTTTGTATTATGTTTTCAGCGGTATTGATCATATTTCAATTAGGAGTATGATCTTGAGTGTTAATGGTGATTTTAAAAAATATATTTGTGAAATTAGAGGTTTGTTGCAAAATAGCAACAAAAAAACAGAGTTTTAGACCGATAATTGACTAAAATCCCTTGAAATCACGTTTTTTTTAATAGCTATCTAATTTACTAGGCTATAATAACGTCATGAGAGCAATAAAGGTTGAACAAGATTTAACCTTTTAAATATAAATTAAATTATTAGAACACATATAATAGGAAATAAATTATGAAAAAATTACTAGCAGTTATTTTAGCAGGTACGTCTGTTGTAGCTATGGCAGATACATTCCAAGATTTCAATAATAATCTTTATGCTCAATACAACCTAATTTCTCCAAATGGTGGCGTTGCGCAAAATGCAGACTTATGGGGTGTTGGTGGTACGTTCCAATCTAAAAATAATGTATGGGCTAATGCTAATGCATCTTTTGGTCAAACAGGTACTAATGGTACTTATACTCAGTCTTCTAATTTAGGTGTTATGAACATTAAAGCTGGTTATGCGTTCCAATTCTTTGGTGATGATGCTAATGGTTTACAAGTTATTCCTTACGCAGATTTTGGTTACACACAAGCTGGTGGTGCTGTTAATGGTACAGTTTATTCATACGGTGCTGGTGTTCGTCCAGAGTATCGTTTCTTGAGCTCTTTAAAAGTATCTTTGGATTTAGGTTTGATTGGTACTCAACAAGGTGCTAGTACTGCTACTGGTGCTTATGTTAATGATGGTCAAGATTTTGGTTATAATATTTCTCCGGAAGTCCAATATGACATTAACAAAACTGTTATGTTAGCATTGGCATATAGCTACTCTAATGCTTTCAATACTAGCAATTCAGCAGGTGGTGGTAATGGTACTAACGCTCTTACTGCTAAAGTTGGTTACTTATTCTAAGAATTATTCTCCGAATAATGCGAAAAAGGACAATCAAAAGATTGTCCTTTTTTATTTATATTCTTAGCTTAAAGAAGTTTCTTATTCAATGTTTTGCTGTAATGAGTCTCTCCTTATGCTGGTAATATTTTGTATTCTAATATCATACCTTTACTATGCAATTTAAAATCAATTCAATAAATGAAATATATTCAACTTGCCCGTGATAACTAAGCCCAATCTGACAATTACGATTAAAAGTTACTCCAATTTCGCAGTCATTAATCTGAGTAGCCAAATTTGATAAACTGCTTTGATTTAGTTCTGGAATGGTAAATCCCTTATCCCCAGCAAATCCACAACATTTTACTCCTTCGGGAAAGACCAATTCATCAGCACATTTTTTTAGCGCACTCAGAATTGCTTCATTTACTAAACAGTGCTTGGCAGAACTACAATCAATATGGACGGCAATTTTACGGTATTTCTTATTTAGTTCTACTTTAGCTAATTTATCGGCAATAAAGCTGCTGATTTCCCAAATTTTGATTCCACTATCTTGCGCAAAACCACTGCAGGAGCTATTATCCATAATGTAAATTTCATTTTGCTCTATCAATTGTTTTAACCCGTTGGTGCTTTGCAGCTGCATAGTTGAGTTACATTGTGAGTGATACATTTGTCCACAACAAGTATCTTTGGTTTGAGTTAAATATTTGACAGTAAAACCTAATTTCTCTAATATTTTTTGGCTGGGATAGCTATCTGAGTTTTGACTAGCGGCAAAAACTCGATTCGGACAAGCGGGAATTAAAGTTACAACTTTTTCTGTGATTTTTGAACTTACTTCAAATTTAGCATATTGCGCTTGCGGCATAGTTTCCAGATAGACTGGAACTTGTGGAAAATGTTGATGAATTTTAGCGGTTAATTGGTGTAAATTAGCTTTACCAATAATACTTGCTGCCAAATTACCTGCTTTAACTTTATTTCTACTACTATTAATTAGTTTACTATGGTCGAGAACAGCATTAGAAACTGGTTTTAAGCTCTGAATATACGTTCCAGTATTTATATTAACCGGACAAGAAACTTGGCACATTCCAGTAGTTGCACAACTATCAATCGCATAATACTGATAGGTTTTTTGCCAGATGGCTTGTTTTTCAGGTGTTAACTGTGCCATTCTGCGTGACACGGCATTGCGCTGACGTGGCGTAAGGCTGAGCTTGCGTGATGGGCAAACTGGCTCACAGAAGCCACATTCCATACATTTGTCAATTAGAGGATCAACCGCAGGCGATTCTTTTAATGAATGCATATGCAGGGTGTTGTCACGAGTAAGTTTGACATCAGGGTTCAAAATATTTTGTGGATCAAATAACTCTTTGATTTGCCACATAATATCCCAACATTGTTGTCCCCATTCAACTAAGGCGAACGGGGCAATATTTCGTCCGCTGCCGTGTTCGGCTTTTAGTGAACCTTGGTATTTATTGGCAACTAAATCGGTGAATGCATGCATAAATTTATCATAGCGCTGTAATTCTTCTGGGTTAGTAAAGTTTGGCGTAATTACAAAGTGAATATTTCCTGCTAATACATGCCCAAAAATTGCGGCATTTTGGTAAGAAAACTCTTCAAACATCAGGCGTAGGTCACTAATCAATGCTGGCAAATGTTCAATCTGTACTGCTACATCTTCAATAATTACCGTAGAACCGAGCGGACGTTGTCCGGCAATAGTTGGTAATACTCCTTTACGTGCTTTCCACAAGATGCTAGCAGTCTTGGCATCCTGCACGAAACCACTCTGCTGAATAATTGGAGTTTGGTTAATAACCACATTAACTTGAGCTAACTTGGTATCTAGTAATTCTTTACTCGGAGCGGTCAATTCAACCATGATAGCGGCACTGTCACCATTAACCTGAATTAAATAAGGCTGTAATTCTTGAATATGGGAAACAGACTGTAGTGATAGCGAATCTAATAGCTCGATTGAAGATATATCATAACCAGATATCTGCACGGTTAAATTAATTAGGTCTGTTAATTTACCATAAATCAGATTTAAGGCGCGATGTTCTTCAATCGGGATAGTTTGCAGCGTTACTTCGCTAATAAAAGCTAGTGTTCCTTCTGAGCCAATCAATAAACGTTCGATAATTTTAATTGGGTCGTCATAATCAATGAAAGCATTCAAACTATAACCACTGGTATTTTTGATGGCAAATTTTTTGCGGATAAATTGGCTTAGCGCTGCATCGGCGCGAATTTGATCACGAATTTGGCTAATTTTGGTAATTAATTCGGCGTGAGTTTGCTTGAACTGAGTAACTTCATCTGGATTAGAACTATCAAACAAACTACCATCACTAAAAACTGCGCGTAAATTCTCTAGTGTTGCATAACTATTTTTAGTCGTGCCGCAACACATTCCACTGGAGTTATTGGCAATAATCCCACCAATTTTGGCAGCTTCGATTGAACCAGGATCAGGACCAATCTGGCGCTTAAACTTTGCTAACCAGCGATTAGCTTGTGCTCCAATGATTCCTGCTTCCAGTTTTATACTGCTACCATCGGGGCTAATTTGATATTTTTGCCAACTGGATGAAGATAGGACGACTAATACCTGATCGGTAACCGCTTGTCCAGAAAGACTAGTTCCTGCGGCACGAAAGGTTAGCTGAATTTTGTTTTGGCTGGCAATTTGAACAATTTGGATAACTTCTGCTTCGGTTTCAACCAATAACACTAGCCACGGGAGCATTCGGTATAAGCTCGCATCAGTGGCATAAGCATAACGTAACAATTCGTCATGAATAATACGGCTACTGGGGAGAGTATTATTGAAAAGTTTAAGTTTTGTGGGCATGAATTGATCCTGCATATTAGAAAGTGTAGTGAACGCTTAATAATTCCAGCCAGTTATTTTTATCTAAACTAAGTGTATGTGTTGGGTTGTGGTTAAGTGTTGCATCACCAATTCCTACAACATTAAGTCCGGCAGCTTTGGCTGCAGTAATTCCAGTGGCACTATCTTCAAACACCAAACAATTCTCTGGCGCTTGCCTATGGTAAGTAAGTGCACTAAGGTAGATCTCAGGATGAGGCTTGCCTCGTTCTACTTGGTCACGGCTAAAAATCTGGCTGTAGTGGTCTAAAATTCCTAATTGTGCTAGGCTATGGGCAATGACTTCCTTAGTTGAGTTAGAAACTACTGATTGCATGATCCCTTGTGCGGAGAAGTGCTTAACTAACTCAATTGATTGCTTGATTTGTTGAGAACTATCAACACGATCAAGAAAAAAATCAATTGCAAGCCGTTGCCAGCGCTCAAATGCTTCCTGACTATTGGTGAGTTTGGCGTTACCAAATAACAAATCAAAGACAGCACGATTTTCCATTCCCGTCATGTCTCTGTTAAGTGGTGTAGCTTTGAGCTGAAGTTCTTGCTCCAAAATTTGAGTGGCATAATCTCCTGATTGCATATGCAGATGTTCGCTATCAATAAGAGTACCATCTAAATCCCAGAAGACAGTTGAAATTGTTTGCATTGCTTGTCCTTTTTATTGAAAAGTATAAGCATGATTTTAACATGTTAAAATTAGGGCTATGAATGCAAATACAATTCTTCAGCAAAAGCGTAAAATAATTCATATCGACATGGATTGTTTTTATGCAGCAGTAGAAATACGTGATAATCCAGAATTAGCACATCGTGCAGTTGCTGTTGGTGGTAGCGAACAACGTCGTGGTGTTTTGTGTACTTGTAATTATCTGGCACGCAAGTATGGAGTGCGCTCCGCAATGGCAACAGCTACAGCATTGCGCTTGTGTCCGGAGCTGGTGGTATTACCTGTAAACATGGCTAAATACAAATCCGTTTCGCGACAAATTCAAGCTATTTTTTGTGAATATACCGATTTGGTTGAGCCTTTATCTTTGGATGAAGCTTTCTTGGATGTCACTAATTCAGCACATCATCATGGCAGTGCTACATTGATTGCGGAAGAGATTCGCCAACGAATTTGGGACGAACACCAGCTAACAGCTTCTGCAGGTGTTTCGGTAAATAAATTTTTAGCCAAGGTTGCCAGTGCGTGGAATAAGCCCAATGCCCTGTGTGTCATTCGCCCTGAGCAAATTGAGCAATTTGTTGCTACTTTGCCAGTTAATAAACTTTTTGGCGTGGGAAAAGTAACGGCAGATAAATTAAAGCAGTTACAGATTACAACTTGTACGGATTTACAGCGATTCTCTTTATTGGAATTAAGTAAGCGTTTTGGCAAACTCGGGCAGGCTCTTTATTACCAAGCACGCGGTATAGATAATCGTGAAGTGAAACCTAATCGCCCACGTAAATCGTTAAGCGTCGAGACAACTTTTGTAGAAAATATAACGGATGTTGAGCTCGCCAAAATTGAGCTGAGTAAATTATATGATTCTTTTACCGTGCGCTTAGCAGATGTTAAACCCAGTGCTGTAGTTCGTTCGGCATTTATTAAAATTAAGTTTGCTGATTTTACACAGAGCACTTCGGAAATAAGTGTTTCTGGTTTTTCCTTGACTATTTTTCTTGATTTATTTATTAAAAACAATCAGTTAAATTCGCATAAACCTATTCGCTTATTGGGGCTGGGAGTTAATTTTAAGTACGAAGAAGAATTTACTCAGCTGCAGCAAGAATTATTTTTGTCATCCTAGTATTTCATATATTTTATTAAAACTTAAGCTTCAATTAATTACTTCGATTTGAGGTTGTTTTTGTAAATAATTTACCACTCCAATTGACATGTCCTTTTGTAAAACATAAATTTTGCCTAGGCTTTTGCTGTAAAGGATTGCTTGGCGTGGCTCATTAAATCCTGAGATAACTTTAAGCAATTGATAATTTTTAGTGGAAAATATTTCTACTGTTCCATCAATTTTATTACCAGTTATTAGAGTATCACCATCTTTTGATAATGATGCACCATAGGGATCATTGCCGGTAGGAAGAGTTTTTAATAATTGGTTATTGGATATTTTTATCATTCTAAGCGAGTTAGTCGCAGAAGAAGCACCATAAAGCAGAGATTCATCCGGAGAAATCGCGATTGCACGAACTCCGAGAATCCCAGTTAGTGTTTTAACTATCTGCCAAATTCGCGTGTCAATCACTCGAACATCGTCACTTTTAAAATTAGTGACATAGACATAACGATTATCAGGACCAAATTTGATTCCTTGCCGAGGTTCCTGAAAACCATTTAAAACTCGTTCAATTTTCCAGTTAGCTAGATTGATAACAGTTACAGTATTTTGAGCTTCGTTATTTATTAGTAAATAGTCTTTATTCAGTGTAAAACCAAAGGCACCCTGACCGACATAAGCTTGATGGATTATTGAAAAATCAATAGTGGAAACTTGTTGAATTATGCCCAACGAACTGTCGCTGATATAGAAACTATTGCCATCAGCAGCAAATTGTAGGTGGCGCGGAGTTACATAGGTTAGTTTATGAATAAGTTTCTTGTTTGTTAGGTCATAAACTCGAACTTGAGATTCATCACTATTGCTTGCAATTGCCAAAGTTTCGTTTGAGTTTATTGTCAAAGCATTATTCTTAATTTGCTTATCAAATGGTTGTATTTGCTTGATTGAAACAGTTGAGTTAAGGGTTTCACCAGAAGGTGTTGTCGCACAGCTAGAAAGAAATGCGTTACCCAATAAAATAAACATAGCTAACTTATTCAAATTCTTTTTTGTTATTTTTTATTTTCTTTCAATACATATAAAATTGGCGCATCGTTTAAAAGCTGAACACAGAATGAGAGTCTGTGATGTTTATACTAATAATCAATCTAAGTGGGTAGCGTGCGTTTTATTGGCTGTACTTTACAAATAACATTTACAGCTTATTTCCAAATTCCATCTTTCCAATGCCTTCTGCACACCGAAACATATTTAGTGTCAATTTTTTTGAGATTTTCATCATCAACCACTACTGGCGCACCTTGCTTAACGGCGATGCCATCGCGTACCAACATATTAAAATTAGCTTTACGTCCACAATGGCAGATCGTTTTAACTTCTTCCAAGGTATCTGCGATTGCGAGGAGGGTAGTAGCGGCAGGAAATGGTTCACCACGATAATCACTGCGTAAGCCGTAGCAAATTACTGGGATATTGAGATAATCGACTACATCAGAGAGCTGAATAATTTGCTCGGAGCTAAAGAAGTGAATTTCATCAATGAGAACACAAGCAATTTTTTGCTGCTCATTTTGGGCTTTGATTAAATCAAACAAATTATCCTCGATGGTGGTCGAGATTGCTTCTTTATCAAAACCAATACGCGAACGGACTTTATTATCACCCGCCCGACGATCAATTGCAGAAGTAACTACCAAAGTATGTTGCCCACGGTCTTCATAATTATAGGCAACTTTTAACAAATCAAGGGTTTTACCCGCATCCATTGCCGAGTAACGAAAAAATAATTTAGCCATGACTATTTAGTGCCAAAAATACGGTCGCCAGCATCACCAAGCCCAGGAACGATATAGTCGTGATCATTTAACCCTTCATCAATCGAACCTGTATAAATTTCAACATCTGGATGTGCTTGACGAATTTTATCAACTCCTTCGGGAGCAGAGAGAATGCAGACAAATTTAATATTGCTCGCACCATGCTGTTTGAGTAAATCAATTGCCGCGATCGCCGAACCACCAGTTGCTAGCATTGGGTCTAACAGGAAAACATCACGGTTTTCAATATCGCTGGGTAATTTGCAATAATATTCTACTGGCAGATGAGTGTTTGGGTCGCGATACATTCCGATATGCCCAATTTTGGCATTTGGAACAAAATCAGCGATAGCATCCGCCATTGCCAAGCCAGCACGCAGAATCGGGATTAGTGCTAATTTACGTCCAGCCAGCACGGGTGCTTTAGTTTTAACCAGTGGTGTTTCAATTTCAACTAGTTCAGTTTTGATGTTGCGCATTGCTTCATAACCAATCAACTGAGATAATTCATGGGTCAGCTCGCGAAACTCTTTAGTTCCGGTATTTTTATCGCGCATTATGGTTAATTTATGTTGAACTAAAGGGTGGGTAATAGTATGAACTTTTGTCACGATTATGCTCCTGTTGATTCGTCGATTAATGTAGTACAAGTAAGTTTTTGTTGATTGTCTGCATCCAAGTATGCATTGTCTAGACAGTTATTTTGTAATGAAACCAAGCCATGATAGTTCTGCCCATCTTGATAATAGTCAATGATAGTGCCAATTTCTTGATTATCCATTAGCGGGCTGACTACGCCTTGTCCAATCTGCGGCTGGGTGTCGGTGGTGAATTTTGCCATGCGCCGTTTTACTTTACCCAGATAATGAGTGCGAGCAACGATCTCCTGTCCAGTATAACAGCCTTTTTTGAAATTAATTCCACCAATTAAATCATAATTGATCTGTTGGGGAATAATCTTTTCAATTGATTCGAGATAAATCATTGGCAGAGCATTATCAACTAGAAATTTATGCCATGCATTGCTATCTGTGGTGTTCTCTTGTGGGGGCTCGCTGATATTAAGGTATTTGTCAGCGCTTAATTGCAGATTGTAACCGCCATCAATCTGAGTATCACTTAGGTAAATTGATTTAGCGCTGATAGCTAGAGTAACTTTACTACGTAAAATATACATTTTAAGGCGCGGTAAAATTTTATCAATTACACTTTTGCTAGTGATTAAATAATAGCTATTTTCTTGATATTGAGTAATGATGAAAGTGGCGAGAGTGCGCCCTTTATTATTTAGGTGAGCGGAAAATTGCCAGGGCTTGCTGTCTAGTCCACGGATGTCGTTGGTAAGTTGTCCCTGCAGGTAGGTTGCAGCATCACTGCCGCTACATTCTAGGATGGATAATTCTGAGTTAAGGTTTAAGGTCATGTTGTTGTACTCCTTAACCCGTTATTTTAGCACTTGTACTACTGTTTTATTTAAACAGATTGATTATTGTAGGCTATTAGGCTTCTTTTATGAGCAATTATTTTGCTTTTAGGTTGAAGAACTTTGAGACATAAAGTCTATTTTTAGCACATGAGTGTCGTAAAAGTATATTTATGACAGCTTATATTCCTTCAAGGAGAGGGCATTTATTGAAATCAGCAAATCTTTGCAGCTCATTGCGTAATAATAGCAGCAGCTGTTTTTGATCGAGCTCATCATTTTCCAGATGAAGCTTTATCACTTCAAATCGCTGCTCTGCACGATGTGCTTTACAATCAACTCGACCGATGAAGGTATCCCCGTATAGAATTGGTAAACAAAAGTAGCCAAACACTCGCTTAGCTGCTGGAGTATAGCATTCAATCCGATAATCAAAATTAAATAGCAAACTCAATCGCTCACGGTGAATTACCAAATTATCAAAGGGCGAGAGGATTTTTATTTGAGCATTGGTTTTTACTGTGCTTTCTCCCAATTCAAGTGCTTTATTATCCATATAAATTGTTGTTCTGCCAATATTAGAGATTGCACTCACTACTCCAGAATTAATGTATTCACTGAGAACTTCACGCATCATATCTTGCAAGGGTTTTCCGGTTCTAAGATGCAATAGCTGTTTCAGAGTAAAAACACCATGTGCTCTGAGTGTTGTCTCAAGTAAATATATCGCGTACTCTCTTAATGTTGGCATACTTAGGTCGATATTTTGTGGCAAACAGCGTTCAGCAAGGTCATAGATTTTCTCCATACCATTGCGCTCACAGATCATAAGATCGCCCTGCATGAATAATTTGTCAAGAGCACGTCGTTCTTGCCCCAGATTCCACCAGCCGCCCTTTTTCTGATTGCTTTTACCAATATCACGTACGCGCAATTCTCCTTCGGCTCTTACGCGAGCTAAAATTTCACCCATCAGGCGCTTGTCGACATTTGTATAATAACGGTTTTCATCATTGCGAATTGACATCATCCGTGGTAGTGCATAACGGTAATCACACATCGGCAAATATGCTGCCGCATGATACCAATACTCAAAGATATGCTGCTTTTTAACCAGTTGGTTCAGGTGGGCAGGATCATAATCAGCTACTCTATTCCATAATACATGGTGATGTGCTCGCTCAACCACCGATAGCGTATCAATCTGTACATAAGCAAGATTCTCAATTGCACTAAGCGTTCCAGATAATCCTGCTCCAAATTGTTGCGACAGTAAACCTTGCTTAAATAGTGCCAGATACCTTAATTGTGCGTTCATCTAGGAACATTACCCATCTCTACCATTTTCTTGATTGTTTTATGTTGTTCTATCGTTTTAACTTACTGCTTTAAAACAAGTTACAAAATGCTCCTGCACAATTTTACCTTCTGGACGTGATGCACGACATCTATCCTCTGCTTGTGGGCAACGAGTACTAAATACACAACCTTTGGGCGGATTAACTGGTGAGGGTAAATCACCTTCAAGGAGCTGAATTTGCTTGGTTTTTTCCAGTGTTGGGTTCGCAACGGGTACGGCTGAGAGCAAAGCTTTGGTATATGGGTGTAACGTATTGTTGTAAATAGTTTGCTTATTGCCTAGTTCCATAATATTACCCAGATACATTACTAAAATGCGTTTACAAATGTGTTTGACAACGCCTAGGTCATGCGAAATAAATAAAATAGTTAATTTAAGCTGTTGTTGTAATTCTTGCAATAGATTGATAATTTGTGCTTTAATTGACACATCCAATGCACTTACTGATTCATCACAGATTAAGATTTTTGGTTCAAGTATCAGTGCGCGGGCAATTCCAATCCGCTGGCATTGCCCACCAGAAAATTCTTGTGGATAACGATTTACCTGATTTTGCGTCAAACCAACCAGTTTCATGGTTGCTAATACTTTTTGTAAAACCTGATCTTTTTTCATATCTGGATAAAGAGTTATCAGTGGCTCAGAGATGATTTCAGCAACGGTCATGCGTGGGTCAAGTGCCGCAACTGGGTCTTGGAAAATAAACTGCATTTGTTTATGAACTTCATTCCATTCTTTGGAAGAAGCTTTAGCCAGATCAATTTTGCCATCAAAGAGCGCACTACCTGAGGTGATTTTATTTAGTCCGCACAGCGCACGTGCCAAAGAAGATTTTCCACAGCCAGATTCACCAACGATACCTAAAGTTTCACCTTCAAAAACGTCAAAATCAACGCCATCAACTGCATGCACCACCCGTTTAGCTTTGAACATGCCACCACCCAGCTCAAAATGAACTTTGAGGTTTTTTACTTCGAGAATTTTTTTCATTGAGTTACCTCCACAGTACATTTCATAACATGACGCGGTGAAATTTTACGTAACGGAATCTGTCCGCTACACGCAGCACTTACTTTGCTGCAACGAGGTTGAAACGGGCAGCCTTCTGGTAAATGCAGTAAATTTGGTGGTTCTCCCGGGATTGTTTTGAGTTTATCTACATCGTGATCAATGCTCGGAATTGTTTCTAGTAAAGCGCTGGTATAAGGATGGTACGGGGTAGCAAAGACTTGTTCAATTGTCGCTGTTTCCATTAGCCAGCCACCATACATTACATTCACTCGGTCACAGATATTTGCCACTACACCCATATCATGCGTGATAAAGATAATTGACATATTCATTTCTTGCTTCAGCTCTTTGAGTAGCTCCAAAATTTGTGCCTGAACAGTTACATCAAGTGCGGTGGTTGGTTCATCGGCAATAAGTAGTTTAGGTTTAGTCAATAGCGACATAGCAATCATTACCCGTTGACGCATCCCACCAGAAAATTCGTGCGGATAGAGGTGAATCCGATTTTTAGCATCAGGAATCTTAACCTTATCCAGCATTTTGATTGCTTCATCCAAGGCTTGTTTGTAAGGCATGTTTTTATGCAGCATCAACACCTCAGTCATTTGTGAGCTGATTTTGAGATATGGATTTAATGAGGTCATTGGGTCTTGGAAAATCATCGCGATTTGATCACCACGGAGTTTATTGAGCTTGCCAGTTGACATGCCAACTAGTTCCTGTCCGTTAAATTTGACTGAACCTTTAACTTTACCATTGCCAGCCAGTAAACCCATTAATGCCAGCATGGTTTGGCTTTTGCCCGAACCAGATTCGCCGACGATTCCGATAATTTCACTATCGTAGACTTTAAATGATAAACCATTGACTGCGCGAACCAAGCCATCTTGAACTTTAAATTCAACAACTAAATCGCGAACTTCTAAAAGAGGAGTTTTTTTATTATTCATCTGTGGCTCCTAGCGTGGATCTAATGCATCACGTAAGCCATTGGCAAAGAATGCAAAAGAAAGTAAAGTTATAATCATAAGACCAGCAGGGAAGAGTAATAGCCACCATGCTTGCATATTTTGCGCCCCATCCGAAATTAATAATCCCCACGAAGTCATCGGTTCAGTTACGCCCAAACCAAAGAAACTCAATACTGCCGAGAGTACAATCATATTCGGTACGGTTAATGCAGCATAAACAATTACCACGCCTAGTAAATTAGGGATTACGTGACGGGTGATAATTTTAAAATTACTCACGCCTGAAACCATAGCCGCTTCAACATATTCTTTATGTTTGATGCTCAGGGTTTGTCCGCGGACAATCCGAGACATATCCAGCCAGGAAATCGCAGCAATAGCAACAAATGACAGCGCCATGCTGTTACCAAAAAGAGTAATTAGCAAGATACAGAAAAATAAAAACGGAATACCGTATAACACATCAACAATCCGCATCATAACCGTGTCAACTTTACCGCCGACGTATCCCGCAATTGCACCATAGAAGATTCCGACTAACAGCACGACGAATGCCGCAGCAAAAGCGATTTCAAAAGTTATCCGCCCACCGATGAACGAACGTACGAATAAATCGCGTCCTAAGCTATCAGTACCAAACCAATGTGCCATACTTGGCGATTGCATAATTTCGCTCCAGTTGGTTTTATCATAGCTTACACCACTAAATATTGGCACGACAATGCACATTAAAGTTAAGGTAACGATTATCAAACCGCTAGTCATGGCTAGTTTATTACGTGATAAACGGCTGAAAACACTCCGCCAGAACCCCTTAGTTGCTGGCGCGTCTATATTCAAGTTTTTTGTTTTAAAAATCATGCAACAGTTTCCTTATTTTTACTATCAAAATGAACTGCTGGAATGTGAAGCAGTAGCTAGGCGCAAGGCGACGAAGTGTACATGAGAAACGTACATGAGGAGCCTTGCAACGACGTCTAATGCGATACAGCCCGAGCAGTTCTCCTTATTGTTTAATTTTAGGATCAAGCACCATATAAAGTAAATCAACTATAATATTAAACACTATCGTCAAAATACTACCCAAAATGGTAATCGCCATAATCATATTATAATCACGATTAGTTGCGGCATTGGTCGTAAGCACACCCAAACCTGGCAATGTAAAAATCTGCTCGGTAACTACTGCACCGACTAAAATCCCCGCAAACATTGGACCAAGTAAAGAAATAACGGGTAATAATGTTGGTCGAATCGCGTGTTTGAATAAGATTTTTTTGGTTGGCAATCCTTTGGCGCGTGCCGTGCGAATATAATTGGAATTTAGCACGTCAATAATACTACCACGCGTAACAAAGGCAATTGTTGGTGTATAAGCTAAGATTAGCACCAGCACGGGTAGAAATAAATGAGCGATATCACCATCACCCCAGCCACCAGCTGGCAGTAAACGTAAGGTTACCGCAAATACCAATACACATAAAGGACCAGTTACCATAGTGGGTACCGCAGTAAAGAAAATATTACTTAATACGACTAATTTATCAAACCATGAATTTTTATGTAATCCAGCATACGCACCGCAAATTATGCCAAAAGGTACAGCAATTATCATAGTATAGATACTCAAGCGTAGAGTTACCCAGAAGCCGCCCATATTATCCGGGAAGAGCAGATGATTGATCGGCTGCCCGAGGTATTTCATTGAAATTCCAAAACTACCGTGGATCAGGTCATTGAGGTAGAGCAAATATTGTTGCCACATCGGTAAATCGAGACGATATTGTGCCATCAATGATTTAAGAGCTTCGGGAGAAAGCGCTCGCTCACCATCAAAAGGATTACCTGGCGTGATATGTACCAGAAAAAACACTAGCGTAATAATCGCCAATAAAGTTGGAATGGATACTAAAATCCGTTTAATTGCAAATTTCAACATATAGCGTTCCTTTAGTTTAATTTATACCATTTACTCATTACGTGATCAAAGTGATTATTGTCCATATTATAACCACTAACCCGCGGGCTTACCAAACGATAATAAGTGTATTGATAAAGAGGAATAATCACATAAGCATCTTGCGCAATCTGTAACGCTTGTTTAATTAACTTAGCTCGTGTGTCTGGGTCAGGAGTATTTTGCGCTTGCTGAATCAGTTGGTCATAGCTAGGATTACAGTATTTAGATTTATTCAACGGATCTTTGCATAAGAATAGATTAGTATAAGCATCAACACTATCATAATCAGCAACCCAGCCATCGCGAGCTACATCATAGTTAGCGGTATTGCGTGCTTGAATAAAGCTTTTCCATTCCTGATTGGCCGCAGTGGTTTTGATGCTATCCGCCCCAAACACTTGTTGCCACATGGATGCAATTGCCATCGCAATTTTTTTATGAGAGTCCATTGTATTGTAACTAATGCTGATTTCTAGCGGGTGACTAGGCCCATAGCCAGCTTCTTTAAATAGTTTCTTGGCTTCATCAACTTGATTAGCGCGGCTCCAGCTACCCCAAGGATAACGATTGTTGGCAAACTTACTATTTTCGATAGTTGAAGTAACATAACTGTAAGACGGAACCTGGTCTTGTCCTAACACATCCTTTACTAAGGTATCACGATCGACTGCCATTGATAGCGCCTGACGTAATTTGATATTATCCCTAAATTTAGGCAGCGTCATATTAAGGTCATAATAGTAAAGAGCTTCCATTGTAACGGTGTGTTCTTGAGTTGGATAATCTTGACGGATGCTTTTGTATTGATCAATTGGCAAACTAAAAGAGATGTCAATTTCACCAGTTTTATAGCGGTTAAATGCCGCATTGTAATCTACAATCGGGAGAATGTTTACCTGATTAACGCTGACATTTTTGGCATCATAGTAGTTCGGGTTTTTATTGAGCAACATATGCCCTTTGATTACCCATTCACCTACGGTATAAGCACCAGAAGTTACCATTGTCTTAGGATCCGCCCATGTTTGTCCATACTTGGTTACATTAGCTTTGGATACTGTTGCGGTATTTGGCATCGCGCAAATTTGTAAAAAAGCTGCATCAGGATGGATTAGGGTTATTTGCACTGTTTTAGCATCTAATGCTTTTACTCCTAGCTGATCTAATGGTAGTTTACCTGCTCTAATTGCGTTACCATTTACAATGTTGGCGGCTAAATTAATATAGGGTGAAGCAATTTTAGGGTCTGCCAGTCGTTGCCACGAAAATACTACATCAGTAGCAGTAATCGGACTACCATCGGAGAATTTAAGTCCATCACGCAGGTGGAATGTGTACACTTTACCATTGGCTGAAACGTCCCATTTCTCAGCTAGACCAGGGATAGAGTGATTGCTTTGATCAAATGAGGTTAATCCTTCAAATAAATCGTATAGAACTCTGGCACTTGTTGAATCTTGAGCCATTACTGGATCAATAGTTGGTGCATCTTCGCCATTATCCACTGTAATCAGATTCTTATCTTTACTTACAGCACTGGAGCTTGAGTTATCTTTGGAGCAGGCACTAAGCCCGCTGAGGCTAGCAATAAGGATTAAAGCAGTCAATCTTTTGATGTTTAGCATATTAATTGATTCCTTTTTGATTGAAATTATACCATTTACTCATTACATGATCCAAATGATTAGTCTCAGGCGTATAGCCGCCAACATTTGGTTTGATTAAGCGAAAATAGGTATATTGATACAATGGAATGATTGCATAATCTTGCATAGCCGCTTGTAATGCTTTTCTGGTTAAATCTTCACGCTGAGTTGCATTAGGCATATTTTGTGCCTGAAGTAAAAGCTTATCAAACGCAGGAGTACATGAGTGTGAGTTATTTTGCGGATTATTGCATTGATAAAGATTGGTATAACTGTCAATGCTATTATAATCGGCAATCCATGCATCTCTGGCAATATCATAATCACCTTTATGGCGTGCCTGAAGGAAAGTTTTCCATTCTTGGTTACTTGCGGCAACGGTTATGCTTTTATCCCCAAAAGCCTGCTGCCACATTGACGCAATTGCTAGCGCTATTTTTTTGTGCATGTCATTAGTATTGTAACTAATTTTAATTTCTAACGGGTGTTGTTCGCTATAACCAGATTGTTTGAATAGTTCGCGAGCCGTCGCGAGTTGTTGCTCACGTGACCACTGCGACCACTCATAGTCTAACCCAGCATACTTACCATCATCAATCGTGTCGGTAGCATAAGAATATAGCGGAACTTGATTTTGACCTAAAATATCTTTGACTAATAAATGGCGATCAACTGCCATTGACAGTGCTTGACGTAGTTTAAGGTTGTTTTTGAATTTATCTGAAGTCATGTTGAAATCATAATAGTACATGCCCTCCAGTGAAACAGTATGTTCCTGATCACCCAAAGAAGAGGTTTTAATTGTTTTATATTGATCTACAGGTAGTGAATAAGTGATATCTAAATCACCAGACTTATATTGACTGAGGGCTGAATTATTATCTTCAATCGGCATGAATTTAATTTGATTGATCGCTACGTTTGTAGCATCATAATAATATGGATTTTTGCTTTCTAAGATATAACCTTTAACTACATGCTCATCAAGTTTATAAGCGCCAGAAGTAACCATATTTTTAGGGTCAGTCCAATTAGTTGATTTATTGACATTCGCTTGCGACACCACGCCCAAATTCCACAAAGATGCAATTGCTAAGAAGGAATTATCAGGATGATTGAGTGAAATTTGTACCGTGTTTTTGTCTAGTGCTTTAATCCCTAATGCACTAAGCGGTTTTTTACCTTTCATGACATCATCTGCATTGCTTAGATTATTGATTAGAATATTGTAGGGCGAGGCAACCTTTGGATCAGCAAGTCGTTGATAAGTAAAAACCACATCATTCGCAGTAATTGGTGTGCCATCAGAAAATTTAATCTTAGGTCGTAGATGAAAAGTGTAGGTTTTACCATTTTCACTAATCTCCCATTTATCCGCTAGTCCCGGGATGATTTTATTGCTTTGATCGTAAGAAGTTAAACCTTCAAAAAGATCATTCACTACACGATGACTTTGACTATCTTCAGACATTTGTGGATCTAAAGTGGCGGCATCTGCGCCAAGATCTACCACAAGTTTGCTTTGTGATGCAGCGCTTGCACTGTTGTTGTTAGTATCTTTCTTTGATTGCTGCGAGCAGGCGGCAATTAGTGAAGCAGAGCTTAATAGTATGATTAATGATTTTAATTGCATAGTTGGGAATACTCTAAAATTTATTTAGTGATAAATTAATACAAATAAGAGAAAATATTTTGTCGACTAAACAGGCTTAACCCTCAGGATGTTAAATAACTGGCAAAAAATATGAAACGTATAACTAGCTAAAAATGTTGCCCTACATTATATCACCTGTTAAGGTTATCTATCTCTGATTGTGTTTGAAATGCTTATTGCATGTGCTAACAGAAGTATCCTGTGCGTAATAATAGTTCTTGAGATCTATTGATTTTCTCTGGATTTAGATTTGCTTTGGTATATAATATCCTCTTAGTTTCTTTGCCTGTTAATTAACCGTGGCAAGGTAAATGGTATGTTGCATAATGCTTCATATTTTATGTATACTCAATCAGATTCATCATCCTAGGTCGTTGATTTACTCCTCACTTACGGGTAGTAAGCTTCGTCGTAAATCGCCTACTAGTATTTGAATCAGTTTGAGTATAGCGGCAGTTTTAATATAGCAATAAAGGTGAATCATGGATAGTATTTTGGCAATCAGCCCTTTGGATGGTCGTTATCGGGATAAAGTTAGTGCGTTAAATGAAGTTGTTTCTGAATTTGGGTTGATTAAATTTCGTGTACAGGTTGAGGTGGAGTGGTTTAAATTTTTGTTTAGTAAAGCAGAGTTTAATTTACCAAAATTAGGTAGCGCAGATATTAAACTATTGGATGATATTGTTGCTAATTTTGATAACGTGGCAGCAGCGCGGGTGAAAGAAATTGAAGCAACGACTAACCATGATGTTAAAGCTGTGGAATACTATATTAAAGAACAGATTGCCGATAATCAATTGCTTTTTGCGCATCGTGAATTTATCCACTTTGCCTGTACTTCCGAAGATATTAATAACACCAGTTATGCACTGATGTTAAAAGCTATAACTGAGCAAGTTTTATTGCCGCAAGTAGGAGCAATTACCGAAAAATTAACAGCCCAAGCCAATGAGTATCGCGATATTGCGATGATGTGTCGTACACATGGACAACCTGCAACCCCATCAACCATGGGAAAAGAGTTTTATAATGTGGCTTATCGTTTACAACGGCAACTAGCACAATTAACGAAACAAGAGTTTTTGGCAAAAATAAATGGCGCAGTGGGTAACTATAATGCGCATTTAGTTGCTTATCCTGAGATTAAATGGGATAAACTAGCTGAAGAGTTCGTGACGCAAAAATTAGGTTTAACTTTTAATCCATTTACCACCCAGATTGAGCCACATGATTACCAAGCTGAGTTATACGATAATTTGCGCCGAATTAATATCATTTTGATTGATTTATCACGTGATTTGTGGGGCTATATTTCGTTGAATTACTTTAAACAGAAAGTTAAAGCTGGAGAAGTCGGTAGTTCAACTATGCCACATAAAGTTAATCCGATTGATTTTGAAAATGCCGAAGGAAATTTTGGTTTGGCTAATAGTGTGCTTGGACATTTGGCGGAGAAACTTCCGTTGTCGCGCTGGCAACGTGATTTGACTGATTCAACCGTACAGCGTAATATCGGTGTAGGTATTGGTTACATGGTTTTAGCACTGAGTTCACTGGCTAAAGGTCTTGGTAAATTGGAAATCAATGAGGCGGTAATTAGTGCTGATCTGGATAATAACTGGGAACTTTTGGCAGAGCCCATTCAAACCGTTATGCGTAAATGTGGTGTAGAAAATGCTTATGAAAAACTGAAAGATCTGACGCGTGGCAAGAAAGTTGATGCTGAAGGAATCAAACAATTTGTGGCATCTCTAGAGCTACCCGACGTGGAAAAAGCTAAATTAGCTCAGTTAACGCCGCATAATTATATTGGTTTAGCAGACAAACTCTTTTAATTTTTGAGGGTAGAGAAGATGCAAGCAGAGCATAAAATTATTAAATGGATTAGTGCTGAGCTATTTTTTGTAGTCAGTGTTATTTCCAGTGTGATGTTTGGAGTTTTTAGTGCTGCAATATCGCATGATTTTCATTTGTCACCAAGTACGCTGGGTTGGCTCTCTGGCATCTTCTTTATCGTTTATGCTTTAGCTCAATTTTACTCTGGGCGGTTATTTGTCTTATTTCCTGCCTGGATTATTATGAGTAGCAGTGCTTTAATCGCTGCTCTTGGTGCATTAGTCTTTGCGAACTGCTCTTCGATTGGACTTGTTTTTTTAGCGCGGATTTTATTGGGAGTTGGACTGGCTTCAACCTTTGTTGGCGTGCTCTATATTGTGCAGAAGAATTTTGCCGCGGCTTCATTCCCGATGATGTCTTCGCTTAGCCAAAGTTCAGCTAATTTTTGTGCCGCTATTTTTGGCTTTTTTGCGGGATCAGTGCATAACTATCATACCTCTTTTAACTTTCTGGCGCTTTTGTTGTTAATTTGCAGTTTGCTATCCTTTCTCTTTATTCGCGAGAAATCCACTACTGCTTCATCGCTAAAACAAGCGCAAGCCACACCACAGTTGAGTATGTTGAGTACAGTGAGTATGATTATTCGTAACCCACAAGTATGGCTGGCGGCATTCTATTTTTCCGGCTTATTTGGTGCGGTTTTAACCTTTGCTGATTTATTTAATGTCTCTTACCAAGTGCAAGCATTTCACCTTAGTTTTAACACGGCCTCAATAATTAATTCGATGATTCCGCTTGGTTTGACTTGTGGTGGTTTACTTTGTGGTTATTGGGCACAGAAGATTAAAAACTATGTTTTTCCAGCACGCATCATGGGTGCATTGACTGTTGCGATGTTTAGCTTGATTCTTTTTATTAAATTTGAATCGGCGTTTGCGCATGTTATTATTGGTGTTGTGAGTTTCTTGTTCGGTATTGGTTGCAGTGGTTCAATTTTAGCCTTCCAATGTTTGCAAGAAAACATTAGTGATGAACGTCTTAAACCGATGGCGACTTCATTTGTTTTAACGTTTACCTACATTATGTCAGGGATGGTTGAGCAACCGACTGTTGGTGATTTTATTGCCCGTACTCAGCTTAAAGTAATGAATCATGCTGCAGGGTTAAGCGCGGTGCAGAGTTGGTTTTTTGATCCTGCAGACCAAGATAGCTGGCACAAATTCAATTCTGGTTTGTATGTAATTTTTGGCTTTCTAATTGTGAGCTTTATTGCCAGTTGGTTTTTCAAACGTAAGCAAAATTAACCAAAAACTTGATTAGAATAATTGAAAAGGGTTATTAGATTAGCGTTAAAATATTATGAAGTTGTTTGAGCTCTGTTGCAAAATGATTTGTGACTTTGCGAAGCGTTGGTGCTTCAATTTGAGTGATCAATTCATTTAACTCCAAGTAGTCTATTGCCAATGAATAGCGTTGATTTTTATCGCTGATATTTTGAATTATCTGCAAAATTTTAAAGAAAATATGATTTATTGCTGGCGTATTAAGATTATCATTGTCTAATTCATAATAAAAAATAATAATAAGTAAGCGATAAACTCGTCTAATTTGTAGAACGCATTTAGTGTAATTTTCAATTAATTGTGGATTTTTCTTCCCCTTAATTTCATGTGTTGCTTCGTCTATTGTTTTATTAAAATTAGTAACATCATTAATAAATCTAGTCTCGACGGTTAATATCTGTTTCCTGATTTCTTCGATGTTATTTTGGAGTTGAGCATTTTTGATGAGTTCTGTTATATCTCCAAGCGCACTTAAAATTAATTGAGTGGATTTTTTGGTTGCATATTGAGGAAAAAATATTAGCATTGAAAGTAAGGCAAATGTGATACCAATCATAGTATCCATGGTTCGATACATCGCATTTTGTAGACCTGTATCATTTTCACTAAAGATAACTATTGACATGGTCGCGATACCTAAAATACCAAGATAGCTTTTTTTACCCCCGATAAAAATATAGGCATAAATATAGCATGCTACGCTTAAAACACTCCAGATTACAAACCAATTATTGCGAAAAAATAAAAGACAGAGTATCGCAATTAATGAGCCAAATAATGTTGCAAGAAAACGTAATTTGCTGCGACTAATCGTGCCACCAACAGTTTCCTGATCAAATAAAACTACTGTTGTGGTCACGCTAACCCAACCAGACATCGGGATTTTAAGTAAATGTGCGGTAATTATACCTGCAGCTAGTGCGATTATTAAGCGTAAAGCACGAATTGCACGAGCTTGATCTAATGCAAAGTTCATAGTATAATTGGTTCGATGTTTAGTTGAATCTGATAATGACCGTAAATTTGAGCTTGAATCTCTTTGGCAAAAGCCAATAATTCATCTTTGTTTGCATTTGCATAATTAACCAAAACTAAGGCTTGTTTTGGGTAAACGCCAATATTACCGCTGCGAGCTCCTTTTAGCCCAAGATTATCAATCAACCATCCTGCGGAAACTTTAACTTGTTCTGCGTTTGCGGTAGGGTATATTGGTAGATTTGGAAAACGTTGTTTTAACTCCTGCGCCTGTACAGCCGCAATAATCGGGTTGTGAAAGAAGCTTCCCGCATTACCGATTTCTGCTGGGTCAGGCAGCTTGCTTCTTCGTGTATTGATAATACACGCTCGTAAATCATGCGCCGTTGGATTATCAATCGCAGCCATTTGCTTGGCAATATCGCCGTAGCTAATCATTAATTTAGCAGTTGTCGGGAGTTTAAAAGTAACATTAACTACTAGATATTGTGGTTTATTTTTGAGATAACTATTGCGGTAGCTAAATTGACACTCGGCATTACTTAATTTAGTTAATTGGCGGAGGTTAAAATCATAAACCGTGACAGAATCAATAAAATCCTTGACTTCAACGCCATACGCACCGATATTTTGTATCGGCGATGCTCCAACGGTTCCTGGAATCAGGCTCAGATTCTCTAAACCATAAGCTTGATTTTCAAGGCAGTTAGCGACAAAATCATCCCAGATTTCACCAGCCGCTGCGGTTACTAATTTATACCCAGCGTTATCTCGGTCAAAAGTAATCCCTTTTAACTGATTATGAATGACCAGTCCGTCATAATTTTCTGGAAGAATTAGATTACTACCGCCACCCAATACAAAATAGCGCGGGTAGTTATTAATAATTGTGGCAATGTCCCCGATCTGCTCTAAAGTAGTTAACTGAATATAATGATTAGCGATTGAATTAAGGTGAAGTGTATTAAGCTGCACTAAGTTGATTGAGTTCTGAATGGTTAACATGTTCAAACCAGTCCTAAGTGGTGCCCCCGACAGGAATCGAACCTGTAACTGCCCCTTAGGAGGGGGCCGTTATATCCATTTAACTACGAGGACGGTATGTTTTGAGTGTACATAAAAGTATTAATGTTTATTACTAAGTAATTTTAATGACTCTTTAATTCCTTGACTGAGATCATTAAGTTCTGGTAACTGTTTAATAACTTGAGTGATTTCTTTGTTATTATAACCAAGGCTCTCTAGCGCATTAGCAATATCTTTGCGAATATTGCTATCTTGATTTTGCGTGTTACCTGCAAATAAACCCATTGAAGTTAGTATTCCCGCGGTATTACTTAACTTACCTTTGAGTTCTAATAGCATCCGCTCGGCCATTTTTTTACCTACGCCAGGAGTCAGACATAGCGTATTAGCATCATCTTCTTCAATTGCAACGTAGAGCTGTTGGCTATTCATTGTCGAAAGTAGGGCTAAGGCAATGCGTGGACCAATTCCAGATATTTTTATTAATTGACGAAAGCAATTGCGCTCAGCACGATCAACAAAGCCAAAGAGCAAATGTGCATCCTCGCGAACGACCTGATGGGTAAACAAAGTAACTTCGTTACCTGGCGGTGGTAATTGTGCCAGATGTGAGATTGGCAAGTCAAGTTCATAACCAACCCCACCAGTAAGGATGACTACTTGTGGCGGGCTTAGTTCAACTAATTTTCCAGTGATTAATGCTATCATTTTTAGAATGAAGGAACAATTGCACCGTTATATTTTTGCTCAATAAATTTCTTCATTTCAGGCGAAGTCATTGCTTTAGCTAGCGCTTTCATTTTAGGTTGATTTAATTCATCGGGACGAACCGCGATAATGTTAGCAAATGGACTATCTTTACTTTCGAGAATAACCGCATCACGCGTTGGTTTTAGATTAGCAGATAATGCATAGTTTGAATTAATCACAGCTAAATCAAGTTGTTTGCCAGATAGTGAACGAGGCAACATTGCTGGATCTAATTCTACGATTTGAACATTATATGGATTACCTACAATATCACGTTTAGTTGGATAAGCAACGCCAGCTTTAAGTTTTAGAATTCCGTTAGCTTGAAGGATATTAAGTGCTCGGCCTTCATTGGTTGGATCATTTGGCACTCCAATTTTACTTTTCTGAGCTACGTCAGTTGCTTTTTTAGATTTGATGAATTTAGCTTCACTATCCGTATTGGCATAGACACCCATTGGTTCTAGATGCACTTTTACTAAAGAAACTAAGTTAGTACCATGATCTTTATTATATTGATCCAAATATGGTTGGTGTTGGAAGAAATTGGCATCAATTTGTTTTTGTGATAGAGCTAGATTAGGAGTAATATAGTCTGAAAATTCAATCACTTTTAGTGTATAGCCTTGTTTAGCTAATGCTGGTTGTACAAATTTTAACATTTCAGCATGTGGAACTGGCGATGCACCCACTGTAATCGTTTCTGCAGCAAATGAACTAACCCCTGTAGCTAGCCCTGCCAAAATTAATAATGTTTTCTTCATCCAAATTCTCCCTTTTTATATTTAAATCAAATTATTTACGTAATATACGTACTAAAAAATCTCCGACTACCTGAATCACTTGTACCATGACTACCATCAACACTACGGTAATTAGCATGACATCAGTCTGAAAGCGTTGATAACCGTAGCGAATTGCGAGATCACCCAATCCACCACCACCAACAGTTCCAGCCATTGCGGTATAGGAAACCAATGCAATTGCGGTAACTGTAATACTGGCAATCAGGCTTGGCATGATTTCTGGTAATAAAATATGCCAGATAATTTGCCATGTACTTGCACCACATGATTCTGCCATGTGAAAGATTCCATCATCAATTTCCTTGAGTGCATTTTCAACTAAGCGGGCAAAAAATGGAAAAGCGCCAACCACTAATGGCGGTATCGTTCCTTTAGCACCGAGTGAAGTTCCCACTAACATTGTGGTCGTAGGAATCATGACAATCAATAAAATGATGAATGGTACGGAGCGTAATACATTGATAATAAAAGAGAGGATATTATAGACCCATCTATTTTGTAGTAAACGCCCTTTACCGCTAAGGAACAAAATCAGCCCAACTGGGATACCAATTAGAGTGCTGAATAATACTGCAAAACCGAGCATAAATAATGTATCTAAGGTTGCCTGATTAATTTCACTCCAGTCAACATTAGTAGTTAAATCATTAATAATTGCAAATGACATTTTCTTCTACCCAAAAGAAATATTTTTAGTGAACGATCTCAAAATGAACCTTCATTGAACGCATGATGGTACAAGCTTTTTCTAAGCTACCTTCGTCACCATCAAACTCAATCAGTAACTGCCCAAAAGGCATATGCTTAATTCGATCTAGCTCGCCACGTAAAATACTATACTTGGCATTAGTTTCATTACTAATTGTATTTAAAATTGGCTGGTAGGTTGCTTCACCAACGAATGACAATAAAAGTATATGCTTGTGAGGGTGCTTTTCAAACTGATAGAAATGCTTTACTTTCTCAAGGTATTTATCTGATTCTTCTTCAATGATTAATTTACGAGTTAATGACTCTTTTGGGTGTAATAAAATATTGAAAGCATTACCTTGCTCAATAATTTTACCCTTGTCAATTACCGCAACTTTATCACAAATTTTACGGACAACTTCCAGCTCATGGGTAATTAAGACGATGGTGATACCAAGTCGTTGGTTAATTTCCAGCAGAAGTTCCAAAATATCATTGGTCGTTTGTGGATCTAAGGCTGAAGTAGCTTCATCGCTGAGTAGTAACTTTGGCTTGGTAATCAATGCACGTGCAATTCCGACCCGTTGCTTTTGTCCACCAGATAAACTCCCTGGATATTTATTGGCAAACTGGCTTAAGCCAACTAAAGACAGCATTTCATCAACAGCAGCTTTAATTTCTGCCTTGTTGTGATTACCTTGTAAAGTTAATGGCAGTGCAACATTCGCAAAAATGGTTTTGGAGCTTAGCAAGTTGAAATGCTGAAAAATTACTCCAATTTGTTGACGCTGTATCCGTAATTCATTGGCTGATATTGCAGTCAGATCAACTCCATCTACAATGATCTTACCGCTATCAGGACGTTCCAATAAATTTAAGCACTTAATCAGAGTTGATTTACCAGCACCGGATTTACCAATAATCCCGAAGACTTCACCTTTAGCAACATCAAGATTAATATCATCAATAACCTTGATTGAACCTTTCTTGTGTTTATAGCTTTTGCTTAAATTTTGGATCGTTATCATTATAGTTAGTCGCGAAAGTTAATAAATTGTAATGGTAGTTCTGTAATATCTTTTTTAAGCAGGGCAATCGCATCTTGCAAGTCATCACGTTTAGTGCCTGTGACACGCACAGTCTCACCTTGGATTGAAGCTTGAACTTTTAACTTACTATCTTTGATGTGCTTAGTAATTTTTTTACCTTGTTCTTGCTCAATTCCATTTTTAACTTTGATAAGTTCTTTTAATTTATTACCGCTAACTTTTTCAACTTTACCTTCACTTAGTGAACGTGTATCAACTCCTCGTTTGGTAAGTTTGCCAACTAAAATATCCTTTACCTGACCTAGCTGAAAATCATTGTCAGCATAGATGGTTAGATCCAAATCTTTGAGCTCAATTTTACAATCAGAACCCTTAAAATCAAAGCGATTAGCAATCTCTTTGTTGGATTGATCGATGGCATTAGTTAATTCAACTTTATTGACTTCAGATACTACGTCAAATGATGGCATAAGTGGCACTCCTCATAAATTTGTTGACTAGCAACGCACAGTAAGCGGCTATGATTTTTTGAATTTTTGATTATAGCATAAATACGACAAATACTATAAAAATTTTGTGCGCCGCATCAAAAAAATCAAAATTGATTTTATTTAACTCATAAGCGACGCACCAAGTGATATGCTTTTTAATGAAATACAACGTAAATTAAAAATCAGTAGTAGTCTGAATTTCTACGAATGGAATGTGAGTGCTTGCCTCTATTTTATTAAAGAAGTTGTGATATCATTTACCGGGTATTGGATTTTATCTAGCGGCATAGCAAAGGCTTTAGACTGATTATTCAATTTGCTGATATCTATCTTTACAAAAGTTCCACGATGGTCATAATCGCTAAAATACCACACATTGTTGGTCAAATCTTTAATTGTTACCCATTGGGTGGTATCAGAATGTATTTTGCCATCCGCACCTTTTGATGAGACTGCGCCTTTTGGAATATCGACGGTATCTAAAATGTGAGTGGTTAAAGTTACAGCTTCTTGCTCATTTGCTGGCGTATCCGAGTAACTTTTTAAAAAAGCTGCACGGACAAATCTGGATGGTGACATATAATCTCCTGGCAAGCCAATACCGCCTCCGCCTTGACTGACATTGGTAATGTCACCAAGCGTTGCAGTTGCGCGTTGGCTGACAGCTTCATTGCTTAGATTGATATAATTTCTAATGTTAGTTAAATGCCAGTCATACGTCGGAGAGTTGGTTAGAACACCGGGTGTTTTATCATAGATTTTCATTTGACCTGAAACAAATTCAATTACAATGTCATTACCAGTTTTGTCAGTAATCATAAAATGCATTGTTGCTTGTGCTGGTGAGCTGGCTAGATTTGGCAACCAGACTTTATATTGCGGTAAATTGGCTTTTGCTTCGGCCACTGAGCCGTAATTACTGAGTATAAAACGGATAAATTCTACGACAGAAACATAGTGTTTATCGTCTTTAGTTACTGTTTGGTACTGCGAGAATCCTGGCAGGAAATTACCACTGACTGCTAAGCCAGCCGAATTTTGTCCCTCAACCAGTGCATCTGCGGCTAATTGTGAACCAATCGCCAAGACTGCATATTTACTGTTCATTTTGATTTTGGGGTTAGTGCTTGAATCTGGGGCAGAAAGATAATAGGTTGAATTTTTCGGGTAAAACAACATCGTCCACTCCATATTGTTATAAGCCCATTCCATAGTACGTCCGGCAACGACAGAGCCATCTTTAGCCTGAATATTAATTGCGGTACACGCCATAGCGTCATGAATTATTGCAATTCCAGCCAACGTTAAAAGAAGTTTTCTCATTTTTACTCCTGTTTGATTGTTTATTTTGAGTTTATGTAGTTAAGCGGTAATTATGTACAAATAACATGATGATTATAGCTGAAAAATAAATACTTGATCAATAAATTTGTATAAGTAATATCAAGAGGTATATTTTAATAACATTTTGAGTTGTCGAGCCTTTTTATTCTGGTAAGTTGAACTTGATTGTGATAAATTGCGAGTTAGCATAATTAATAATAGTTGACTAAAATTAGAGGCTTTTATTATGGTATAATCAGCTCCTGAAGTTATACAGTCAAGGAATAGATTAAAAATGCCTATAATTAAAGTGTTACCTCATGAAGAAATTTGTCCTAATGGTGCAGAGTTTCAAGTTGAAAGTAGTAAAAATTTATGTAAGAGCCTGTTGGAGCATGGAATTGAGATTGAACATGCCTGTGAAATGGCGCGTGCCTGTACCACTTGCCACGTTATTATCCGGCAGGGTTTCAACTCTTTAAATGAGTTGGATGAGCGTGAAGAAGATTTGTTAGATATGGCATGGGGGCTTACTTCGCTCTCGCGCTTATCTTGTCAGGCTTTAACTGGTGATGAAGATTTAATAGTTGAAATTCCTAAATATACAATCAATCATGCTAAAGAAGGTTAGAAAGAATGAGCCAGCAAGATGAAAAACATAGCAAATTTTTAGCTCATGATGATTCAGGTAGTTATGTGCATGGTGATGACAGCCATAATAATATCGCGCATAATCACAATCATAGCGCACACGAACACGATCATGCGGAGCATAGTCACAATCATGGTAATATGATTCGTGAAACCAGCGGTCGGATACTATTTTGGTGTTTGATTGCTACGTTTACCTTTTCATTGGTTGAGGGGGTTGCTGGGTATTTAATTCATTCAATTGCTTTACAATCCGACGCTGTTCATATGATGACTGATGCAGCGGGGCTAATGATTGCTTATTTTGCCAATGTTATCAGCAAACGCCCTGCCACAACTAATCTAACTTTTGGTTATGGGAAAGCTGAGGTTTTAGGGGCTTTAATTAACTGCATGTTTACTACGGTATTAACTTTATGGCTATTGTTTGAGGTAGTACAGCGGTTTATGCAACCCGTTGAGGTTCATGGTGCTAGTTTATTTGTTGTTGCCGCTTTGGGGTTTTTGGTTAATGGGCTAATAGTTTGGGTATTATCTAAAAATTCACACTCGCTTAATACTAAAGCTGCAATGATACATGCTATGGGGGATTTATTTGGTTCTTTGGTTGCAATTATTGCTGGGGCAATTATTTATTTTACCAATTGGTCGATTGTTGATCCTTTGTTGTCTTTGGTTGTAATTATTTTATTGATCGTGTCCAATTTCAATTTAATGAAAAAATCTGCCATAATTCTAATGGCAGGAGTTCCCGATAGTGTTGACTATGAGCAGGTTGGCAAAGATTTACTGGCGATTGACGGTCTGCTAGAGGTACATGATCTTCATGTGTGGTATATCTCTGCTAATCAGGCTGCTTTATCTGCACACGTGGTAGCATGCAACCCAGAAGGTTGGCCACAAATCTTAAAAGATTGTCAAAGCATGTTATTGAGCAAGCATAATATTGATCATGTTACTTTACAATACGAATTTGATGATCTTAAGTGCAAAGAGGTAGGTTGTTGCCCTGAGTAGTTAGGGTCAGATGCTATATTTCAATTAAAAATATGTTGGTAAAGTTTGAATAATCAATTTTTTATGGGCTAGACAACCAAAGCATACTTTAAAATTGGTTAAAGATAATCCGCTTTGATTGTCCAGCCCTTGTATAATTAGCGTTCAACGATATAAAGGGTACCCAAAATACAAATAATTAGAAACATTATAGCAGATACGGAGTGCCAAAAGCTGAATTCACTGGTGTGTTGAATTACGTGATTTGCTACATCAGCTAGCTTAGTTCTTAATTCAACAATGATTGGGAAAATTGCAAAATAATTTACAATTAACAGACCTTCCATTGTGACGATATACCAAAATTTACGTGATTTAAGTAGCGACAAACGCGCTTGAAAGCAGACATCTAGTAGCGCTAATACCAAAGATACAATTCCAATATAAGCATTGATATTCAGAATCTGTCCAGCAAGTCCTGCTGCAGTTATTTCATCGAGCGTTTTAAATAATAAGGGAATAATAACAATTCCAACGGTGAGAGTACCACCAACCCAGAAAGTCATAGCTAGTTTGCTAAATTGATAGAGTGAAATTATCTCAAGTTTCTGATTTACGGCAGCTGGTGCTTTGGTTTTTTTCTTCATAAGGTGTTTCTATTGAGGTTGTAAAGACAACTCAATTATAGCATATTTGTTATAATACAGCGTTTGCTATACTCGTCGCGCTCATAATTCTAGCGTTGTCGTATCGCTAAAAAAGACTCCTTATGTGGTTTATCTACACCGCGTCGCCTTTTTTCTTGATACTCCTAGCTATAATTACGACCACTTAGAGTCTATACATAAAAACTCAACTTATGAGCGTTCAACGTATAACCGTTTAAATTGGGTGTAAATTGAAGAAAATATTCTCTAAAAAAATCCTGCTGATATTAACTGCAATTATAGTTTTATTAGTTATTGTGAAAGTGGTAACTAAAGAAGAGCGCGCTAAAATAACCAAAAGTGATGATAGTTTATTAAATCAGGCTGATATTACTACTGTGAAGCAAGAGTCAATTAGTGCAATAGTAAACTTTACCGGTGACTTGTCACCTAAGGCTCAGACGATTATCTCTTCTGAAGTTGATGCCAAGATCATCAAAGTTATGGTTGAAGAAGGGCAATTAGTTAAGGCTGGGCAGGCATTAGCAGAGCTGGATACTCTGGATTTGGCGCAAGCGGTATCGCAACAAGAAGCACAAGTAGCGACAGCTCGAGCTAAACTTGAGCTTGATAAACAAAAGATGGATAAGCAAGAGCAATTATTGAAGCAAGGTTTTATTTCACAGATTGCGTTTGATGAACTTGTAAATAATTATGAAGCATCATCGCAAAATTATAAAGCTCAATTGGCAATGTTAACTAGAAGTAAAAAGCAACTGGCAAATACACACATTACGGCACCATTTGCTGGTGTGGTTTATCAAAAAAGTATTGAACCGGGGCAGCTTGCACTTAAGAATACCAAATTGTTTGCTTTAGCTAACTTGGATACGATGGAAATTAAGGCTGCTATTCCAAGCGACCAAATTAATGAGGTTTCTTTAGGGCAGTCGGTTATATTTAAAGTTGAGACTGACGCGCGTGAGTATGCAGGCAATGTTGCGCGTATTAATCAGGTGGCGGTTGCTGGAACTAGGTCGTATACGGTTTATATTGAGTTTAACAATAAAAACAGTGTGCTAAAAGCTGGGCAATTTATAAAAGGGCAAATAGTTTTAAAAAGTTTGCCAAACCAATCAGTAGTGAGCTGTGATGCGTTACGGAATATTGCCAATAAGCAATATGTGTTAGTGTTGAAAAATGGGGTAGTTATACAAAAACAGGTCGGGCTTATTTTAGAAAATCAACAAAGCTTGACTTGTGCAGTTAGTGGTCTGCTTCCTGGTGAGAAAGTCCTTGCTGGCAATGTTCTTACGGTCAAAGCAGGTGACAAAGTGCGGATAGTTGATTGACCTTAAGTGTTGAAGCATTATTGACTTTGCTGTGACGGTTTTGTTACAATAACGCTGTTAGGTGAAATCATAATGTTTCAAGACATCACTTATTGGGCTAATCTTTGGCTCAATTAGTAATTTCTTCCAGTTTGATTTCACTGTAATTATGCCTTAGCCGGATGTCGGTCTAGGGGCTATTTATTTGAAATTACAAAGGAAGAACTAAAATGAAAAAATTATTTAAAGCTATTTTTAATCGTACCACATTCAAGTTAAGCTATGCTCCATTAGTTGACTTGTATACAGGTGTGCTGGCTGGCAATGCTACATCTGGTATGTCAGGGTACAACCAAGCTATCTCCAAACGATAATTTGTAGCAAATATACTACTTGTAAGGCGAAAAACAATTGGTTCTTCGCCTTTTTATTTGCTTGTATGGTGCTGATTGTGTTATAATTTCAAGCTCAAAAATTCAAAATAACCGGGGAGCAAGCATAAGTTACTCTTTTGCAAGCGTTTTACCCATTTTAAAGGTCTCGATAGATGGCAAAAAAAGTCATTGGCTTCATCAAGCTACAAATCGGTGCTGGTAAAGCAAATCCATCACCTCCAGTTGGTCCAGCTCTTGGTCAACGTGGTTTAAATATCATGGAATTCTGTAAAGCATTTAATGCAAAAACTGGCTCAATGGAACCAGGTTTACCTGTTCCTGTGGTTATTACAGCGTATTCAGACAAAAGCTTCACATTTATTTTAAAAACACCTCCTGCTTCAATTCTATTGAAAAAAGCTGCTGGAATTAAGAGCGGAAGCGCTCGTCCAAATGCGGATAAAGTTGGTAAGGTTACTCGTGCGCAATTAGAAGAAATTGCTAAGACTAAAGAACCTGATTTAACCGCAGCGGATTTAGATGCTGCCGTACGTACTATCGCAGGATCTGCGCGTAGTATGGGTTTAGAAGTTGAAGGGGTTAAATAATGGCTAAATTAACTAAAAAACAGAAAGCAGTTGCTAGTTTTGACAATACAAAACTATTTGCAGCAAGCGAAGCGATTGAAATGGTTAAAAAAGCTGCTACAGCTAAATTTGACGAATCAGTTGACGTTGCTATCAATCTAGGTGTTGATCCTCGTAAATCAGATCAAATGATCCGTGGTTCAATCGTATTGCCTAATGGTACTGGTAAAACTGTACGCGTTGCAGTTTTTGCACAAGGTCCTCAAGCTGAAGCGGCTAAAGCTGCTGGTGCTGATATCGTTGGTCTAGAAGAGCTAGCTGATGATGTTAAAAAAGGTATCATGAATTTCGACTTAGTTATCGCTACGCCTGATACTATGCGTGTGGTTGGTACTCTTGGTCAAATCTTAGGTCCACGTGGTTTAATGCCAAATCCTAAAGTTGGTACAGTTACGGCTGATGTTGCAACAGCAGTTAAAAATGCTAAAGCTGGTCAAGTTCAATACCGTACTGACAAGAATGGTATCATCCATTCAACAATCGGACGTGCTTCATTTGCCGCTGATAAATTGCAAGAAAATATGGCAGCTTTGGTGGATGTTTTGCAAAAAGCAAAACCTGCAACATCTAAAGGTCAATACATGAAACGTGTAACTGTATCCAGCACTATGGGTATTGGCGTTAAGGTTGACTTGAGCTCACTTGCTAAATAAATATAATTGTGAGATGTTACAGCGACAACATTGCTGTGTATCTCGCGATTTATTGTAAATAATGGCTATTTTTAGCTATATTTACAGAGGGGGTAAGGCGGTTAATTCTGCTTTATCATTATCATAGACCGCGGGAGTTTATCTGACCTAGTGCCACATAAACTTAAATGTTGAAAAATAGTCCTGCGCAGATAGTGGCGATCTCGTAAAAAGACAAAAGTTATTTTAAATAATTTGACTCAATAAATCGAATTGAAACCACTATTACTCGGTAATCTCATTTTGTATCATTATGAGACTGATTATCTTTAATTTTAAAGGTAAATGAGTAAAGTTTAGGAGTTAAGCTTTGAGTTTAAACTTACAAAACAAAAAAGCCGTTGTTGCCGAGGTCTCTGAAACGCTAAGTACTGCTCAAACTGTTGTAATCGCACAATATGCGGGTGTAACTGTTGAGTCAATGACAGCTATCCGTGCGCAAGCACGTAAAGCCAATGTATATTTACACGTAGTAAAAAATACATTAGCTCGTAAAGCTACAGAAGGTACGAAATTTGCTCCTTTGGCAGACCAAATGGTCGGTCAATTGATCTATGCGGTTTCAGCTGATCCAATCGCTGCAGCGAAAATTATCAGTGACTTCACAAAAGCAAACGATAAAGTAAAAATCGTTGCTGGTATGTATAATGAACAAATGCTTGACGTCGCTGGCGTTAAACAATTGGCTTCTATCCCTAGCCGTGATGAATTATTGGCTATGGTTATGGGTGTTATGCAACAAATTCCAGCTAGCTTTGTTCGTCTTGTGTCTGCACTTAAAGACAAGAAAGAACAAGAAGCTGCATAATTATACGTTGCTGTAATTCAGTAACATTGGTTAAATATTATTAATTTTTAAGATTTATTAGGAGTCTATAATGGCTATTTCTAAAGTAGAAATCATTGAAGCAATTGGTAGCATGACAGTAATGGAATTGTCAGATTTAGTTAAAGAAATGGAAACAACTTTCGGTGTTTCTGCTGCTGCAGTTGCAGTTGCAGGTCCTGCTGGTGGCGCTGCTGCCGCTGCAGAAGAAAAAACTGAATTTGACGTAATTTTAACTGGCGCTGGCGCTAATAAAGTTGCTGCAATTAAAGTTGTACGTGAAATCACTGGTTTAGGTCTTGCTGAAGCTAAAGGTTTAGTTGAAGCTGCACCAAAAGCAGTTAAAGAAGGCATCTCTAAAGCTGATGCTGAAGCTCTAGTTAAGAAAATTACTGAAGCTGGTGCAACTGCAGAAATGAAATAATTGATTAATAAAATAATCAAAAATTCATAAATGGAGAGGTAACAAAACTGTTGCCTCTTTTGCCGTATTAGTCATATTTAGCCCTTAAAGTGTTTAAAAATAATTATTTATATGCATAAGTGGTTATTTTTGTTCTCTTTTCTTTTACCCATAGTCTTCGGAGCTTTACTATATGAGCTATTCTTTCACAGAAAAAAAACGTATCCGTAAAAGCTTTGCCAAGCAACCGGCTTCATTAAAGGTACCTTACCTTTTGGCAATGCAAAAAAATTCTTATGAAGAATTTTTACAACATAAAATACAACCAGCTAAGCGCACTAATATCGGTTTACAAAAAGCATTTAGCGACATTTTCCCAATTATTTCCAATAATGGTGCGACTCGTTTAGATTTTATTAGTTACAGTATTAACAATCCACTTTTTGATGTTCACGAGTGTTTGTTGCGCGGTGTTTCTTATGCTGGAAAATTGCATGCTAAAATTCGCCTAACTGTTTTTGATCGTGAAACTGATTTCAAAACTATCTTGCATAGTACTGAAGAAGAAGTTTATATGGGTGAAATTCCCTTCATGACTGACACTGCATCATTCATTATCAATGGTAATGAACGTGTGGTGGTTGCTCAGTTACATCGTTCTCCGGGTGTTTATTTTGAACATGATCATGGTAAAAACCATTCAGCAAATAAATTACTTTATTCAGCACGGATTATTCCTTATCGTGGTAGCTGGCTGGATTTAGAGTTTGATGTTAAAGATCTGATTTATTTCCGGATTGATAAACGCCGTAAAATGACAATCAGCTTATTGTTAAAAGCTATTGGTTATACGCGTGATGATATCGTAGATTTATTCTATGATAAAGATGTTTATCTAATTAAACGTGGACGCATTTACAAACAAGTTATTGCTGAACGTCTAAAAGGTGAAACTTCACGTTTTGATATTGTCGATAATGAAGGCAAATTAATTGTTGCTAAAGACAAAAAAATTACGACTAAACATATTCGTGATCTAGAAAAAGCTGGATTATCTGAAATAGAAGTTCCGATTGAAGATCTTGAAGGTCGCATTTTAGGTGCTGATCTGATTGAAATGGATACTGGTGAAGTTTTAGCTAAATCAAATACAATTGTTACCGAAGAATTGGTAAATCAAGTATTGATTAGTTCAATAAATGAAATTAAAACATTATATGTGAATGATTTAGAGCACGGTTCATATTTAGCTGATACCTTACGTGATGAGGAAGCTTCTAAAGAAACTGCTGAAAATCAAACTGAAGCGATTCATCAAATCTACAAAATGATGCGTCCTGGTGAACCATATTCAGAAGAGATTGCACATACTGTATTTGTACGTACTTTCTTTAACCCTGAAACTTATGATTTGTCACAAGTTGGTCGTTTCAAATTTAATTCACGTACATATTTGAATGAAAAAGATCCTAAGACTCCACAATGGTTTAGACGCCTAGTAAGTGCAATGGATAAACCTGATAATTCAGAAATCTTATTGACTAGTCAAGACATCTTATTATCACTTGCAATTTTAATTGAGCTACGCAATGGCCGTGGCGTGATTGATGATATTGATCATTTGGGTAATCGTCGGATTCGTGGTGTGGGTGAATTGGTAGAAAATCAATTCCGTATCGGTTTATCAAGAATCGATAAAGCAGTTAAAGATAAATTAACTCAGCCGCTTGAAGAAAAAGATTTATTACCAAATAAATTAATTAGTGCTAAACCAATTACCTCTAGTTTGAAAGATTTCTTCTCAACTAGTCAGTTATCACAATTCATGGATCATACCAATCCATTGTCTGAGATTACGCACAAACGTCGTATTTCAGCCCTAGGCCCTGGTGGTTTGACTCGTGATCGTGCGGGTTTTGAAGTACGTGATGTCCACGTGACGCATTACGGACGTTTATGTCCAATTGAGACACCTGAGGGACAAAATATTGGTTTGATTAACTCATTATCAGTATATGCGCGTCCAAATCAACATGGTTTCTTAGAAACGCCGTATCGTAAAGTTAAAGAAAATAAAGTTACTGATACGATGGAATATCTATCAGCGATTGATGAAGATAAAATTATTATTGCTCAAGCCAATGCGCGCTTGAATGATGATGGTAGTTTTGCTGATGAACTAGTCTTCGCTCGTAAAAAAGGTGAAACAACGCTAGTTCCACGCGATGATATTGATTATATGGATGTGGCGACCAATCAAGTAGTATCAGTTGCTGCGTCATTGATTCCTTTCTTGGAACATGATGATGCCAATCGTGCATTGATGGGTTCAAACATGCAACGTCAGGGTGTACCTTGTGTTCGTGCGGATAAACCATTAGTTGGAACAGGCATGGAACGGGTTGCGGCAATTGATTCTGGTACGCTTATCACGGCTAAACGTGGTGGTGTGGTAGATTATGTTGATGGCAATCGAATTATTATCAAAGTTAACGAAAGCGAAATTATTGGTAATGATCTTGGGGTAGATATTTACAATTTGATTAAATATCAACGTTCAAACCAAAATACTTGTTTAAATCAAAAACCAATCGTCAAAGCTGGTGATGTAGTTGCGGCTGAAGATGTGTTGGCTGATGGTTCTGCGACTGATTTGGGTGAGTTGGCAGTTGGACAAAATATTCTAGTTGCCTTCATGCCGTGGAATGGTTATAACTTTGAGGATTCGATCTTAGTTTCTGAGAAGTTAGTTGCTGCAGATAAATATACTTCAGTACATATTGAAGAATTATCAGTAGTATCACGTGAAACTAAACAAGGTGATGAAGAAATTACCCGTGATATTCCTAATTTATCGCAAGGTCAATTGGCTCGTTTAGATGATAGCGGTATTATTCACATTGGTGCAGAAGTTAATCCAGGTGATGTACTAGTTGGTAAAGTAACTCCTAAAGGTGAAATTCAATTAACTCCTGAAGAGAAATTACTTCGTGCTATTTTTGGTGAAAAAGCTTCTGATGTTAAAGATACTTCATTACGCGTGCCAGTTGGGATTAACGGTACAGTGATTGATGTTCAAGTATTTAACCGTGATGGTAGCAAACATGATCAACGTGGTTTGGAAAATATTGAGATTGAGCTTAATCGCTTACGTCAGGATATCCGTGATCAAATGTTGATTATTGAAGAAGATGCCGCTGAACGGATTAAACCAACTTTACTTGGTCAAGAACTGAAAGCTAAAAAAGTTAAAGTTACTCAAGAAGTTCTTGATGGCTACAAAGCTAAACGTGATTGGTTAACGATTGAAGTTAAAGACGAAACAGTTAACGAACAATTAACTATGTTGGTTAAAGCAATTGACGAAAAACGTGCTGAATTAGATGCGCGCTTCAAAGTTCAAAAAGACAAACTTTATCAAGGTGTTGATTTACCGAATGGCGTAATCAAAATGGTTAAAGTCTTTGTTGCCGTTAAACGTCGTTTACAGCCTGGGGATAAAATGGCTGGTCGTCATGGTAATAAAGGGGTGGTATCTAAAGTATTGCCTGTTGAAGATATGCCATATATGGAAGATGGACGCACTGTTGATGTAGTTCTTAATCCACTTGGGGTACCTTCACGGATGAATATCGGTCAGATTCTTGAGGTTCATTTGGGCTTAGCAGCTAAAGGTCTTGGACATAAGATTGATAAGATGTTACGCGAGCAACGCAATTTAGCGGAAGTTAAAGATTTTGTTAATACTATCTATACCTCATCAGGTCGTGCAGAAGATGTTAAATCATTAAGCGAACCAGAGTTTTTCGAGCTAGCAAATAACTTACGTGATGGCGTACCATTTGCAACTCCGGTATTTGATGGTGCTAAAGAAGAAGAAATCAAAAATATGCTAAAACTTGCTGATTTACCAGAATCAGGACAAGTAACATTGTATGATGGTCGTACTGGTTTAGCTTTTGATCGCCCGGTTACGATTGGTTATATGTATGTCCTTCGTCTACATCATTTGGTAGATGAAAAAGTCCATGCTCGTTCAACTGGTCCATATTCATTAGTAACGCAACAGCCATTGGGTGGTAAAGCTCAGTTTGGTGGACAACGTTTCGGTGAGATGGAGGTGTGGGCACTGGAAGCATACGGTGCAGCGTATATCTTACAAGAAATGTTAACTGTGAAATCAGATGACGTTGAAGGTCGTACGGAGATGTATGAACGCTTACTTGAAGGTGATCACCGTATTTCTGCGAAAATGCCGGAAGCATTCCGCGTGTTGACGCGAGAAGTTAGAGCACTAGCCCTAGATATGGAACTCGAAGAGTAACTGCTTGGACTATTTCGCAATAGCGTTGTTGCAAGGCTCCTCATGCACGTTTCTTGTGTACACGTCGTCGCCTTGCGCCTAGCTCTTGCTTCATATTCCGGCAGTTATTGTTAACTATAATAAGTTCTTGATTATTGAGCGTAAAAGTTAGCACAAAGAATTATAAGCAGTAAAATTTTTGGAGTAAAGCAGATGTTTGATTTTAACAATCTCTTTAATGGTAATAAAAACGGCAATGAACATTATGGCTATATCCGCATTGGGTTAGCTTCGCCAGATAAAATTCGTTCATGGTCATATGGTGAGATTAAAAAACCTGAAACGATTAATTATCGTACTCTACGTCCTGAGCGGGATGGTTTGTTCTGTGCCCGGATTTTCGGACCAGTAAAAGATTACGAATGTTTATGTGGTAAATATAAACGGATTAAACATCGTGGTGTAATTTGTGAAAAATGTGGTGTTGAAGTTACATTGGCTAAAGTTCGCCGTGAGCGGATGGGGCATATTGAATTAGCTTCACCTGTTGCACATATTTGGTTCTTAAAATCACTTCCATCTCGGATGGGTATGGTTTTGGATATGCCATTACGCGATATCGAACACGTATTGTATTTTGAAGCGTATGCGGTAATTGCGGTGCTTGATCGTGTAGATCCACCGATGCATCCTAAAGATGGTAAAACGCCAATCAAAAAAGGTGATATTTTATCGCCAGAACAATATAATTTCATCGTAGAAAATAATGAAGATGATAAATTAGATGTTGGTATTGGTGCTGAAGCCGTTCGTAAGATGTTAATGGCAATTGATATTGAAAACGAAGTTATCACTATCAAAGAAGACATGGCAACTACCAAATCTGAAACTAATTTGAAAAAATTAGCTAAACGTCTAAAAGTATTAGAAGGATTCAAACGTTCTGAAATGAAACCAGAGTGGATGATTATGGATGCGATTCCAGTATTGCCACCTGAATTACGTCCATTGGTAGCATTGGATGGCGGACGCTTTGCAACTTCAGATTTGAATGATTTATATCGTCGCGTAATTAACCGTAATAATCGTTTACGTAAATTGATTCAACTACGTGCGCCTGAGATTATCTTGCGTAATGAACGTCGGATGTTGCAAGAAGCAGTAGATTCATTATTTGATAATGGTAAGCGCGGTAAAGTGATTACTGGTGCTAATAAACGTCCATTAAAATCTTTAGCTGAAATGATTAAAGGTAAATCTGGTCGTTTCCGTCAAAATCTATTAGGTAAACGGGTTGATTATTCTGGTCGTTCAGTAATTACGGTAGGTCCTACATTGCGTTTATACCAATGTGGTTTACCAAAAATTATGGCATTAGAATTATTTAAACCATTTGTTTACCATAAATTACAAATTTTAGGTTTAGCATCATCAATTAAATATGCTAAACGGATGGTCGAACAAGAGCATCCACAAGTTTGGGATATTCTTGAGGATGTAATTCGTGAACATCCAGTATTATTAAACCGTGCACCAACCTTACATAGACTTGGTATTCAAGCGTTTGAACCAATTTTGGTAGAAGGTAAAGCCCTTCAATTACATCCATTAGTATGTTCTGCATTCAATGCCGATTTCGATGGAGATCAGATGGCGGTTCACGTTCCGTTGAGTTTAGAAGCTCAAATGGAAGCACGCACTTTGATGTTGGCATCAAACAATGTATTGTCACCAGCGCATGGTGAGCCGATTATTGTACCGTCACAAGATATTATTCTTGGTTTGTACTATATGACGCGTGAAAAAATTAATGATAAAGGTGAGGGCGCAATTTTTGCTAACTTTAAAGAGTTGGAGCGTGCTTATCAAACAGGGCAAGTTGGTTTACATGCGATTGTAACTGTTCGTCTTGAAGAATGGTACAAAGATGGTAGTGGTGAGTTTATGAGCCATACTGTACGCCGGACTACGACTGTCGGTCGTGCGATCTTGGCACAAATTCTACCTAAAGGTTTGGATTTTGAATTAATCAATAAACCACTTAAGAAAAAAGAAGTGGCTAAATTAATCAATGTATCATTCCGTAAATGTGGAATTAAAGATACTGTAATTTTGGCTGATAGATTAATGTACACTGGATTCCAATACTCAACACGTGGGGGTATTTCAGTGTGCGTGAATGACATGCATGTGCCACAAGCTAAATATACTAAAGTTGAAAAAGCACAAGCTGAAGTTGATGCAATTACCGCTCAATATAATGAAGGCTTGGTAACCCAAGGTGAGCGCTATAATAAAGTGATTGATATTTGGGGTCGTTGTGGTGATGATATTGCCAAAACACTAATGAGTGAGTTATCTAAAGAAACTGTTTTGGATAAAGATGGTAATAAGGTAGAACAAGATTCATTCAATTCAATTTACATGATGGCGGACTCTGGTGCCCGTGGATCTATCGCGCAGATTAAACAGTTATCTGGTATGCGTGGTTTGATGGCAAAACCATCAGGCGAAATTATGGAGACGCCAATTACTGCCAATTTCCGTGAAGGTTTAACAGTATCACAGTACTTTATTTCAACCCATGGTGCGCGTAAAGGATTATCAGATACAGCACTGAAAACAGCTAACTCGGGTTATTTGACTCGTCGTTTGGTTGATGTTACTCAAGATTTGGTAATTATCGAAGATGATTGCGGAACTACCAATGGTGTGGTTATGCGCTCAATTATTCAGGGTGGTGATGTAATCGAATCATTGAAAGACCGAATTTTAGGTCGTGTAATTGCTGAAGATGTAGTTGATCCTGATACGCAAAAAGTGGTAATCGAAGCTGGTCAGTTAGTTGATGAAGATATGGTTGATACTATTGAAAAAACTAATATTGATGAAGTTAAAGTTAGAACTCCATTAACTTGTGAAACTCGCTATGGTTTATGTGCTAAATGTTACGGTCGTGACTTGGCTCGTGGTTATATGGTTAATATCGGTGAAGCGGTGGGGATTGTGGCAGCACAGTCAATCGGTGAGCCGGGTACTCAGTTAACCATGCGTACATTCCATATCGGGGGTGCGGCATCACGTGCGGCGGCGGTTAGCCAAGTTGAAGCTAAATCTTCAGGGGTAGTTGGTTATAAAGACTTACGTTATGTAACCAAACCTAATGGTGAGAAAGTTATTGTATCGCGCTCTGCGGAATTAGTGATCTTAGATCAACATCATCGCGAACGTGAACAACATAAGATTCCATATGGTTCAATCTTAGCAGTAGCTCCAGATACCAAAATCGAAGCTGGTGCAAAATTGGCTAGCTGGGATCCACATGCGCGTCCAGTAATTTCTGAGCACACTGGTGTGATTATGCTCGAAAACGTTGAAGAAGGCTTGACAGTCGTTAAAGAAACTGATGATGTAACTGGTTTGACTGCGCTTAAAGTAATTGATCCAGCTAAAGTGAAAGGTGCTAAGGCTAAAGATAAAAACTTACGTCCAATCGCGCGTCTATTTGACGAAGATGGTAAAGAAGTTAAAATCTTTGGTACTGATGCTCCAGTTATTATTTCATTCCAGATTGGTGATATTATTGCGGTGCGTGATGGTCAAAGCGTTAGCGCTGGTGATGTACTGGCTAAGAAACCACAAGAATCACTTAAAACACGTGATATTACCGGTGGTTTACCACGGGTTGCGGAATTATTTGAGGCGCGGATTCCTAAAGCTGCAGGTATGTTGGCACCTTTATCAGGTACAATTAGCTTCTTAAAAGAAACTAAAGGTAAACATAAAGTTAAGATTATCTCAGTTCAGGGTGAAGAAGTTGATTTGTCAATTCCTAAAGATAAACATATTCTGGTAAATGATGGTGAGTATGTGGAACGTGGACAAGCGATTGTTGATGGACCAGTTGATCCACATGAGTTGCTAGAAATGAAAGGTATTGAGGAATTATCCAAATATATCGCGCATGAGGTACAGGAAGTTTATCGCTTGCAAGGGGTAAAAATCAGTGATAAACATATCGAAACGGTTGTTCGTCAAATGTTACGCCGCGTTGTGATTGTTAATCCAGGTGATAGCAATATCTATCTTGAAGGTGAACAAGTTGAGCGTTCGGCATTATTAGATGAAAATGATCGTTTGATTGCTGAAGGTAAGGAACCCGTAGAATACAAAAATATTCTTCTTGGTATTACTCGTGCATCATTGAATACTGATTCGTTTATTTCAGCGGCATCATTCCAAGAAACTACGCGTGTCTTGACTGAATCTGCGGTTGCGGGTCGTGTCGATTATTTACGTGGTCTGAAAGAAAACGTAATTATGGGTCGCTTGATTCCTGCTGGTACTGGTTTGGCTTATCACCGAGCTAAACATAATCAACACCCGGTTGTTGAAGAGTAAATAATCATACTCTACTAGTCTTATAAAAAACGCTATCAGTTAATCTGGTAGCGTTTTTTCTGATAAAATACATATTCTAACTAAATTCTTGGGGCACGACAAAGCCTAATAAACACATAAGCAAGGGAAAGAGCACATGGAAAATACGTCACACAGCTATCAAGAAGTAATCAGCTTTTGGTTTGAGGAAATCAGCCCTAAGCAATGGTGGGTGAAAGATCAAGAATTTGATAATCTGATACGTCAGCGTTTTGAGAAATTGCATAATGCCGCGATTAAGGGTGAATTATGGGCTTGGCGAAACACTGCGTCTGGAGCTTTGGCAGAAATAATTGTAATTGACCAATTTTCGCGCAATATTTATCGAAATATGCCACAATCCTTTGCCTATGATCCGATCGCACTGGTGCTGGCACAAAATGCGATTTTACAAAAGTTTGATCAGGAACTAACACCGACTATGCGTGGGTTTATTTATTTGCCATTTATGCATAGTGAATCAGCGCTGATTCATCAAGAAGCGGTTAAGCTTTATCAACAAGATAGCATGAGTGGTAATCTGGATTTTGAATTTAAACATAAAGTTATTATTGATCGTTTTGGGCGTTATCCTCATCGGAATATTATCCTTGGACGAGAGTCAACTTTGGAAGAAGTGGAATTTTTAAAAACTGATGGTTCATCGTTTTAAAGCTTAGACACATTTTATACTCATAGTATCTTGTTGAAAAGGTACAGCTGTAGAAGTTAAGTTTCTACAGCTTTTTTAATTTGAGATTAGTGTATTAATTCAGCTCAAAGATCGCTTGGATTTCTACTGGAGAATTAAGCGGTAATGAACTTGCGCCAAAAGTCCCTCGGGTGTGGACGCCTTTATCACCAAAAATATCTACAACTAAATTGGAAGCTGAATTCATTAACCCTGCATGATTGGTAAAATTAGGTAATGTATTGAATGTTCCTGATAATTGAACCACTTGTTTAACATTGTCTAAATTACCACCTGCCGCAACTTTTAAAACTGCTAAGACATTGAGCATAGTTTGCTGGGTTGCCTGTTTGGCTTGCTCTTGGGTGACACCGCTCTCAATTATGCCGGGGTAAAGAATTTTGCCATCTTTAAGCGCTACTTGATTGATATAAACTAAGTTACCGACTCTCTTAAATGGAACATATTTACCAACTGGTTGAGGCGCTATTGGTAGGGTAAGACCTAGTTTTTGTAATTTAGTTTCAACTGTATTAGTGGTGACTTTTTCACTCACTGCAGGGGGTGTGATTTTTTGCTCAAGATTAGTATGAGTGATTGCATTGGCAAATTTTTGTCCCTGAAAATAAGCGTATTTAAGTTCATCTTTGGATGGACGATTATCACCGGGTAAGCATGAACGAGTTGTAGTTCCATATGGCGTATTACCTTGAGGAATAGCTTTATTAACTCCGTCGATACTAGGATTGCCTAAGGTAACAATTGTCATCCCATGACTAGCTAAGATATTCCAAAATGAAGTAATTGAAGTTTCATTACCACTACCACTACAGCCTGACATAAACACAGTTGTCGGAACATTCGCTAGTTCTTGCTTTTTCCAGATAGCCAATGTTTGGGTCATAAAAGCTGACATATTGGTGCTGATATTGCCAAAATATATCGGCGAGCCAAAGGCAATTCCGCTGTATTTGACTAATTCATCGGCTGACGCAACAGGGATTTTATCCTGATCATTTGTTGTGTGCTCTTGATTTGGCACTTTTTTAATTACCGCATGAAGCCCTTTATTTTCTATCCCAGATTTGATTGATTCTGCTAGCTTATAAGTATTACCACCACTAGAGTCAATCAGAACTAGGACATCTTTATTATTTGTATCAGCAAAAACCTTGCTTAAGCTGGCTAGAGCCAGAATAAACCCAAAAATAAATTTTAAATAGAAAGAAATTCGCATAAATTATCACCTTAAATAGTTAATGCCGTGATTATAGTTTAACTATCCAGATTTTAATACCTTGCTTTTGCCAGGGGTAAAACCGCAAATTAGTTCATAGCTGATGATTTAGGTACATAAGCCAAGAGTAAATCGAGCGGAGTATACTTATATATTTTATTGTTATTCATTAGTTACTGCGTCATATATTACGAAATAGAGTCCAGATTATAGCTGATTGCTAATTATGTGAATAGCGGAAAAACCAACCACCCAAAAAATTGGGTGGTAAAGATTTGCGTAGGTAAATTCAGTGTCAAAATGGCTGAATTTAGACGTTTTTGGGCTAAAAACTACCAATTTTTTGCCTAATATGCAATTTTTTATCAGTAAAGTGCTTTCTAATCTCCTGAAGTTATTCAAGCTGTTTTTAAATTTTTGTGCAGCGCAACATCTATCATAAACAAGTTTTTCTTATTGCTACAATCTCGCTGTGAAAAATTTACCACGTTTAAATAACGATTAATTTGGGAAGAACAATGCGTAATAAATTAAGAGTTTTATTAACACTCAATAGTATCTGCTGTGTTTGGGCAGAGCCATCAATGGTGGAGGGGATAGAATCAGAAACCGTTATTAACGAATCAGCACCACGCACCAAGAAACAAGCCTTTGCTGCAATAGTGAATGATGATGAGCTAACTAAATTACATAAATATTCTGGAGTGGTTGGTACGGCACCGAAACAAGAAACCGTTACAACCTCAGGTGGTGCGTTTGAGGCTTCACCGAATGGAACTAATTTTTATGTATTCTTTTCGCAAACTTTGGCAAACGATGTCTATTACGAAATCCGATTGCTTACGCGCTATAACTATGCCTCTTCCAATCCAAATATTCCCGGTGTTCCAGCCTCTGAGCTAAATCCACCAATGGGTTATGGTACTAATTGGTTTTTGGGATATAATTTCCATCCTGCTCCAAATGTAAACCTTACTCCTTATTTACGGGTAAATTTATCTCAAAATATGTCAGGTCCGGTATTGGATGACGGTAATGGAGATTATGTTAATTCGACTACTTATGCGACTTTGATCGGTGCTAAAGTCAGCTTCCGTGCCAGTCCGGTACTTTCACCATATATCAATATCTGGGGTGGCTTTCAGCGTAATTATTTAACTGGTGCATATCCTAATTCGCAAACGCAGAGTAATACTCCAGTTAACGGGATTCTTGATCAAATACCGATTACTTACCAAGTTGGTTTAGGGATGAAACTTACTAATACCGTTACCTTATTGCCTTATTGGCAATATACAGTTACCCTGAATAAACCAGATAGCAATGCTTCTTTGGCGATTGACCAAGGCGGTTTAAATCAAAGTAGCCTAACTGGTACTTCGTATGCTTATGGTCTTAAATTAAGTATTGCTTGGTAATTAAGAATGTTTACAAAAATTTATGTGCAAAAAATATTGTACTTCCGTATTTAGTTATTTGATCTGGTTAATATATTGTAGAAAATTTTGTTCAAGGAAATAAACCCAGCCACTAAAATTTAGCTTAACTATAATAGCGTCTGTAAATAATTTTTTGAGGGATGATATGAAGAAAATTTTAGTAACGCTATTGGCGCTTAATTCGGTGATGGTTTATGCGGCAAATGAGTCACAGGCGGTTTGCTCACCGGAAGCAAAACAGATTGAAATTACACAAGCAGTTAAATGGTATCGCGATTCAGCCGAGAAAAAAGCACTCTATAATCAAGCTTATGGCATTGCGACTGTTTATGTAACTAATCTGGTTAAAAAAGATAAGCTTAAGCCACAAACTTGGGGTGTTGTTTTAGATATCGATGAAACTACTTTGGATAATTCCTGGTATTTTAGAGATTGTGGCGAGCTAGCGAGCAATGAATCAGATTTTAGCCGTTATGTGGCTAATCCGGAGAAATCTGTTGCGTTACCAGGCGTAGTTGCGTTCACCCATTTGGTGCATAAACTAGGTGGTTATGTGAGCATGGTATCTAATCGTGATGGCTCATTTAGCGATGATAGCGGTAATGTTGTGACCACAACCGTGGCTAATTTGAAACAACAAGGGGTTTATTTTGATCAGGTACTTTTGGCAAACCAACGTGATTCAAAAACGCCTAGCGATAAAAATCCGCGTTTTAATGCGGTAAATACTGCTAACTACGATGCTAGTCAAATGGTTTGGTCGAACAAATTACCTGCGCATAAAGTTATTGCCTATTTTGGGGATAATATTCAGGATTTTCCTAAATTTAAACAGCCTAAAATGAATGCATTGGATGAGAATGATGCAACGTTTAATGTGTTTGGTAATGGTTACTTTATTTTGCCAAATCCGATGTATGGTAGCTGGGAAAAAAATCAGTACAATTAAACTATACTAATTATAGAGTATTAAACCTGAAAGCCTTGGAATTATTACCAAGGTTTTTTTATTATCAATTGCAAATTTAAGGTTAATAGCATACAATAGTGGCTACTTAAATTAGAAAGGATTGTTATGTCTCAGATACCAAATTGTCCACAGTGTGATTCAGCATTTAGTTATGCTGATGGTGAATTGTATATTTGCCCTGAATGTGGGCATGAGTGGAGTGCCTCTTCTACCACTGAAGCAAGTACAGATGATGTGTTAATTGTTAAAGATGCTAGCGGAAATATTTTAGCTGATGGTGATAGTATTACTGTAATTAAAGATCTTAAAGTAAAAGGTAGCTCTTTAGTGGTTAAAGTTGGCACCAAAGTAAAAAATATTCGCTTGATCGAGGGAGATCATAATATTGATTGTAAGATCGACGGAATCGGTCCAATGAAACTCAAATCCGAGTTTGTCAGAAAAGCATAATAACTATTCAACAGAGACGTTATAAATGAGTCATTATTTTCCACTGATATTATTTTGTATTTCGAGCAGCGTTACCCCAGGTCCAAATAATCTAATGATTATGATGTCGGGGTTAAACTATGGCATCCGTCGTTCATTGGCGCATTTTTGCGGTATCACTGCCGGATTTGCGCTGATGTTATTGGTAATGGGATTGGGGCTGGATTCGATATTTACTGCCTTCCCAATTTTGCATAAGGTTATCAAAATTGCAGGATCTGCTTATATTCTCTATCTGGCAGTCAAAACCATTTTCTCCTCAACAAAAATCCATGCGGAAGCTGGCAAACGTCCGGTAAAATTTCTTCAGGCGGCGATCTTTCAATGGGCAAACCCCAAAGCTTGGGTGATGTCAATTGGTGTATTTGCTGCATTTAGTCTGCCAATTAATAACTCAGTTTTAGAAGTTGCTGCAATAACTGTGCTCTTTAGCGTTATTTTAATACCGTGTTTGTCTGTTTGGCTATTTGGTGGCGTAATTATGCGTGCGATGCTAAGTAATGAACGTAGTGTTCGTATTTTTAATTTGATTATGGGTTTGCTATTGATTGCTTCAATTGGACTGATGTTAGTATAGTGGTATCGTTAAATGAAAGCTGTCGGCAAACTAAATAGTCGCCGACAGGGTTTAATTTAGATTAATGGTTTAGAATATGATTTTGCCGTGTTAGCTGGTATTTTATCTGCGTAATAGTACGGCATTGATTCAGTAACCATATAAGCCGCTCCACCAGATAGTGGTGTAATTTTAGAGGTTCTTGAATAGTTATAACCAACCTCAGTTGTATATTCGTGATAATCACGCAAAGCAATCTTGGTTCCTGATCCAGAAGATTTTTCCACGCCAAATTTATCTGGATCTATACTGTCCATCGCTAGGAAATCTAGGCGAACTTTGACCGGAACTAGGTTGCTATCGTTTTTATTGCGGCAATTACCATCCAGTGCCCAATCACCAGAAATATTGTAGTCCTTAATTGGGTAATTGACATAAACCTTCCCTGCAACTTTTTGAGTTGCGAGATTAACTACTGCGTGAAATTTTGACTTAGCTGGGACAACAACATTATTTGATGGGCTAATGATGGTCTGGCTCTTTTGCGCTTCATTTAGTGTCGTTTTACCATTCGCAACTTCCATTTCAATCGAGATTGATTTTGAAGTGTCAGAAACTGCTGGCACTTTTATAGTGCTTGTAACAGTTACATTGTTTTTAAAAGATAAGGTGTTTTTAGTTGTATCACTAAACACTTTAATCGAAGTTGTCGCTACTTCAAGTGACCTAAATTTAGTTGCTGATTCACTGCTGTTAGTATAGTCTTCCGTAGTAACTGCGATTGGTGATAATGCAGATACTTTTGGCACACCAGCAGGCTCCATCGAGACATTAGTATAATCAACATTTACATATGGATCATATAATTTACAAATTGCACCACGTTGCCATAGGTCAAGACTCTTACCATCATTTCTCCGAATCGTTAAGTCTAATGGACCAGTTTTATGCTGACTATGCCATTGTGGTATTAATGCTTTGAGATTTTTATAAACTTCTGCAAGTAATGCCTTCTCTTCATTGGTATAGTTCTCTGGATTGTCTGTGGTTTGTAGTAAATTAATATTTTGAACTTTTGTAGTTTGGTCAACAGAATAAAATTTATAACTACCATCAGAATATTTATTATTCGTATTTTCACTCACCATCCATGTAGTCAGTTTATTATTTGAAATATCCTGACAAGCGCCATTTTGGCAACGAGTAATTTTTTTCACGGGGGCTTCAATCTTCATATTGTTATTATTTGCCCACCAAGTATACATAGTCCAATGTGCAACGTTGGCTTCAAGATGTTTGATATCATTAGGATCTGTTTTTAGGAAGAAACTTGCATGTCCGCCTTTTCCAGAGTAATCGACTTTAAAACTTGAGTACTTATTATAATTATGTTCATTTGGCTTAACAAATATTAGTGTACATTGATGTTCTTTTAGTTCAAGGTTGGTGTTCTTATCCCAGTCACCGCCGCTGCCGATTCTCCAGCTAATATTATTAAAATTTGATAGGGTGACGTTATAAGCTGAATGTGAATGATTACATAAATTAAACGCAACAGGCCAATCCGCGTATGAACTGCCACAATAGATTAGAGTTGAGAGTAGTAAAATTGGTTTTATTTGTTTCATGGTTATTCTTCTTTAAAATTAATTAGATTTAAATGGATTAATTTGTAAATTTTTATCAACTTTAGGTTTTGACGGTTGAGTTGCTCCGTCTTTTAGCTCCAGTTTGATACCTGTTTTGTTTTGTTTGGCATCAAATGGTATTTCAATTGTTTTAATCAATTGTTTGCCACTCTTGTTTGTAGTCATTAGTTGACGTTTATCTTTACCTGCAATTTTAGGTTGTTCCCATAATTTAACAATTAGTTTGTAACCAGCAACTGAAGTAAAATTAAATTTATCTTCTACATAAAGCGTATCAGTACTTTCTGAAGCACTAAAGATTGAATTATTGCTTAATCCATTGAATTTCATCATGTCACTGACATTGATAAGGTAATCTGCATCATCACAACTAGTTGACATTGGTTTATTCATTATTACGCGTGCAAAAGTATTTTTAACCGGGTAACGTGTTACAAATTTTCCGCTGAATTTAGCCTCTTCAATCTGAGCGGTTACCGTAACTATTTTGTTTGGCGGTACTACTACTTCCATGCGCGGCAATGTAATGTTCGTAATAGTTTTATTAGTTGTGGTAACGTTTTTTTCACTAGCCATTTTAAAATTACCTTCATAACTAAGCTCAGCATTAGCAACTAACTTAAATCCTCCACTTTGTTTAAACTTATATCCAATCTGAAGTGATCCAGTGGAAGTATTGGTTGTGGTATTAGTAGTTGTTAGCTCTTTTTTAAACTCGGGTGTAAACTCTATTATAGGAGAGTGATCGTTTCCGGTAAACGTTGCGACTGTATTTATTTCTGAAGACGCGGAAGTCCCCTCAAATTTAGATAGTTCAACTTTAGTCTCCGGTGTGATATTTTCATTCAATTCATAATTAATATCACAAACTTTAGTAAGATTAAAGCGCTCGTTATTATGTACTTTAGTTGTTGTTTCTTTACTATACTTTGCTTTATCAGTTAGACCCATAAGAGGATAAAAAAAGCTGGTTTTATTATTAGCTTTAATTTGGTTAAATGCATTACTATAGTTTAAATCAATAAAGTTAGTTATCTCTTGTGCGGGTAAGTTATTGAGTCGTTTTGCGTAGAGATACAAAATTTGTTCATGATTACTAGGGTATGGTTTAAACACATCACGACCGCCATTGTGCTTGAATACATCAAAGAACTGATTATTTCCTAATTTGGTATATTGACTATAGTTTTGGTTGTAATATCCACCTTCAATAGCTGGGAACATTACGTGAAGTTCACTACTATTATCCCGTGAATAAGTATTTATTGACCAACCTTCGTTGTATTTACTAAGATTCCATGGGTCGCTATTAATGTTAAATTTCTCGCCGTTTTTCCATTGACCGTCTTTTTTTTCTGATACTTGCAGCGTAATTTCAGTATGAGAGCGAGATTGGTTAGTATGCTCATAAAGCACATGAATATTTTTGCATTGACCAGATCCCATCTGTATATCCATTTTGGTATTAGGTCCATGCCCACCATCAACTTCGATATCGGCATTTTTCCGTCCAACTATTTTTATTTGCGCTTCGCTATTACTTAGATTGCAAAATTTAAGATTCTCAGGAATTTCTGCATTAGCAGAAAATGCAACTGAGCCCAAAGCAGAACACAAAATCAGGCTTAATTTATTCAATTTCATGAAGGTTTTCCTCAAAAAGTTGTAATTCGTTCTCTTGAGCATTATTATAACTTCTCATACGTGAGATGTATACCTACATTTGTGTATAACAACAATACAAAAATAGATAGGTTATATTTCTTGGGCTACAAGTTAAAGACGGCTTTTTGGCAGTTAAAGTTGGTATTAGCGTAAAGAATATTCGCTTGATTGTTGATTGACAGCGATCATAACATTGATTGCAAGATTGATAAAATTGATCCGGTGAAGTTTAAGCCAAGGTTTTTATGGAATCGGGATTAAACTGCGATGTTTGCCGTTCATTGACAAATTTCCGTTGCATTGCAGTTGGTAATTAATGAATTTCATTTGAGAGTTGCTCATCAAGAATAATAACACACGGTACAGACAATGATTCTGGAACTAATTTATGGTAGCCTTTCTTTTTAGCAATTTTGGATAGTAACTTAGCACTCGATCCAAAAAGTCCAAATTTAGGAGATAGTCTTGATGCAATAATGTTGCTTATGGTGCTGCGACTGGTTCCCAGAAACTCAAATATCTCATCGGTAGATAGTCCGTTTGCTAATAAAAAAACAATTTCATGTTCTCTTTTAGTTAGCACTGGGTTTTCTGTGCTATTCTCTTCACAATCGATTTCTGGTTTAATCTCAAACATATTTCTGATTATTTGAGTATGTGATAATATATTGAGATAGTCACATTTTTGTGCAAAACTTTGTATCCCAATAGCTTGATTTCCGTTATACGCAATTGGTGCACATGTAATAAGATATGGTACAAATACTTCATTATACGGCATATAATCTATGTAGCTAATTATGCGATTATTATTTAATACCGCCTTGTGTATAGAGAGTATTTTTTTTGCACATTTTGCAATCTTGTCATAAAATAGGTTATTATATTTACACCCAAATATCATCTTCATATATTCCAAATTATCGGTATCTTGGTACGACGCTCCGATAGCCTCATACCAAGAGCTTAAACCTACTGATCGTGCAGAAAGTTCAGAACATGCAACAATACGGCAATCCCTATCATAGATAACGTGTAAGATATTTTGGTTAACTAACGGCATCATTTGATGAGATAAAGCTTCATCTGTTTTTATTAAGAATTGTTTCATATAACCTACTTATTTATAATTGGTAAATGTAATTAAATCAATATACTGTGTGGGTATGTAATTTTATAGATTAAATTCAAATATTTCATGCTTAAGTTGCATTTTGGTTAGTATTGAACGCACAAAATCTCGTTCGGTCTTATGTGAAGGAAATTTACAATGTATCATAAATTTACTTTTTCCTTTGTAGCTAATTTTTTTAATAGGTAAGAGCTTATTACCTATTGTCAAGAACGATTCAACTTGCCCTTTCTCACAGTTACATTTGATTATATCTGCTGGATGGTTGTTAAAAATTATGTATCGCATATCAATCCCCATGTTATCAATTTTTGAATTTGTTTTTTTCACTCTATGCGGAGATCCCACTTTGCTTTATTTTGCCAGAGTGGGGCAATCCACGTTATGAGAGCGCCGTATTGTATGTCGATAGTCAACATGAGTGCAATAGATAATTTTGTCTATTCTGTTGCGGTTATGCCTAAACAAAAATTGTTGCAATAAGTAACGTTGCGTGCTATTTTGTACTAATTGATGCGTATTTTGCATCTGTGTAATTTGTTAGGTTGTTGTAATGTATTGGTAAAATGCAAAAATAATTTGTCAATAGATAAAAATATCTATTGTTGAAAATTAACCTGCCATCATACAATCGGGGCTTAAGGTAGTAAGCGATTATTCCTACTGTGATGTTCGTCTGTCGAATATTGCAATAAGTTCATATTGAAAAGTTGTGAAATATTTAAAGGAAAAAGTAATATGAAAACACAAAAATTAAAGCCAATAGCCTGTGTGCTGGCGGTGAGTCTATTTCTCGCTGGATGTAACGGTGGGCGTTCTACAGCAGATGGGTCATCTAATTCTCTACAAGCTGCTCAGGCAATTGTTAACAATAATGATGCAAATCATGCTGCATTTATTGAGCGAGTGAAAAATGCTGTAAAGGGACCTGTTAATTATGAGGTTATAAATCGTGATTTTTACACACCTAAGGATATAAAGCTTGCTTTTGATCCAAACTTGAAGAGTAATCAGTTAGCAAGTGAGAAATCTTTGAATGTGAGTGATGGCGTTAATGCGGGGATAACTGTTGTTTCTGGTGCGGTTGCTTTCGTTCCTGTTGTTGGACCTGTTCTATCTATAGCTATTGCTGCTTTTGCAGGACCATTGATTGATGCCTTTACGACTCCAGAACCTGCAGCTGAATATGATCCGAATAATATCACTGCGCAGCTTTCACGGTTGCAGTCTAAAGTTGCTGCATTGGATCAGCAAATGACTAGAACAAATAATATTTTTTATCAATCTTTAAAAGAGCAAAGCGCGAATAGTGCAAATAGTGCGCAGCATAAATTATTTTCAGCAATGTCCCAAATATCTTATGGTCCCAATTTAAATTCAAGTCTTGGCAGCTGTATGTTGAGTACTTCTGATTTGGCTTACCATTATTTTGGCTACAGTGGACTTGGCTTTGATGAATTTGGTACTTCGTGTAACACGGATACACAACTTGATTTTATGGGCGTAGCTAAAGATTTGGCTGCTTACTCTGGCGATCTAAGTATCAGTATTTCTGATAAACAGTCTTTTGCTGATGCCTTAGTAAATATTAGTGCTGCAAAAATCGATGCTGGCTATAATGGCGATTTTTCAAAAGTAACTCAAGTTACAAATGCAAACCAAAGTGCTCTGATTCAGGTTTTAGATTCAATGTTTGCGAACCTTAAGACCCAGGTTCCAGTGCAGGGAACAGCTTCCACAAACTATGCTGATACTATAGCTCAATATAATGCCTCATTGGTATTTATATTACAGTCTGCCTATAACTCACTTCAGGGAGCATTTGCAATTGAGCATACTAATAATTATCTAAATTTTCTTGCCGCGGTTAATGCATTGCAAACCAATTCTAAAAGTTATATTCCGCAGATTAGCGGTTATGAAGGAATCCCGGCAATTAATTTTGAGGTTAAAAAAGTAACTACTCTTAAAGATTTAGAAGATGACTATATCAATAAAGAGAATAACTTATTGATGTTGTATACTGCGCGTACAAATATTATGTTTAATACAGTTTATAAATATACGGTATCGGATAATCCATTGACTACGAAGACATTACCAGCTCTACCTACTTCATATACAGTAGATGGGAAGAGCTATAAATACGAAGTAGCATTGCGTCCATACTCAGAAATGTACCCTAAGCATTATACTACATTAGATATTAACAGTCTGCCAAGAGGAGGAGTGGGAGAGTCTAGTGTTTTCTATACCTTTGGTGGTTATGTTAATTATTATACTTGTGGTTTTGGGGTTAAACCAGCGGATTTGAATGATAAAAATTGTAGCCTTTATCCTGTGGCAGAAAGTGGTTTTTATGATGGTGATCGTTTGATGTTCAAAGTGAAACCAAGTCAATATGTAAATTTACCAGATAATCTCAAGAATGCATCAACCATTTCAACTGATTGGTATGTGGGAGCAAGAGGTATGCCATTTAAGTTCTCTGACTGTGAACATCCATCTGCGGCAATTGCATATTTTGTTGAGAGTAATGACTCGTTCCGCTGCGATAGCTATAAGACGTGGGAACCAGCAATTACAAATGCGGATGCGATAGGTATATTTCATGGCAACTCAAGTCCAAATACCTATGCGTTTGATATGACGAGGAACAATGATCGAGGTCTTAGTATCTATGGTGATGTACTGAAACAACATGTTTATACTGGAAATGGTTTAACCGAATGGGCAACTGTTGCGAAATTTGACTCCAATAGACTTTTGATTGATGGTAATTCATCTTTAAAAAATGATACGTTTACTCTATTATCAACGAGTAATGCGAGTTCATATGATAATTATGTTTTAAATGGTACTGGAGGAATAGCTTATTCTATTAATGCAGAATTGGATGCAAATGCGGCCGCAGATGGAGGCACATTTATCTTTAACGCATCTTGCCCATCTGGAGTTGATGGCAAAACTGATTTTCAGCGTTACACTGATGGTAAGTCAATTCAGCCCGGCTATACATCATGTAGGATGCTTAATCGGAATGATGATGCTGCAATATTTAATAAATTTGTCGACACTAATAGGTATAACTTATGGACTCCGGCACTGATCGTCTATAACGGAAGTAAATCCTTTGAATTAAAATCAATAAGAGAGTATTTTTACGACGATAGTGACCCAAGAGATTCCGGTATAGATAAAGTTCACTTGATCACTCAGGCAATTATTCCATGTTCTGATTATCCACAATACTGTAAAGCTAATTAATCTAGTCTTTGTATGAATGAGCTCATGCTTGCATGGCTCATTCATCTCCTAAGTTAAGGAAAAAATATGAAAAATTATGTATTTAAACAAAATATCATTTTTGCCGCTCTACTTGGTATCGCTTTGGCAGGTTGTAATGGTGGGGGGGCAACACCAACGCCAGTTCCAACCCCTACGCCAACACCTGGTCCAACCCCAGCACCACCACCAGCTGCGGCGAGAGTTCCAAATGGAGCAAGTGTTAATACTATTGATGTTGATACCGAAGAAAATGTAATAGCCGGGACTAATGGTGGTTATGTTTATCTGTCAAGATTGGCAACCGAGTCATGGCAGCTTATCAACAATATACCAGTTCCTGATAGTGGAAATATTACTAAAGCGCTGATCCAGAATGATCGGGATCTATATGTTTCTACTGCTAATGGAAATGTCTATTTGGATAAGTATGCGGTTGAATCATCAACTTGGCAGCTGATCGGGGGAAGCCCCATACCCGACAATGATGGAATTACATATATCGCAACTACTCCAACTGATGATGTAATAGCGGCAAGCTTTGCGCGTAATGTCTATAAATCTGAGTCAGGTACTGGTGATTGGGCAGCAGTTGCTGCTGGTCCAATTCCTGATGCCAATGGTACGATTAATACTATGAAAGCAACTCGTCTGGGAAATATTGCTGTAGGTACCAGTAATGGATTAGTCTATTTCTCGAGTAACTACGGCGCGACAGCTTGGGTAGTTGCGGCTGGTGGGAGTGGTTTGGGGGGGACATGTCAAGCCATTGAGAATATTGGAACTCGGGTATATGCAGGTACTACTGGTGGTTTGGTTTATTATATTGATGTTGGTCCTAATCCGGTCATGAACTGGACTCTAGCTGGGAATGGCGCCTTGCCTGATCATGGGCTGGTAACTGACTTAACTGAAGATGCAGCAGGTAATCTATATGCTTCAACTGCTTATGGTTATGCTTATATACTGGATACGGGTACTAATAGCTGGCTACAGCTAGGAAATGGTAGATTGCCAATTGATTTTATGCCAAGTAATGCAACTGCTATTGATGCGCGTGGCAGATTGTATGCCGCTAGTACTGCTGGATATGTTTTCTATACTTCTTTGGGTGCTGGCGAAAGCTGGGTGGCTGTTGCTGCTGGAAAATAAATCAATATTTTTTATTAGGTGGAATTTTTTTCCACCTTTTTGCATAAAGAGGTGCATTTTAAGACCTAGCTAGCAGTTAAGTTAGTTTTATTTTGTTTGGATTGAGTATAAAAGTGTGTGGTCGGTGTTGTTTATTGCGACTTTGGTAGAGCTTGTAATAGTCTTGTATTACAATGTTGCAGCTATTTAGCTCTATGATTTTTGCGTAACTATTTGATTAATAATTGTATTGTGTGTTTTAAATTTTGTCAATAGATGATTTTAACTATTGTGTGTATATGTAGTTGTTTAGTAACATTCTGTCTGGAGATTGGCTTTTTATTGTAGCTTTGTAGTTTATTTGTACAATTGGTATTAAAGTTCGTGAGTGTTAACCCTTATTACTGCTGCATATTCTTCTGTCGTATGCAGTAGTCTTTTTTCCATAGGAATCATACTTTATGAAATATCAGTTGGCACAACCAAGAAATATATAAACAATTTATAAAAGGAAACTGTAATGAAAAAGAGAAAATTAATATTAACTTGTGCTTTGCTCGGGGTTTTCACTGGCGGCGTATTTGCAAGTCAGAGCCTAAGCTCTTCGTCCAAAAATAAGAGCTTACAGGGTGCTGTCAGCGAAGACTGGGCAAAACTGGGTGTTCCAACTTTGTATGCAACAGAGATGCCAATTAGTTCAACTATCTGTATGAATACTAATGGGAATATTGAGCTTGGCGCATCACCACGCATTGAGCTGAGTTTCAGTAATGCTGCTTCTGATTCTAATATTTCCCGTGCATTAAATCTTAAATCTGATGCGTCTGGAAAAGTTTCAACTTTTGTGACAGCTGGTGCTGGTGCGGAGTTCTCTGCAGGAGCGACGGATACGGATTATACTTATAACTTAACTTATTTGTATGCCTACTCAGCAAAAGCAAGCTTAAAAACTGGTCAGGGAAATAATAATCTTGGTAGTAATGGGCAAGCTGCATTAGCTGGAGGAGATAATGCATTTTTCCAGACTTGCGGAGACTCTTTTGTTGGCGATATGGATGCTGGAGTTGTCCTTGGTGTAAATGTAGGTATTAAATTTAGTAGTAAAGAAGATAAGTTAAAATTTCTTGAAAGTGCCAATCTGACAGCAAAAGCTAAAGAAAGTGCAAATATAACGCTTAATAACGCGATAAATTATGCTGAATCATCTTTAAGTAGTAATGCAGTAGTAACCGTATCTGCGATTCAGAAGGGTGGTACACCTGATAAATTAGCCGAGATCTTTGGAAGCACTGATTTTGCCAGTTGTTCTTCTGGGGCAATGAAAAAATGTTCTGATTTAATTACTGAGGTTAATACCTATGCAACTAGTGTTAATGATCAAATTATGAACAACGACCGTACAATGATTGCGGATCGATTATATTATTTCAGTCCTACAATATATTCGTATTCTAGCATTGGTATTTCTGTTCCAGCTCCAAAACAATTATCTGCAGCTGCAGTAACTGCTCAAGGTAAGGTTTCTGATGCTTTAACAACCTCACAATCTCGCATTGACTTTTTAAACCATTATAAAGCTAATTCTTTACCTATTCAGCCTGATGTTAATTCGTATATTGCAGCACAGATAAAAGTTCTGAATAATCGAATTGATTATATTAAATCAAAAGCGATTGACTGTTTTAATGCTCAAGCAGAAACATGTCCGGCAATTGTTGAAAATATAGAAGCTACCTTTAAAAATAGTACTTCTACTTACAACTTTGATAAAGACAAATATGGACAATTGAATAACTCTTGGTCATATATTGTTGGTGGTAATCTGACTTATCTTGTGCCGATTTCTTTTGCAAATACATTTGCAACACATACTACGGACAGTAAGACAAATAACAAAATTGTACAAGCTTATCAAGCTGAAGAAAATGGTGTTTCATATATTAGCCGCTTTGATATTCCATACAAGGGGTTATTTGGAGTTGTTAAGACATATAAATGTTTGCCAGCAAGTGGGGATAATAAATTTGCAAATACGCGCACCTTTACTTGTAAAAATGGTCTAAACAGTGTTGATATACAATTTACAAAGCAAACAGATAGCCCACTTTAATCGTTTTGGATTTAAATTGCCATTGGTAAGCAATATTCAAGCAATACCGCACTGCTTGTGGTGCGGGAATTTATTAGTAAACATTAATAAAATATAGAAAGAAGAATATTATGAAAAATAACAAATTGAGTAATAGTTTAGTAGCCGGATTGATTCTATCCAGCGTTATTCTTACTGCGTGTAACGGGACAAATAGCTCGTCAGGTAGTAATAACCAGACCAATAGTGTAGATACCCAAACCATACATGGTCTTGTTTATGATCCAGCGACTAATGCGGTTCTGAGCGTAGGTCAAAATGGGAAACTGTGTAAACTTTCAGTTAAAAATATTCCTGGCAATATGACGTGTGATTTACAAGCGCCTAACAATATTCTGGTTACATCACAAATTATTGATGATAACAAGGGGAATATTTATGCTCTAGGTACTCAGGCACAGACAGGAAATGACTTCTTGTTGACTTATCATACAAAAGATAATACTTGGGCTGTAGCAAACATTGATATTCCTTTTACTGTAGCCTTTAATAAATTAGAGTACTACGCGGGTAATCTTTATTTAACAGATCAAAATGAATCAGGATTATATACGGTCAAGCTTGATAGCAATAAACTTGAATCCGTACCTGATTTTTATGTGCCGGGAGATGGTGATTTACTGGCGATAGACGATAGTACTGGAACCGTTCTTTATGCATCTAGAGTAAATACCGAGTCAAATTTTGTTATGGTGACTACTTCTCAGACCTATTCCAAACAACTTAGTAGTGGTAGCAGTACTCCGTGGGCTAAGTATGGACCGGGTGATCGTAATATAAATGATTCAAGCTATGTTAAAAATACGATATATGCTTGTGCTGAGTCTGATTTTGTTTATGCAAATCATCCTGTTGGTTCTAGCAATGATTTTAGCTGGTCAAAATTTGCTAATGCGTCACAACCAGGATATTTCTCATGCGATTACCTTGCTTCAGATGGAACTAATTTGTACTATGTCGAAGGTAAGTGGATCGGTGACGAGAAATTTAGTAATAATTATGTAAATACAATAAAAGCAAACTAATTGCTTGAGTATTAATTAGCAGTTCGCTTTGTGGTGAGCTGCTAATTACTAAAATCTATTTAGTTAATCATTCTGTAAAAATTTAAGCTCATAAGAAGTATATATCGTTTAGGCACTCCTGACTATACAAAAGAACTTGAGAAATAACCATGAATAGAAACATCCTTAGACATCATGTTGTGAAATTATGTTTATGTATGGGAATAGCCACAGCTTTAATGACTTCATGCAGTAGGGATAGTAATACAGGAGCTTTTGAAGGTAAAACGCAGATTATAGCGACTAATAAACCTGTGACTATAAAGTTGACGGTAGAGCCACGGTTAACAAAGGATATAAAAGGTGATTTTACTCAAAGTGTTCCATATTCGATTCAAGAGCGTTCGTGGCATAAGTTGCTTGATGGTCAACTTAAATGTAATTTAATGCCTGACAGTAGACTTAAGTGTGAAACTACTGATAGTCTAAATACTCTTATTGAAGGTAAAACTTATCGTATTCTTGTTTTCAATCAGCGGGTTATTGCTAATCATGCCAAAGAGAATGACGAAATAGGCTGTGATTATTTTATATATGATAAGTCACGGGTTCCAAACATGGCTATTACAGCAAAAACATCTGGAGAATGCTTGTTGTGGCAATTAAATCATGATACAGGATTTGGTGAAGAAGAAATTCGTCGCCGGGTTTATAATGTGCTAAATGATAGCAGTCTTGGAGATCATTTTGATTTGCCTTTGGAGCTATATAATCTATATAAAACTTATGATACTGAGCACGATTGGCAAAAAGCGTTATTTGAGCTAACTAAAGCGATAAAAGAGAACAAACCATTGCCGTCGACAGGTAAGCCTCGGGTTGTAGCTGGGGGTAGATTATTTTAAGATAAGAGAAAGCAATTAAAAAAATATTAACTCTAGGTTTGGCAACTAGTTTTATTCGAGAGTCTATTATTAATAATACTATTAAAGAAAGTTAAAGTAAATGAAATTAAAATATCCTAAATCATTTTTGTCAATGCTGTTGGCCAGTCTATCTTTTAATTTATTCGCAGATATTAATTGGGATTGGAGAACAATTCCTGTATATGGAACTCCCATAGAGGGTAGAAACCCTAGTTTAGCTACGGTAGGTGGTTTAACTAATAAAGATGGGCAGGGGGTAGTTCTTTTATACAGAGATAGACCTAGTTATAGTAGTGGTAATATTTGGGCAGCAACTTCAACCGTTTATGGAAATAATAATATATATAATTGGCGTAAAGAACTAAATCCATTATTTAATGGTTCTGGAGATAATCCGTCAGTGGTATCACTAGAAGATGTTGATCAACATGGAGATCCACAAATTGTTGCCACGTATGAACAACTTGGCTCTAGTGGTAGTAATCTGTCGAAGATAATGGCGGGTATTGGTACAATCGTTCAAGGAGATGTTCTTGTTTGGAGCAAATTTTCTTTAGCTGGCGAAGGAATGTTTTATGGAGCAGGTTCTTCTATGGCAGCGATCGGTAAAAATCGAGATGGTAATCAGGAGGTCTTAATTGTCTATCAGAAACAAAATAATATATTACAAGCTAAAATTGGTACAGTAAATAAAGCCAATAATGCTATTTCGTGGAGAGATGCTGATAATTTTTGGGATGGAAATCACTACATCGAAGGAAACTACCCAAGTGTAGCCTATCTTGGTAAAGATGATAGTGGTAATCGGTTGGTACTTATTGTACACAATGATTATGGCTCTAATGATAGCAAAGCAAGGCAAAGAATATGGGCTGAGATTGGAACCATAGATAAGTATACTGGTAGTTTGCTTATTAAATATTCCGAGAATTTCTTTGATAATAATACTAGCAGGAGTACGGTGATAACTTTACTAGGGAAAGACGGAGAAGGAAATCAAAGAGTGTCAGTTGGAAATAAACTTGGTACGATAGATGTTAGAGCACCACGTTTGTATAAATACGCCCAAATTAAATGGGAGGATTTTAATGGAACTTATGCTTCTTCTGTCCCAGTTAGTTATGACAATGCTGGTAATCCAACGCTATTCGGTGTAACTACAGGCCTAAATAGTGGTATTACTACTGATACTAAGTTATATTTTGGAGTTGGCAAGGTAACGACTAAATAATTATTTTTAATCTTTTTGAGAAAGAAATATACTAGTAGTCTTTGATTTTTGGAGGCAATAGATTGATAAAAAAGATGATTATGAGCTTCATAATTCAATTTTTTACTGGCGATATACTATTGGTAGTATTTCCAAGGTATTAATTGTTGTAGCTAATTGTAACTGTTATATTGCCGTTTATGCCGATCTTCAATAAATCAAGCCAATTATATGTTGATATCACCCTAGTTATTTTGTTAATTGTTTGATTTGTATCTGTTTTATTGGTGATTTGTGTTTGTCAATAGATGTTTTTATCTATTGTAAACATTAGTTCTTATTTGTTACTATAGCTTACTGAGTAAATCATATATTAAACATAACTTATGGTTTGCTGTCAGATGGTTATGATTGAAATAATGGTTTAGGGTTAGCTATAGTTAAGCTTACCCTTATGATAAGACTAGTTTTATTTAAAGGGGATTTAAAATGAAAAGAATTTCAAAGTTTAAACAATTAGTGTTGTTGCTTTCTGCCTCGGTAATTTGTACCTCGGCAGATGCTTTAGTCGGCTCGACGTGGAAGGTTATGATTATAAAAAATGATCTTGGTCACGAAGTAAAACTATCTTCTTTTGAAGCTTTGCGTGGAACTTACATTCTTGCCAAGCTTGATAATGGTGTTGTAGTAAATAATAACTGGAATTTTAGAGAACTAAATAGCAGCTCAGAAATTACCATTCCTGCATGGTCGGCGATAGATAGTAAGACTTTAGGGCAGAATTTAAACTTTACTGTTGCTGGCATGGATACTGCACAATTACGTAACACTGGCTATAATACTTTGGTTTATGTCGCGCAGACTGATCAGGAGGAGCGCTATGGATCAATGATTATAACCCCAAGTAAAGTTCAAGATGGATCTACTAATTTTTATTATGGTTATAATGGATGGGCGGTAGGTATACAGGGTCGAGATTTTATGTTCTTTTTTTCTTCAGTTTATAGTCTAAATAGTAACAAAGAAGATTTTAATGGAATTAGACGCAATGGAGATATAGCACTGTTACATGAGATACTTTATAATTATAATGATAGTAATGATACAGGTCCAGCTTACCATGAGGTTTCTATTGTCAAAGATGTATGTGCTAACCAGTTGAGCATTGATCGCTATCTAAATTGCTTTAAAGATACAAATAATTAGAAAGTCAAATGCTCTATAAATTACAAGGATATTTAAGATGAAAACATCTACCAAAATTAAAAGTCAAGCTACAAATAGTCAACAATATTTCTTTCCTAAGTTAACCGCGGTAACGTTAATCTTACTTGCACTATCTGGATGTAATGATGGTGGTGTGAAAAGTAGTGCTTCAACGCAACAAGATAACTTGCGTGCAGTGTTTAATCAACGAAATGCTATTATTTTGAAGGCAATAAAAGAAGGTAAGGCTATCTCTTTGCCTTCAGAATTAAAGACACCTCAGGAAGTAGAGGTCTCAAGTTGGGGGGCAAATGGTAGCCGACTTGGTAAACCAGGCCTTAACTCAAGTAATGCAGTGCTTTCTGGTGATTCATGCCTTATCCCTTATGGCGATATGTTTGCTCCAGAAAACTATTCTAGATCAGATAAAATTCCTGAGGCGCTCACGATAACAAGTGATAAAGCTTCTAAATCGGTGTCTCAAACTATGGCAATTTCGGCAGCTTTGTCGGGTGGTTATTCATTATTTTCAGCAAGCGCAAGTGCGAGTTATAATAGCGACTCTTTATTCAACGAGGATGAAATCGGATTTGAGTTTGTTGCATCCGCGGGAGGTTTACATCAATTAATTAGTACAAATTATGGAAAAGACTACCCCACTTTTTTTAACTCAATTTACCTAACCAATGGTAACCTAAATCCTAGCTTTTATAACAACTGCGGCGATTCATTTGTTAACTCTGAACAATATATGGCTCAGGTAAAAGGGCTTGTGACCATTAAGCTATCAAATTCAGCAGAAGCATCTGAGTTTGGTGCAACGCTTGATGCGTCTTACGGCTCGTTTGCTAGTTTGTCTGCTGAGATTAAGTCCGCAGAGAAGGCAACTAATCAGAAAGCAACTATTCAGGTTCACGTTTCTCAAATCGGTGGTGATCCTGGAGCTTTAACCAATGCAGTAGATAGTACTGTAGTAACTTGTAGTGTAGACGATTTTACAAGTTGTCAGAATATAATGAATAAATTGATAGAATATAGTAAAACGCTGCCAAGTCAAATTACAGATTCTACGACTAAGGAAATTTTACCTAATAAAGTAGCATACCTTAATCCTTCTTTGGCGACTTATGAAGGTGTTATTGGTAAAATTAACGAATCAGGCACCTCCCCAGAGGGTAAGGCGGCAATTGAGAAATTACAAAATTTATATCTGAATACGGTTAAATTGTATGCTACATTAAAAGGTAGCTTGAGTGGTTTATCTAACGCAGCAAATACAAATATTACAAATGATCTGCTGTATCAACTTGAACTTCGTGAGGAATACATATCTTCTCAATCATCTTTATGCTATATTGATACGGAACAATGTGCTAAAACTATCTTACCTTTAATAATCCAAAACATTAACACAAACTTTCCAATTAATCTAGAAGAGTTAGATTTTTACTCTAAAGTTTACACAGCCAAGAATTTTCTAAATCTGAATAGTAAACTTGGCGGTGCTACGGCTGAATCTCAAATCAGCGTTAAGCTTTTCCCGAATGATAAATTTACCAAAGATGGTGAGAGCCAGTTTTCATACTCAAATGGTGAAATAGCTAGCAAAGTAGCAAAGTGTAGTTCGGCAATTTGTCAACCAAGTGGGCTCAGTATCATTGTATATCCTTATTCATCTAATGGTATTAGTTATTATGATATTACATTTGAAGAGATCAGTGCATTGAAGTATCGTTGTGAGGATAAGCTTTCTGATCATACAATGTTATCTTGTCACGGCTATAATCGTTCTCTTGATAACCAACAGGAAAGTGGTAATTATAAATGGGAAGATACAATAACGGCTAACTATATCGCAAATTATAGCAGAGCTAAACTTGAGCAAATTGCAAATCCAAGATAAAAATAAATAATAAGCCTCAGCTGGTAGTTAATAATAATTTACCAGCTGGCTTTGGTTATAACAATTATGTTTTACATTGCTAATTATCTGGCAAACAGTAAGCATTTCAAAGATGGAATATTCAAAATGAGAAAGTTATTAGGTAAATTTGCTTTGGTTGTACCTGGATTATTTCTGCTTGGTTTATCTGGTTGTGGTAGTGGAAGTAGTAGCACTAGTAATGCCAATACTTCGTCACCGAGCTTACATGTATCGCAGAATATTCCCAACTTATATTTAAATCAGAACTGGGAATTAAAGATAAGTAGCAATGATAAGCTGTCTGAATCAATTGAAGTTACTGTACAAGGTCCGTATGGTATCTTGGTGGAACCATCTGTAGTAGTTTTATCACCTGAGAGCCCTATTGCGACGGTTGATGTTAATGGTTACATAATTTGCGTTAGTTGCAAAATTTCTGCAACTTCGGATCATTATACTACCGGATATTCAAATAATTTTGATGTCAAGTCTGGTCAACTTCCTGATTATGGAGGGCTCACTGATCTAGAAGTCGCAACAGGGTCACATAAAATTTATGCTGCTTCAACTCTAGGGCATATTTATAGGGCTCGGATTGATCCCCTGACGGAAAGCTCAACTGAATGGGAGCAAATTTCTACTATAATTCCAGATTCATCATCAATACTCGATATGGATTATGATCGCTTAACTAAGGATGTATATGCCATAACTAGCAGTGGTAATGCTTACCTGTCAATTGGAGGAGCAAGCAACTGGAAGCAGCTGGGTGGGGCGGTTTTACCTGGTAACTCTATTCCATATGGATCACAGATTGATGAGTCTGGTAATTTATTTGTTGCAACTAATAGCGGTTTTATTTACGCAACTAGTATCAGTGGTAATTGGCAAGAAATAGGCAAAGGTAAATTACCTGATGGTGGTTTGGTAACTACTGAGTATGGTATTTATCTGGTTTCTGCTAATAATGCTGAGAGTATTTTTGTTGGTTCTTCAAAGGGCAATGTTTATGTAGCTAATGTTAACCCTGGTAATTTAGTTTCGGAATCATGGGTTCATGTTGGCAATTCTGGTATAACGGATGAAATTACTGCTATTAGTGTTGATTCAAGCACTAATTCGGAGTCTGGCAGTGTTTATGTAGGAACCAATCGTGGATCAGTTTATTATTCGCCTGGAGTAAATGGTAGCTGGAGTAGATTGGGTAATGATCTTGGTGGCAATACAAGCATGATTGTAATTGATCAAACCACCAGTGATGTCTACACACTAATGCAATATGGTGCGGCGACTTTTTCAGCGTATTATTCTTTAGCTCCAGCATTTGAAAGTTGGACTAATTTTGGCGGTATACTTCCTGAATCAATGTCAGATGGTTGTACCGTAAATAATGTTGTGACGTCTTTTCCTGGTGCAAATCTCCAGTTTGCTGGAACAAATTGTGGTGATGTTTATTTCTCGACATCTGGGTTTAAAAACTGGAAACCCGTTGGAGTACCTGAGTAATAGTAGTAATTAGTTAATAAGATTTAGTTTTCCCTTCTCTTGGCACCTACAAATTATGGTTTGTAGGTGCTTTTTTTTTTGCCTAAAATAAATTAGTGTTCATATTGCTGTATCATATAGTTGTTGGTTTTGTCAATAGATAAAATCATCTATGGAAGAAATATGTTAAATTTAATATAATCAGGTCATTAAGTATAGGCTAGATTTTCTAGCGTACTACATTATCAAATAATTTATCATTTTTGTTAAGCCTTCTATTATAGTTATCCTATAAATAGCTGAGCGATAGATTGTTCAATAGCTAAACTTAAAT
>DAORIZ010000009.1:0-86451 GCA_035438765.1 Burkholderiales bacterium | reverse complement strand
AACGGTATTATCACACAACCAAGCGATAACAGTCAAATCTTTTTGTTGATTTTTTCTAAGCACCATCAAGGAATTGTCGTGTAATATCTAATTGATTCATAGGATTAGCTAGCAATTATTTTATGCAAAAAATTTATCTTTGACGTAACTGCGTCAGCTAAAACATTAAGGTCTCGCTAATTACTTGGCTGATATTCATAAACTAACTCACGCAAAAGAGCTATTGCTTGAGTAACTTCACCGCTACGGACACAATCTTTTAATAACTCAAGTCGTGGTTTTAATTCATTTAGAGCAATAAATTTCTCATTGGCTTTCATGATACGTTGATGTTCAGTTGGAACAGGATTATCTCCAATTAATAATTCCTCATACAATTTCTCACCTGGGCGCAAGCCAGTAAATTTAATTTCAATATCACCATTTGGATTTTCGCTATTCTTTAAAGTAAAGCCACTTAGATAAATCATTTTCTGTGCTAAATCTGTGATTTTTACCGGATCTCCCATATCTAATACAAATACCTCTCCACCCAGCGCCATATTCCCCGCCTGAATAACCAGTTCCACCGCTTCTGGAATCGTCATAAAGTAACGAATAATATCAGGATGCGTAACAGTGATCGGCCCGCCTAGCTTAATCTGGCGTTTAAATAGTGGCACAACCGACCCAGAAGAACCTAAGACATTACCAAAACGCACCATATTAAAAATAGTATGCCCTGAAATTTCGGCAAATGCTTGTAAGGTTAGCTCAGCAAGACGCTTGCTTGCACCCATTACATTGGTCGGACGCACGGCTTTATCAGTTGAAATTAATACCATATTATCTACCTGAGCTTTTAATGCGGCATTGGCAACAGTGTACGTTCCCAAAACATTATTTTCCAAACCAGATAAAGGATTGGCTTCAACCATTGGCACATGTTTATAAGCAGCGGCGTGATAAATTGTATTTACTCGTTCTTTGATTAATAATAGTTCAATTAATTTCTGATTAGTAACGCTACCAAGTACAACCCTTAGATTTAAGTAACCAAATCGAGCACGTAATTCCTGCTCAATAGAATAAAGTGCGAATTCCGAAGAGTCCAGGATGATTAGTTTTCTTGGTTTTAAATTCGCAATCTGACGTGTTAGCTCACTACCAATTGAACCACCTGCACCAGTCACTAAAACTACTTTATTCACAATGTTTTTAGTCAGCAGCTCTTGATTAGCTGGTACCGGTAGACGCCCAAGCAAATCTTCAATATCGACTTCTTTAATATCAGAGAATTTCACTTCACCACTGACAATCGAAGCAATACCAGGTAGAGTTTTAACATACAATCCACTTTGCTCAATATTTTGAATAATTTCACGGCGCCGACTTAATGCTACTGAAGGTATCGCCAATAATACCGCTTCAATATGATAAATATTACTAATGCGCTGTAATTCATGCGGTGCGTAGACTTTAATCCCACGTATAGTGGTATGCCATTTACTTTTATTATCATCAATAAAAAACATCGGAGCATATTCGCGACCGTGGATTAAAGAATTAGCTAGCTGAACTCCTGCACTACCTGCGCCATAAATAGCAACTGGTGTTGCATCGCTGTTATAGCCAATTTTACGCAAAACACCACGCAGCATAAAGCGACTACCACCGATATAAACTAAAGCAAATAGCCAGTAAATAACAATTGCGGTACGTGGAAAAGCTAAAGCATTCGTAAAGTGGATTAATAAGGTTAAGATCAGAACCGATGCAGTTACACCAATAAATACTATATAAACTACCGTATCATCGAGAAATTTGATTATTGCCCGATACAAACCCATTTGTACAAAAAGAGGAATCGTCCACAGTGGAACACTAAAAAATATCCAGATAAACGGATTTATTTTAGGGTCCCATTCTGCTCCCAGACGTAACCACACAGCAGTAAATAATGCCAAAGGTAACAATATACAGTCAACAATCAATAACGCTAAGATTTCCCATTTAAATAAATAGGCTATTTTATCTTTAAGCATCTGTAACATATTTCAACTCTCAATTAACGGGTAAAAATTTTAGCAATAGTCAGAAAAATCAGATAAACATCCAAGCTAAGTGAACGTGTTTCTGCATAACGCACGGCAAACGCTAATTTTTCAGGTAAAATTTTATGGATGTATTCCTGTTCGGGATTCTCTGCTTTCGCTAAAATCGCATTCTCATCAATCATTTTGATTGACGCCCAATCGGTAATCCCTGGCTTTAACTTAAATATCTGAGCTTTAACTTCTGCTGGATAATATTTGACATACTCGGGAACCTCAGGACGCGGACCAACCAAGGACATATTACCGATAAGTACATCAATTAACTGCGGAAGTTCATCAAGCTTGGTTTTACGTAAAAAACGCCCAATTGAAGTAATCCGCGCATCTTGCCCAACAGTAATCTTTAGTCCACGCGCTTCGGCGTTAACTATCATCGTGCGAAATTTATGAATCTGAAATAATTGTTCATGTTGCCCCACTCGAGTTTGACGAAAAAATATCGGTCCAGCTGAAGTTAGTTTAATTAGCAGCATTATAACTATAAGTACTGGCGATAAAATCACCAAACCACCAGCAGAACAAAGAAAATCAAATAAGCGTTTCAGAAGCACGTCTTAGCCCTATGCCAAAATTTGGCGAATAACAGCTATCACCCGTGTTTGCTCTTCGTCACTCATTTTGGTATAAAGTGGCAAACTCACTGCATTTTGATAGTAATTACTTGCGTGCGGAAATTGGTCATTTGTCAATGAATAGTGATCTTTCCAATATGGTTGAGTGTGGAGCGGAATAAAATGTACTGATGTACCGATGCCAGCCTCACTCATTTTTTGGATAAATTGATCGCGATTGACATTCTTGCTGACAATCTGACAGCAGAATAAATGCCATGAATGAAGATCAGTTTTCTTATTTTTAACTTGTGGTGGCAAAATAATTGGCAAATCAGCTAATTCAGTTAAATAGCGCTCCGCCATTTTTTGTCGCCTAGCTTGAAAACGATCAGCTTTAGCTAATTGACAAACACCTAGCGAACTGGCAATATCAGTTAAGTTATATTTATAACCTGGTGCGACAATTTCATAAAACCATGCAGGTTTAGTTGAAGTATAGCGATCAAACGCATCACGATTCATTCCATGCAGGCGCATTACTTTGCAGCGTTTGGCGATTTCAGGTTTGTTGGTAACTATCATGCCACCTTCACCAGTCGTAATGGTTTTGGTTGCATAAAAACTATAAACTATTGCATCCGAATCATGTTGACCGATATAGACATTATTAATTTTACTTGGACAAGTATGTGCCGCATCTTCAATAACCCGAAGATTGTGGCGTTTTGCAATAGCTAAAACTGCTTCCATATCACAAGGTAGCCCTGCCATATGCACTGGAATTATAGCTCTGGTCTTGGCAGTGATTTTATTTTCAATCTGCGCAATATCAATACATAGAGTCGTAGGATCGCAATCAACAAATACTGGATCAGCACCCAAATAGCGCACAATCTCTGCTGTTGCGGTGAAAGTTAGAGTTGGAACAATTACTTCATCACCGTAATTAACTCCACATGCCTCTAGGGCCAGATGTAAACCAGCTGTTGCCGAATTAACTGCAATTGCTTCTACACCAGCGCCAATATACTCAGCAAATTTTTGTTCAAACTCTCGCGTCTTGGGTCCAGTAGTTACCCAGCCTGAACGTAAACTTTTTATAACTTCTTCAATTTCTTCCTCACCAATATCAGGTAAGGCAAATGGTATAAATTTTTGTTCCATGTTTTTTTATATCTCACAAATATAGTTGTTTAAACCTGAAATTATACCAGTCTGAGCTATTGCTATGGCGAATAAAAATAATCCTATGCTTTTATTAACCATCTATTAACATATCGACCAGCTTAAATTTTAGCTTTAGATAGATGTAACAATGGATAGATTGAATATTTACTTAAAGTTATAAACAACTACCTTAAATATGAACGCCGGCTGTAGTATAATAACTGCTAAATTTATCATAGGAAATTATACATATGCAACAACAGCTAATCAAGCTAAAACCGATACTTTCATTTTTGGGAGCAACTGTCCTTCTATTTGGCTTTATGCTCTATGTCGGAAAAGTTCTGATTCCATTTATTGCAGCCCTCATTCTGGCTTATATTCTGAATCCATTAGTTGATAAACTAGAAAATAAATTTAAGGTACGCAGAAAATTTAGCGCCATGTTTTTGGCATTACTAGTTTTATTAATTTTCGTATCCATTCCAATGTATCTGATACCTGTACTAGTAGGGCAATTTAAAGTTATTCTTACCAAATTACCACAAATTATTGCCCTAATTAATGTCAACATCATTAGTAAACTAAATCTCCAATTAGGCACTCACTTAAGTTTAGACTTAAACAGCTTGAAAGAGATGCTAGTTACTAATCAAGCAAAAATCTCGAATAATTTAGATCTATTTTCGCATATCGCCCAAAATAGTATAATTCTCATTGAAATTGTTGTCTATATTATATTAATTCCATTTGCTCTCTTTTACTCAATTATTAACTGGCATAATATTCTTAAATTTTTTGATGAACTTATTCCTCGTTCATTTACATCAGCAATGCATCGTTTATTTCGTGATGTGGACATAATGCTTTCTTCTTATCTGCGTGGGCAACTTTCAGTTATGCTAATCATGGCAGCTTACTATGCAGTCGGTTTAAATATCGTGGACTTACCATCGGGTACAGCTATCGGGATTATTACCGGGCTAATGGTGTTTATCCCTTATTTAGGCGTATTATCTGGCTTGATTTTTGCATTAACCATCGGGCTTTCCCAGTTTACGGGATCTGGAAGTTTGTTGGCTATCGTGATTGTTTTCGCTATTGGTCATGTTATGGAGGGTGGCTTGGTTACTCCATTTTTGGTTGGTGGTAGAATTGGTCTTAACCCGGTAATGATTATCTTAGCACTGATGGTTTTTGGTAAAATATTTGGTATTGTTGGTGTATTACTTGCACTTCCATTATCAACAATTGCAGTAGTATTGCTACGCCATGCTAAAGAGTACTATATTAATACTCATTATTATAAAGACAATTCGTAATGAGCGCACAGCAGTTATTAGACTTATTCAACCAACACTATGATTTTAATAGTTTCATAGCTTCGGGTAATGAAATAACCGTAGCAAACCTACAAAGTTTTACCAATCAATTTACTCATATTTATGGTGAACATTTAACAGGTAAAACTCATTTGTTAAAATCATGGGTAAATCTGGCTTCCAGCCGTCACCAAAATGCAATCTATCTGGATGCCCGAGAATTAATTAACGAACAACTAAGCGGTATAAATTTGGATGAACTACGTTTCATCGCGATAGACAATATTGATACTCTAAACGAAGATCAACAAATTGAACTGTTTGATTTATTTAATCATATAAAATTAAATAATCGAGACAATTATTTATTAACTAGCTCAACAATTAATCTTAATAACTCTAAAATTCGGGTTGACTTGAAAACTCGGATTTATTCTGGGCTTGTATTTGGACTTAAAAACCTCAATGAATCAGAACTACTCAGCGCACTAACTATCTATAGTAATCGCGAAGGTATCAAAATTGGTGAAGCAGAATTGAAATACTTGCTCCACCATTATACACGCAACTTAGGCAAATTAATTCAACTAATCATTAAAATTAGCAATGCAGCACTGGCTCTAAAAAAAACTATCACAATTCCACTGATCAAACAAAATTTAGAATAGTCAGAATAGAGACCAGTATTCTGACAGACATGCTCTTCGCTAATTCATCTATATTCAAAATGGCATTGTCGCAAGGCTTCCTATGTACCTCTCGTTACATTGGATCGCCTTGCATTAGTTCCTGCTCAATCGCTGATAATTAGTTTTTATTGGTCGTTTTCGCCATAAGCTTAGCAGCAATACTTCGTGCAATGTCTGTAACCTCAGCTGGTAAACCACCGATTTTATCAATCACATCATGTACCGCTGCTGATAATTCAGTACCATGGTTAGCCTTATCAACAAAAGACTTTAATGCTACCAAAGCAGCATCAGGATCATTACGTACAACCATTGCTTGAGCTTTAATTACTTCATGAAAATCACGATCACTCCATCTAGGCTCTAGTTCACGTGCTTTATGAACCAAAACTCGAATCACAAACTCTTGTACTTTGTTACGTTGAGCCTGAATTAAAGCAATAAAGCGAAATAAAGCTTCAACTTTATTTTTCACTGCCAAATTACGCTTTATTTCTGCCTGATAGTTTTTCATTAACTCATCACGGTCAAGTTGTGTCATGCTTGGTGTGTAACGCGGTGCACCAGTATCAGTTCCCCAAAACTTCTGCACTAAAGGGTTGGACCAAATATTAAAAAACATTTGCTCACGAACTCCGTCCCGGAAATTTGCAATATTTTGTAGATATTGAGTGATAAATTTAGAACTCTCTTGTTGCATCTGTAAAAATGGGTTACTTTCGTCCAGTTGAACACGCTCTTGCTCAGCCTTAGTTGCAGCATCTTCAAAAAACTTCATCCATGGATTAATACTATCGGCAAACAAAGTATAACTTAAACGTAATGGTCGGAAGTTCTTGAGCCGATTGGCAACTTCTGGATTATCATAAATCTTAAACCACGGATGAACCAGTTTATCATACATATAACTGAGCGCTTCTGATGCTTTCGCAACTGTTGCAAACGCACGATCATCTTCAACGCTATTATAGCCCAGAGCTTTAATATCTTCAATTGTCCGTGCTTCATAGTGTGAACGTAATTTGCCACTGACTTCTTCACCTTCAGGTGTATCAACTACTAATTCATATAATCCTGGTGGTAAGATATCAATTGAATCCATATTCTCAACAAATAGCTCATCTTCACGTTTACCAACTTTAGTTGCTGTAAAAATAGCCAAATGTCCAACTTTATGATTTAAGCAATAAACAATCGTTTTACCACGCGCTTGAATTTCTTGTTCATCTTTATACATATCGGCAATCCAACCCGCGGATTGGGCTGGCGGGCTGATATTATCCCCATCAGACACAAAAGTAATAATTGGTGAAGTAATTGCACGTAAATCGAGTTTAATCCCGTCCTCAGTAGTTAATTTGCCAGTGGTTAATTCATTACCCACAAATAATTTGTCTACCAGCCACTTGATTTCTGGCGTATTAAATTGAATAAAGTCACCCCACCATTTTTCAAATTGTAAATAGCGTTCACTTTCCTTGTCAATATTAGCGTATAAGTCATATTGCTTGCTCCACAGGAAATTAGCAGGGTTAAGTAAGTCAAAATTTAATACCAAATAAGTTCCATCAAATTTACCGCCGCCTAAATCACCCAAGAGAGAATTAATCCATGAACCACCGACCATACCACCAGCGTAACGCATCGGATAACGCCCGCGTTCACCATTCCAATATGAGAGTGGAGAACCAGCAATCATTATCGGCCCAAATATATCTGGGCGTTGCATCGCACTGAACATCGTCAGGTATCCAGCGGCACAATTACCCATCGCGCACATTTTAGGTGAATTAGGATGTAGCTCAGCTACTTTCTCATAAAACTTAACCTGTCCTTTGATTATATCTTCATAGGTTTGTCCATCTATCGGTGTTGAATTAAAGCCAACAAAATATACTGGGTGCCCATTTTTTAGTGCATCACCAATCTCGCTGTCCTTTTTGAAACCGCCAATCCCAGGTCCTTGTCCAGCACGCGGATCTTGAATCACATAAGGACGCTTATTATTATCTGTCACAACACCTTCAGGTGGCAACATTCGTGCTAACCAGTAATTAATCGGGCGTTCAAAACTTGAACCATCCATTAATTTTTCAAATTTAAAATTAAGTACGGTTGACGAATTATCTTTGGTCATATCGACCATTTCATTTCCACGTTTACGCATCACATCCATAAATAACGAGCTACGTTGCATAGCATCCGTTACATAATCCTGGAACTCTTTGGCTTTTGCCGTTAATGGAATTTTACTTGCCAGTAGATTCGTTCCAAACATTAAATTTTTACTCATTATTTTCTCCTATTATCGTTTCTTTTAATTAATTCATAATCCAAATTAAATAGCTCAACTAGATTATGGGCAATCATCAATCCTTCATTTTATTTGTAATTACCATAGTAAAAAAACTCCAGAAATATTCTGGAGTTTTGCTTTAAACACGATTAGTTAACATATTGGTAAATTTAGACCATAGATCAGGATTTAACATATCCATTTTCCCACTTTGACGAAATTTTAAAATTGCATCTTGAATCTGTTGAGGAAATAAAAACATTATATTATTTTGTGCCATTAATTTTTTACTTAGCTCATCAAACAAGCTATAACGTTTAGTCAGTAAGCGCTGAAAACGAGATGAAGACTCTTGAACATATTTACGATTAATATTGAAATAGTCCATTGGATTTTTAGAACTCATCAACGCTTGCATATGCTCTCCATAAGCTTTATAACTCTCAGTCGCATAATCTTGGTTTGAGGCAATTATTTTTTGGTTAATCTCATTGATGTTACTCACTAGATTACGAATATCGGATACATATTTTTGATAAGACTCTGGATTAAATGAAACTTGATTAGACATGTTGACTCCATAAATAGATTTGAGGATAACCACAATTTATATACCATTATTTTAACACAATTGTGCAGCTAATGAATACTCAAACTGATTCGAAATACTAGTAGGCGATTTACGACGAAGCTTACACTAAGTAAGTAAGGAGTGAATCAACGACCTAGGATGATGAATCTGATTGAGTAAACATTACATAGTTGGCAATACAATTGGAGCAGGAGCAGATTGATGAGTTTGTTGATCAATTTGCTTAATATATTGCTGATCCATGCTTTCACCAATAGCCTGCTCTTGAAAATATGCTTTACGTGCATCTTTGGAGCTTTGCTCCATTAACTGTTCTTGTCCCTGCAGATATTGAAATTGTTGCTCGGGAGCACCTGATTGCCCCTGATACTCCCCCATACCTTCGCCATTGGGCATAACAAAATCATCACCCATCATATCATCGCCCATGTCGTATGGGTTTCCCATATACACGCCCATCGGAGTTTCACCATAAACATAATTTGGCTGATAAACTGCTGGTGGTCCATTGTCAGCAAAGACGAAAGCAATTGCAAAGACAATTACCAAACTTAGAATTAATTTATTTTTCATCTGCTTAATTATTAAAAATTGGAGTTGGATTAATTGGTTTACCATTTTTGCGTAACTCAAAGTGTAAAATAGGTTTGTCACTTTCCGTTTTACCTAATTCAGCAATCTTCTGTCCACGTTTAACAGTGTCACCTTCTTTTACAAGATTAACTTTATTGTGCGAATACGCGGTCAAATAATTATCCGGATGCTTTAAAATAATCAAATTGCCATATCCTTTAAGACCATTACCGCTATATACTACCTTACCCGCAGCTGAAGCAAAGACAGCTTGCCCTTCTCGTCCTGCAACATCTACGCCTTTAGTTGTTGCGCTATACGGTTGTAAAATTTTACCATCAGCTATTGGTGCTAACCAATTAACGTTCCCCAATGTTGCGCCACTCGCTGCTGTCGTAGTTGCTGTTGCTGCTTTAGCGTTAGCTGCAGCACCTGAAGCAGTAGGTTTAGTTTTAGTTTTCGGTGCTGGAGCAGAGCTACTAACAACCGTACCATCATCATCTTCATCTACTTTTTGTATTTTAGTACCAGGTGCGGTGGCATCCGCAGTAGTAGCTACAGCCGCAGACCCTGCTGATACAGCAGCAGTTGGCTGTTGTGTCACTGGCGGAGCAGTACCATTAACAATTGGTGCTGGCGTTGCTCGGGTAAAAGAACATGCACTTAATATCAAAGTGGCAGATAATAACAATAATATTCTCTTCATCTTAAATCCTATTAGCTAGTTAATGCATCGACAATCGGCATTTGTTCATAATTGGTTGGTAATACTTCAATCGGTGTAATTGAAACTTTTTCTTGCTTCATAAAAACATCTAAATCCGTTCCAATTTCATATTCTTCTGGCTCACTAGAGTGTCCCTGCCAATAAATTATATTACCACGTGGGGTTGATTGTTCTATCAATGGCTGATGAATTGGGCGTAACCCAAGCTTGGTAGTTTCATAACCTTTTATTTCGGCATATGGACGATTAGGAATATTAATATTCCAGATAAACACATCTGGCAAGTATTTAGAATTTGTTTCCAATTTGGCAACTAATTCACTAACAATCCGCGCGGCTGACTCTAAATGATTAAATTTATTATGCGTTTCTTTACTAACTCCATTAGTCGAAAATGCCAATGCTGGAATCCCATGTAGTGTTCCCTCGCGTGCAGCACCAACTGTACCAGAATAAAGCACATCTTCACCAACATTTTCACCCATATTAACCCCAGATACAACTAGATCTGGATAATTATCCACATTTCCATAAACATACTGTAAACCAAGCCGTACGCTATCTGCCGGAGTACTCGTAACAAAATAAACTCGTTCCTCTACTTGAGTGATACTAATTGGATTATAAACAGCAATTGACTGCCCTGCACCACTTGAATTACGTTCAGGAGCTATCATAATTACATCGTGCCCAGCTGCCAACAACCCTGCAAACACCGCTCTTATACCAGCGGCAAGATAACCATCATCATTCGTTAATAAAATTCGCATATAGTCCTTACTTATAATAACGCTGACTAAATTCTAACATCCGATCAATTGGTTTACGAGCCTGCTCGATTAACTCGGGAGTCAGATAGTCAATTTCTACTCCGCCAGTACCAGCCTGTGCTGCACGCACCGCATCTAAAGAATTGAGTTTCATATACGGGCATGAGTTACATTGGCAACCACTATAAATTGGTGCTTGGCGTAAATCCAAATCTGGACGGACTTTTTTCATATTATATAAAATACCATCTTCAGTTGCAACAAAGATAACTGCAGAGGCTTCACCATCGAAGTCACGTACCCAATTTAACATCTGACTGGTTGAGCCAATATAATCCGCACCATGTAATACTGGCAATGGGCTCTCAGGATGCGCAATTAAAAATTTAGCACCACTAACCGAAGCATAGGCTTCATCCAATGCTTGCTGATTAAACTTATCATGAACCTCACAAACCGCCTCCCATAGCGGCATGTCGTAACCATATTCAAAATTAAGATACGCTCCCATATTGCGATCTGGTGAATAGATTACCTTTTTACCCTCAGCATAGAGATGAGCAATAATATCATCAACATTGCGCGAAGTAACAATCCAATCAGCTAGCGCTTTATGTTCTGCTGATGAATTAACATACGCTACATGCACATAATCCGCATGCTCCTCACGCCACTTTTGAAGTTTAGTGATATCAGTCATCGTTACCAATGAACAGGTTGAGCCAGTATCTGGTAACACCACCTTAGTCCCTGGGTTAAGAATTTTTGCAGTCTCCGCCATAAAACGCACACCAGCAAAAACAATTACATCCGCTTGTGCATCTCTGGCATACAAAGACAACTCGAGACTATCGCCAACTTTATCTGCCAACTCTTGAATTTCAGGAGTGGTGTAATAGTGGGCTAGAGTCACTACTTTAGTCATAATTAAAATCCAATAATATAATCGTTTACATTATACTCGAAGTATTTGACTCTTGGACGCGAAGGATTGATAGAAAAGGCGACGCAGTGTAGTTAGAACTACATAAGGAGTCTTTTTTGAAAGCCGACAAAGTTCAAGAGTCAAAGACGATGAGTATATTAAATTTTATCATCTATACTCATTAACTGCACATTCCCACCCGTTGCCGTAATATTAATACTTACCGTGCGCTCAGTCACTAAGAAATGTATATTATAGCCATGATCTGCTTCTTGCATTACACCAGTTAACAAGCTATCACGCTTCGCCAATTCATTTTTTATATTCGTCAGATTGGCATAATTTTTGCTTACTAACAAGACATGAATTAATTCAACCTTAGTAAGATCGCTAGTGAAGTATGATTTATTCGGAAGATAACGCCCTAAACTGTCAGCAATGCCATCCTTAGGTAAAATTACCTGATTACCACTTGCCAAGGCGTAAATCACTTGAACACAGTACTCATACAGGCTATCTGCCAAACATCCGACGAAGCCACGAGCGGCAAACAACATAAAGTTGCGTTCACCAGTTGGACCTGGTAATTCAATTTGCTCGGTCAATGGCGAAATTCCTTTTAACCGCGTAGCTAATGCCAATAATTCAGTAATCTGCGCTTGATCAAGAGATAATTGTCCAAGGCTATTAACAAAATTATCCAACTGCGCAAAATTTACGACTTTTTTAGTAACTTTAGACTGAGGATGCGCTGCAGTATGCACCAAGCGATATAAGTACAATGGTCCACCAGCTTTAGGCCCAGTTCCTGATAATCCTTCACCGCCAAATGGCTGAACGCCAACCACCGCACCAACCGTGTTACGATTGATATAAATATTACCAGCCTTGATGTTATTGTAAACTTTGGCAGCAGTCTCTTCTAAACGGCTGTGTAAGCCCTGAGTTAGTCCATAGCCGCTACTATTAATTTCGGCGATTACTTTGTCTAAATCTTCACCAGCAAAGCGAATGATATGAATAACCGGACCAAATACCTCGCGTTTTAATTCTTTAATTGAACCAATTTCAAATACGGTTGGCGCAACAAAAATTCCATCAGCACATTCTGGCTGAAGTTTAGTTTGGTAGCACATCCGCGCAGTTTTTTTCAATTTATCAATATGATCCAATAGCACTTTTTGCGCTTTGGTATCGATTACCGGACCAACATCAGTATTTAATAAAGACGGATTACCAACACGTAAATCATCCATTGCACCTTTGAGCATTTTGATAGTTTTATCGGCAATATCTGCTTGTAAATATAACACGCGCAATGCCGAGCAACGTTGTCCAGCACTATCAAAACCAGAGGTAACCACATCTAGCACCACTTGTTCTGGTAAGGCGGTTGAATCGACAATCATCGCATTTTGACCACCAGTTTCGGCAATTAACACGCCAGAATCAGCCTTTGAGGCTAGATTTTGATTAATCGTTTGCGCCACTTCAGTAGAACCAGTGAAAATAACGCCAGCAACACGTGGATCTTTGGTTAATTGATTACCAATAATGCTACCACTACCGATCATTAACTGTACTGCCGCAGGAGGAACACCAGCTTCATGCATTAGTTTTACTGCATAATGAGCAATTAAATTAGTCTGCGCTGATGGTTTAGCAATTACAGTATTACCTGCAACCAAACTACTCACTACTTCACCAACAAAAATTGCCAATGGGAAATTCCATGGACTAATACAAATTACGGGACCAAGTGCATGATGAGTATCATTATTAAACTCATTGCTTACCTGAGCGGCATAATAACGACAGAAGTCAACCGCCTCACGTACTTCAGCAATTCCATTACTTAGCGTTTTACCTGCTTCACGCACAACAATATTTAAAATCTCATAGTAATTTTGCTCAAGTAAATCGGCAAATTTAACAATCATTGCCGCACGTTCTGCCGGAGCTGTTTGTGACCACGCAGGAAACGCACTGACTGCATTACTAACCGCAACGCCAACTTCATCTAGATTAGCATTCAACACTTCGCCAACCGTATCATTTTTATTGGCTGGATTAATAACTGGTTTAGCCTCGCGTTCGCTAATTACATAATCCCAAAGTAATGGTTCAGCACGGTAAGTTTTAGTTTGAAATTGATTTAATTTAGCTTCTAATTCACTGAGCTGGAATTCATCTGACAAATCTAAACCCAATGAATTAATTCGGTTACCCGGGTAAATATGGCTTGGTTTATTGAAGAACGGATTAGATGCCCGTTCCGCTTTCTGCACTAACTCAACTGGACTTACGACTAATTCACTAACTGGTATTGTCGGATCAACTAATTGATGAACAAAAGAAGAATTTGCACCGTTTTCTAATAAACGACGTACTAAGTATGCCAATAAAGTTTCATAAGTTCCAACTGGTGCATATACTCGGCAAGTTAGATTTAAGTGCTCTTTACCAACTACGTTATTATAAAGAGTTTCGCCCATACCAAATAAGCACTGAAATTCAAATTCTTTATCTTCAGCTTTTGCCATAGTATAGATTGCTGCTAGACTATAGGCATTGTGAGTTGCAAATGCTGGATAGATTTCACTTTGCGCTGAGAGCATTTTACGCGCACAAGCTAAATATGACAAATCGGTATAAAATTTACGCGTAAACACCGGATAATCGATCTGACCGTCAACCTGTGCTTTTTTAATTTCACTATCCCAATAAGCACCTTTAACCAAGCGTACCATAATTCGATTATTGGCACGTTTTGCCAAATCAATTACATAATCAATTACATATGGTGCGCGGCGTTGATACGCCTGAATAACGAAACCAATTCCACCAAAGCCTGCCAAGTCTTTATCCAAAACTAATTTTTCTAGTAAATCAATTGAAATTTCTAAGCGTTCGCTCTCTTCAGCATCGATAAACAATGCAATTTGATATTGTTTTGCCAATAAATATAAATGTTTTAGTCGAGGGAATAGCTCGCTCATTACACGATCACGTTGCGCACGCACATAACGGGGGTGAATCGCCGATAATTTAACTGAAATACCGGGACCATTTTTGGCACCACGCCCAGCGTTAGCTTTGCCAACGGCATGGATTGCATCAATATAACTTTGCATGTATTTTTGTGCATCTTCGTCAGTTAAAGCCGCTTCGCCCAACATATCGTAAGAAAACTGATAGCCTTTGGCTTCTTGTGGCACAGATGCTTTAAGAGCATCTTCAATATTTTCGCCCATCACAAACTGATTACCCATAAAGCGTACGGCTGTTCCCATTGCTTTACGAATTAATGGCTCTCCCCATTTACCCGCTAATTTAACAATACTTGAAGTTAAACTCTCACGGCTATCGGCGTTAACCAACTTACCAGTTAGCAATAACCCCCAGCTTGAAGCATTAACAAAGAAATTATCACCCTTAGTATGGCTTTTCCAATCGCCGGTTTTAATCTTGTCACGAATTAGTTTATTTTGGGTATATGAATCAGGAATCCGAAGCAAGCTCTCCGCCAGACACATTAAAGCAATACCTTCCTGAGTGGAAAGTTTAAACTCTTGCATCAGCGCATCAACACCTTTACCTTTAATACGGTTAGTTCTTACTTTTTCAATTAATTCTGTTGCAAGCTGTTTAACCTCTGACTCTTTGGCAGCATCCCAGCCTAAAATAGCTTCTAAATTTTCAATACAGGATTGTTCGTTGTGACGATAATTTTGACTAATACGGTTCTTTAATTCAGTTTGTGATTTGAGTGCGAGATTAAACATTTGACACCTTTGATTAGATTAAAATATTAGTCTAAGATTATACTATAAACTAGGTTATTCGTGTGCCGAAATGAAGCCAGCCTCAAACACGAAGCGCAGCTATACATGATTGGTCTTTAAAAAAGTTCACTTCTGGCAATAAAGCCAGAGTTCAAGCGTGGAATGTAAAAGTTATGCGTATATGGGTTCAGAATCGCTTTACTCAATATGATTATAAAACCCATTAAAACATAATAATTACATATTGTTAACACTAGAAGTGAGTTAAGTTTACTTGTAACAACATACTGTATGTTTTACTTAAATTTACCACATAAATTTTTCATTTCTCACTTAAACTCAGGCACATATGCATGATTTTTCATTGTGCAATAATTTTACTCAAGAAGAAATTGCAGCAATGTTTCAAGTTACGCGTGGTACTATTACGCGTATGATTGTTGATCAAATTGCGCCAAAACTTGGAGTCATCGTAGCAAATGCTTCAAATGTTATTATAAAGGCCAAGCAAATTGGTTTTCAGTATCAATTACCTTTTAATCTATTTGGTGATACAATCGTTATAATTAATGATCATGAAAATATGGAATAACAAAAAATGAATCACACTGTACTAGCTCGTAAATGGCGTCCGAAAAAATTTGCTGACTTAGTTGGCCAACAAAACACCGTGACTGTATTACAAAATATCATCAGCAGCGGTAGATTACATCATGCTTATTTGTTAACTGGAACGCGCGGAGTTGGTAAAACCACTATTGCACGGATTATCGCCAAAGCATTAAACTGTTTAAATCCACAAAACTCAGAGCCATGCGGCAGCTGTGAAAACTGTCAGCAAATTGATCGCGGACGCTATGTCGATGTGATTGAGATTGATGCGGCATCCAATACTGGCGTGGATAATATCCGCGAAGTACTGGAAAACGCACAATACGCACCAACCAGTGGCAAATATAAAATATATATAATTGATGAAGTGCACATGCTTTCCAAATCAGCTTTTAATGCAATGCTAAAAACATTGGAAGAACCACCAGCACACGTGGTATTTATCTTAGCAACTACTGATGTACAGAAAGTGCCAATAACAATACTTTCGCGCTGCTTGCAGCTTAAATTACGCAATCTATCTGCTGTAGAAATTGAAGATCATCTACGCTACGTTCTAGAGCAGGAGCAAGTTGGTGCGGAGGGTTCTGCTTTAGATCTTCTGGCACAAGCGGCAAATGGCAGCATGCGCGACGCACTCTCACTAACCGATCAGGCGATTGCTTTTTCAAATGCCAATATCACTGAGACAATAACACGACAAATGCTTGGAATTAGTGACAATAGCAGCATTATTGAAATTTTAACTGCCATTCAACAAGCTGATAGTGTCAGCTTAATTAATATTTGTCAGCGCCTCAATAGTGAAGGCGCCAGTCTTGAAAATATTCTCGAGCAAATTAATTATAGCTTATTCAACATCGGACTAGCACAGTTAAGTCCACAGCCTCAGTTAAGTAATGAACTCAAAAATCTGGCTAAATTAATTTCATTACAAGACTGTCAGCTCTATTTTGAAATCAGTAACCTTGGTTTGGAACAAATTCGTAAAGTACAGAATCAATATCCAATTTTTGTAATGAACTTATTACGAATGATTGCTTTTACAATTGGTAGTCATCAAGATAAGCAGTTAATCATTCAAGCTGCAAATTGTACTACTGAGCTAGTCCCCACTACCGTTACTACCACAACAGCGATACAGCAATTTAAGGAAGAAAAATTAGCGAACACGCCTAAACCCACTGTCGCAGCAGAACTGACTGAAAATATTCAAATTACGCAAGCGCTCACCCCTCAAGAAATAGCGAATGAACAGCAAAATGATCTGAAAACTAAAGAACTGGCACCATGGGAAGAGTCAATAACAACTGAAGAAATACCGTTGGCAGCAGAGCCTGTCAACTCAGAGCAGTTAATCGCAGCGTTACCCGAGGAAACAGAGTCAAGACAAGAAGTAACTGAAACCTCCAAAATTGAAGGACCATTGGATCAGTTTAGTAACTGGCTGGAATTTGTCAAGGCTATCGATTTAACTCAAATTGACAAAACAATTGCAGTGGTTTTGAGTAATTGTTCACAAACTAACTCAAATAACCCAGATGAATTAACATTAGTAATTAATGACAGTTATCGACAATTGGTTACAACTGCTTGTGTTGATCAAATTGAACAGATGCTCTTTAGTAAATATCAGCGTCATTTTGATTTAAGTTTTAATTTTGTGGCTGAAATTCAGGATGGAACACTCAAAAGCCATAATCAAGCAGAAGCTAATGCGCTGCAGCAATCCGCTGAAGAAGCAATTCAGAGTGATTTGGTGATTCAGGATTTAATTACTAATTTTGCTGCCAAAATAGTGCCTAACTCGATTAAACCGCTATAGTTTTGTTTTATACTTTAGTTTGTGTAAACTAGTTATACAACAAAATTGTTATTTCCAGAAAAAAGGAGGTCTTACACAACCTCCTTTTATAAATATTACTAAATTTTGATGATCTTCAGTGAATTGGTGCTACCAATTTTTGACACTCGCTCACCCATAGTTGCAATAATCATATCGCCTTCAGCCAAAATATGCTGACGACGCAAGAAATCACACGCCTCGTTGGCATGTTCATTAGAGTTAGTTGCGTGATGCTGCATAAAGAACGGATATACTCCACGATACATCGCCATGCTTTGTAATGCTTCTTGTGAGTCTGTAATCGCATAAATCGGCACACCACTAATTACGCGCGACATCCAGCGTGCGGTTGCACCCGAAGTAGTAAGTGCGACGATGGCTTTAGCTTCCATATGATAAGCGGTAAACAATGCCGCCATGGAGATTGTTTGCTGTGTATTCGCAAATTTTTCATGAACAAAATGCGCTTCGATATTATTATCAGCCATTTTCTCCGCTTCTTCACATACCCGCGCCATTGTTTCAACGGCTTGCAACGGATAATTACCACTAGCCGTTTCAGCAGAGAGCATTACCGCATCAGTTCCATCTAATACAGCATTGGCAATATCCGACACCTCTGCACGAGTAGCGACTGGATTTTCAATCATTGACTCAAGCATTTGCGTTGCTACGATTGAAACTTTATGGTATTTATGACATAAGCGAACCATTTTCTTTTGCATCCCTGGAACTAATGCTTCACCAACCTCTACTGCCAAATCACCACGGGCAACCATTACGCCATCACTGGCTTTAATAATCGCATCAAGATTTTTGAACACTGCTTCAGTACGTTCGATTTTAGCAATTATTTGAGCTTTAGAACCAGCTTCAACTAATTTACGGCGTGCAAAAATGATATCGCCTTCTTCTTTAGGGAATGACACTGCTACATAATCCAGATTTTGAGTGGCAATAAATTTAATATCATCCAAATCTTTTTCGGTTAAAGCTGGCGCGGTTAAACCTCCGCCTAGTTTGTTAATACCTTTGTTATTTTTTAATACTCCACCTTGGGTTACATTACAAGTAATTTTGCTACCCTCTACCTTAGCAACTGTAAAGGTAATTTTTCCATCATCAAGAAGTAAAATATCTTGTGGTTTAACATCGTGAGCAAGTTCTTTGTAATCAACGCCAACTAATTTTGCATTACCAAGTCCATCAAATGCGGTATCTAAAACGATAACATCGCCATTAGCTAGATCAACCTGATCATGTTCGAATTTACTAACCCTAATCTTAGGGCCTTGCAAATCACCCATGATCGCTACTGGTACAGATAATTTTGCGGCAGTTTTGCGAATGTTTTTTACATTTTCCGCTTGAAATTCATGTGTACCGTGTGAGAAATTTAGGCGAAATACATTTACACCAGCTTTGATTAATTTTTCCATCATCTCAAGACTTGATGATGCTGGTCCCATAGTTGCAATAATTTTTGTTTGTTTCATATTCATTTCCTGTATTTTGAGTGTTTATTGAGCATAACTCCGGACATAATTTTAACATTTTGGCAGAATTATGCGTAACTGATTGCCTATGCTAGACTACGCTACAAATTGCCCTATTGTCCAAGTAAAAAAATCACCTCTTGTTTATCCAAGCGCAGAGGCTTACGCTGCCATTGCCCAATTGTTTTACTAATTATCTGTTGTTCGGCTGTCATTAAGTTAATCCCCACACAGAGCTTAATTTCATGATTAAGGCTGCTTATCATTGCATCAAATAAATGTTGATTACGAAATGGAGCTTCAATAAATATTTGAGTAATACCCTCCTTAAGAATTTGCCCCTCAAGCTGCTTGAGTCGTGTTTTGCGGGTGGCTGGTTCAGCAGGCAAATAACCCAGAAAACTGAATTTCTGCCCATTCAATCCACTAGCCATTAGAGTTAATAAGATCGAGCTTGGTCCAATTAACGGCACAACAGCAAACCCCATTGCATGCGCAATACTTACTACCCGACTCCCCGGATCAGCCACAGCCGGACAACCACAATCCGAGATTAACCCGACATCATATCCTTGTTTAAGCGGTTCAATCAAAACACTATAGTCCTGCTTATGTTTGTTGAGTTCCAGCACTTCAAGCTGCTGTAATGGCAAAGCTAAACCAAGCTGTTTGAGATGCGCACGCCCGATTTTAGCCGTTTCAACAATAAAATGTTTAAGATGATGAATTTGCTCCTTTTGCTCTTCAATCAGAACGGAAGCTGCGATCTCTGGATTGAGACTGGTTGGAATCAAATATAAATTTGGCATGGTCTTACTCACTAAAATTTTGCCAGATTATACCACCCAATCAGGGTAAGCTGCTTAGGGATTGCTAATCCAAACCAATAAACAATTAAACAGTTGACTTAATGGAGTACCTCATACGAAACTAGAAAGACAAACCACAAAATTCACAGTATCTCGGTAGCAAATCTGAGAACTACCCACTATGATGAATATGATTGGGTATATATGTTAAAATTACGGATTAAATTTAAATAATAGGTATAAAAGTATGTATAAGTTGGCAGTAATTGGCAATCCGATTGCACATAGCCTCTCACCACTAATCTGGAGTGAGTTTGCCCATCAATGCGCGATTGAGTTAGAATATAGTAAAATTTGTGCGCCGATTGATGATTTTGAGCATGTGGTGCGGGATTTTTTTGCTAGTGGTGGATATGCGCTAAGCGTAACAGCACCATTTAAAGCACGTGCCTATTCATTAGCCAATCAGCATAATCCTCACACGTTGCTATCACAGACCGCAAACCATTTAATCGCCAAAAAAGATTTATTATTAGCAGATAATACAGATGGAATTGGGTTAGTTGCCGACCTACGCCGGATGGGGCGGGTTTTGAAAGATAAGAATCTCTTAATCATTGGTAGTGGCAGCGTAATTTATTCAGTATTAAGTTCTTTGGAAGCAGAAGCTCCAAAACGGATTGACCTATTGATGCGCGATAGCTCTAAACTGGATGATTTTATCCAAAAATCACATCTGGTTGATGCCTACGCTCCTGAAATTAGTTATGACCTTGTAATTAATACCACACCCAATACGCCCGAGAATACCTTGTTCAGCCAAGTAAGGCAGTTAAGTACTCACGCTCTAGCATATGACATGATTTACACAGCTAGGCAAACAATGTTTCTAAAGGCTATGGAACAATTAAATGCAGAGATAACCCAGACAAATGGAATTGGAATGCTAATTCAACAAGCGGCAGCTGCATTTTCTTTAATTTTCAATCAAACGCCTGATGTTGACCCACTTTATCCACTATTACAGGATAAAATGAATGGTTAATTTATTTCAACTTATTATCGGAATGGTATTCATTCTCCTAGCAGCAATGGTCTTTTGCAATGCATTAGAACACCTTGGTGAATCGTTGGGTATTTCCGAAGGTGTAACTGGTTCGATATTTGTTGCGGTAGGCACTGCATTACCTGAAGCAATTGTACCCTTAATCGCCTTATTTGGTGCGCCTCATGGAGAAGGAAAAGTTAATTTTAGTGATGAAATTGGAGTTGGTGCAATTTTAGGACCTCCACTAATGTTGTCTACCTTATCAATAGCATTAATGGCTTTTTCAGTATGGCGTAAACGGGGGATGAATGGTTTAATTCGCCCAGAAAAAACTGGTTTAAATCGCGATTTGAAATTCTTTAGTTTTGGTTATTTTTTAGCAATATTACTCGCATTTAGCCATAATTTTTACCAAAACAATATTATTGATGCGATGGTAGTAGCTACATTAATCTTAAGTTATTTCTTCTATGTAATGCTAACTATCCGGGCATCAAGTGACTTGGTTAAAGATGGGCATGGAACAGAAGCGGAAGATGAGTTATTTCTTAAACACTATTTAAAATTACCAAATAACATTGTAACAGTGGCGATCCAGGCTGCTATTGGTTTTGCTGGCTTGGTTTATTTTGCACATGTATTTATTTTAGGTATTACTGGTACATCTCTAGCGTTAGGTATTCCAGCGTTCTTACTTTCAGTTGTGCTAATTCCAGTTGCAACAGAATTACCTGAAAAAGTAAATAGTATCCTGTGGATTCGTAAAGGTAAGGATACTTTGGCAATTGCCAATATTACTGGCGCAATGGTCTTTCAAGGACTACTCTTACCTGTGATGGGGATAGCCTTAACTAGTTGGCAATTACCATGGGAAAAAGCGGTTAGCTGTATTGGAACTTTTCTTGCCATATCATGGTTATTTGTCCATGCTGGTAAACATACGCACTACAAAGTCAAACACTTTATGGTCAATGGTGGACTGTATATCCTAAGTCTTATGGTTAGTTTGATGGTGTTTAAATAATGTTGGCTCAGTTTACACGCACTAATATCTTACTCGGTGAAGCAAATCTAGCCAAGCTTACTAACAAACATATTTTAATCGCTGGAGTTGGTGGGGTTGGCGGTTATGTGGTTGAGGCTATCGCTCGTGCCGGGGTTGGTAAAATTACGATTATTGATAATGATGTAGTTGACATAACAAATATCAATCGTCAGCTTATTTCTAATCTGGACAATGTAGGCAAGGCTAAAGTTAATGAATTTAGTCAACGCATCAAATTAATTAATCCTGATATTAAACTAATTTCATTACCTGTGTTTATTGATGAAAATAATTTGGATAAATTACTCAGTGATAAACCTGATTATGTAATTGATTGTATTGATACCATTGAATCTAAATTAGCCTTGATTGTCTATTGCTTAAAACATAAATTAAAAATTGTTTCTAGTATGGGTGCAGGTAATCGAATTGATGTAACTAAGGCTAAACTAGCGGATATTAGTAAAACACAAGTCTGTGCACTAGCTCGTAATATTCGCTTACGCTTACGTAAAATGGGTATAAAAAAAGGCTTAACCGTGGTTTATTCAGAAGAAGAACCATTTGCAAAGCCTTTAGCAAACCCAGCTGGTGGTCGTCCAACCAATGGAACAATCAGTTATCTACCAGCTTTATTTGGAATTATGCTGGCTGGAAAAGTTTTACAGGAGTTAATTATCAATGACTAAACTTTATGATGTAATTATTATTGGCGCTGGTCCGTCAGGTACAAGCTGCGCCTATAATATCAAACGTTTAAATCCTGCTGCGGATGTCTTACTACTGGACAAAGCTGAGTTTCCACGTTATAAACCTTGTGGTGGTGGAGTTTCACCAGAGGTTGCTAATTACTTGGATTTTGATTTAAAGCCAGCAATTGATTCAGTTTGTGATACAGTAGTAATGGTTGCCAATGGACAAGAAATTAGCGGGGATAAATACCCCTTATGGATGGTTCGCCGTGAGAAGTTTGATAATTATTTACTGAGTAAAGCGAAAGACAATGGAGTTGAATTTCAGCATTCAGTTGAAGTTCAAGATATTATGACCTCTGGCGAATCGCCAACTATTATCACTAGCCGTGGTGAATTTAAAGCCAAGATTGTTATTATTGCAGAAGGCGGACGTGGCAAGCTTGCTAAAAAACTAGGCTATGCCGCAAAAAATACCATCTTAGCCGCGATGGAGTATGAGCACTATACCGCTGAAGGTAATGGCAAATTATATATTGATTTTGATTACAATGATAGCGGTTATGCGTGGAATTTTCCCAAATCTGATGGACTTTCACTAGGCATTGGGGGTTTTGTTAAAGGGCAAGAAAAAGGCAAAGTTGGATTACCACATAAATTACTAAATTATACCAAACAATTTTCGGTTAATGAGTTGGACAAGAAAAATCTGCATGGTCATCCAATTTTACTCTATTCGGGGCGACAAAAATTAGTTCATAACCGTGTCATGCTAATCGGTGAAATAGCTGGTTGCGTTGATCCTCTAACGGCTGAAGGAATCCGCCCAGCAATCAAGAGTGGCTTTCTGGCAGCCAAGGTGATTAATTACGCGCTAACTAAGAATGACTTTAAATCACTGGTAAACTATGACTTGGCATTTCATAAAGAAATTGGTAGTGATTTTTATTATGCGCGAATAATGGCATATTTTCTTAATAAAAACCTGAAAAGAATTTTGCCGATGTTAACGAGTGTCAGCGCAGTAAATGGCTTTATGAGTGTCTTTAGTGGTAAATCAACTTATCATGAGAAAATTAACTGGCGACGTATTGGTAAATTAATCTGGAAATCTATTTTTTAGTTAAGCAATTGAGGTTGTTGGGAAGGTGAGCCCGACCCTTGGCACTTGCTGATCCGCATATGGCTGCTTCGTTCCCGACCTGACCAGATTTTGCGGTAGACAATGCAAGGAGACCCACCATTGTTTGAGGTGGGTATTATAACGTAATTTAGCCTTTAATTGCAAGACTCACACAAAATTTCCTGTTTAACAGTAACTGATTTTGCCGGATTGTGCGGTTTATCCCAATTATTTCAGTTAGAATATTTAATAAATAACGTCCACCCACACAAAGATATCGAATAAAATCAGCATATTAAATTTATTTGTTGTAAATTTATAAAACTGTAATAAACTAATCAACAATTAGCGTAATTGAATTAGGTAATGCAATCGCACTTTCTATAACTTGAGCACTTGATGTATTTGGCTGGTATGTCACTGCTACAGTATATGTACCAGGGACGGCTAAAGCTTTAGTAAAATTTAGATGACAAGTTTCTGTTTCTTCACCACCACCAATAATATTGCATGGTGTAGGAATTAGAACACCATCTGGTCCACTAGGTGGGATACTCAGAGCTAGCGTGTAACTCGACTCTGTCATAGTACCTGAAGCAATAATTGTTCCCGTTGCCTCCTGATTGGATGATAGATTAAATGTGCGTTGACTGACTGATACACTCGCACCGTTTGGTAGGGTACCGAGTAAATATGATTGATTCGTATTATTGTTAGACGACGAACCAGAAGCACATGAAATTAAAAGCAATAATAAAACTGTCATCGATAAAAAATTTAAAACTCTCAACCTACTCTCCTAAAAATCTACAATAACAGAAATTAAATCAATCTATTCAACACAATATCATAAAATAAGGTAGGAAACAACTTCCTACCTTAGTACAAAACAATTATTCAACAGTGACCGACTTCGCCAGATTGCGCGGTTTATCAACATCTGTTCCCTTAGCTATCGCAGTATGATAAGCTAATAACTGCAGCGGTATTGTATATAAAATCGGCGCAAGATAATCCGGAACTTGTTTTAAACCTAAATCTATCGTAGTATAGCACTGCGCTGCTAACTCATCAGGATGGTCAGTAAACAAATAAACCTGCCCTTGTCGTGCTAATACTTCCTGCACATTAGATTTAACCTTGTCAGCAAGCAAATTAGCTGGCATAGCCACTATCACAGGCATATCTTTATCAATCAGTGCCAGAGGACCGTGTTTAAGCTCCCCTGCTGCGTAACTCTCCGCATGGATATAAGATATCTCTTTAAGCTTTAGAGCACCCTCAGCTGCCACTGGAGCCATCGTATGACGACCTAAAAACAGCGCATTGTGTTTGTATTCAAACTCTTGGGCAATTTCTTTAACTTTGTCCTCTACCTCCAGTGTTGCTAGCACCAGATTAGGTAGTTTACGGATTTGTTCAATTACTTCTTGTTCAGCACCAACACTCAATAAGCCACGAGCCTTTGCTAAACTAAAAGCAAGATGCAATAAAACTACTAGCTGCGTGGTAAATGCTTTAGTTGAAGCAACACCAATTTCCGGTCCAGCCTGAGTTAGCATATGTAGTTTAGATAATCTCACCAAGCTGCTTTCCGCAACATTACAAATTGACAGCGTTTTATCCATACCAAGTTCAATGGCATATTTAACACTTGCTAAGGTATCGGCAGTTTCACCAGACTGTGACAGGCTAATTACTAAAGTATTCGGGTTAGCAGGAATTTTACGATAACGGTATTCACTGGCAATATCCACTGCACACTCTAAATTAGCATATTCTTCAATCCAGTACTTGGCAATTGAACCAGCGTTATAACTAGTACCACAAGCAATAATTTGTACTTTATTAATGCTACTAAAAATCGCAGCAGCTTCTGCTCCAAAAATATCTGCGTTAAAATTACCACCCAAATGCTGCATGGTATCAGCAATTGCACGAGGTTGCTCAAAAATTTCTTTTTGCATATAGTGGCGATAATGCCCTAGCTCGCTGGCTGAAGCTGATAATTCACTGATATTGACGTTACGTTCTACTAAATTATCATCTTTGTCCCAAATCTGATAATCATCACGTGTAATGCGTGCAATATCACCCTCTTCCAGATAAACCACTTTTTGCGTAACTGGTAATAGAGCGGAAATATCTGATGCAAAATACATCTCTTCAATACCTACCCCAAGCACCAATGGAGATCCAAGACGAGCGCAAATTACTTCATTCGGATTATCTTTGCTAATCATTCCAATTGCATACGCACCATGCAAATGTTGCGTAGCCATTCTAACTGCTTCCAGTAAATTATGATTATGTTTATAAATCGAATGCACTAAATGAACAATGACTTCTGTATCAGTCTGAGAATCGAAGTGATAACCTTGAGCCTGTAATTCAGTACGAAGCTGTGCATAGTTCTCAATGATTCCATTGTGTACTACCGCCAAATTATTAGCAGAAAAATGCGGGTGAGCATTAGTTTCACTAACTCCGCCATGCGTCGCCCAACGGGTATGCCCGATTCCAATTGTACCTTTAAAATGATCGCTGGCACATTTTTGCGCTAATTCCTTAACTCGCCCAGTAACCCGTTCACGAGTTAATTCGCCACCCGCATTAATTACTGCTACGCCAACTGAATCATAGCCACGATATTCAAGACGCGACAAACCCTCAATGATTATTGAAACAACATTCCGCTCGCTAACTCCACCAACTATTCCACACATAATTTAACCCTCTTGAATAATTTTATTTAGTACTATAGTTAATTCGCTACTGGCATTTAAACATGGTATATAACGTAGCTCACGCCCACCACGACTAATATATAATTCACGATTTTGAATTGCTATTTCTTCCAGTGTCTCTAAACAATCACTAACAAAGCCCGGACAAATAACATCAACTGTAGCTATTTCTGCCATAGCTAAAACATTAAGCGTCGCATCAGTTGCAGGACCAACCCATTCTGCTCGTCCAAATTTAGATTGAAAGCATAATTTAGCTTCTACCTCTGGCTCTAATTCCAATGCTTGACATAATAATTGATAGGTGAGTTTGCATTCTTCAACGTAACTATCACCATTTTCCACTAATTTAACTGGTAGCGAATGAAAGCTAACGACCAATCTATCCCCTCGCCCATTACTTGCCCAATGCTCACGCACCTGATTAGCTAATGCCTGAATATATAAAGAATGATCTGCAAAGCTATTAATAAATTTAATTTTTGGAACCGAGTATGATTTTTGGTAGTAGTGACTAATTTGATCAAAAACCGCAGCCGTGGTTGAACTTGAATATTGCGGATAAAGTGGAACTACCACCAATTCGCTTATGGCTTGTTCTGCAGAGTATTTAACTAACTGAGCCTTAATATCCTCAGCACCATAACAAAACGCATAGCCAACACGTGCTGTATCATCAGTTGTTCGTAAATGTTCTTGCAATAATCTTGCCTGTTCTTTGGTATAGTGAATTAATGGTGCACAATCATTTTCAAGCCAAATTTGCTGATATTTATGGAGTAATTTTTTACTTCTTAGCGGTAAGATAATTCCATATAAAATCGGATACCATAATAAACGTGGTAAGCCAACAACACGCTGATCAGATAAAAAGCTACGGAGAAACTTTCGTATTGCAGCAACAGATAACTGCTCTGGTGAACCCAGATTCACCAAAAGAACTAATTTTTGCCCCATTCTCAACTACACTTCATCTGAATTAGAATTACTCTTTGCGTGTTCAGTTTTTTCTTTTCTTTTAAAACTAGCTTCTTCACCTTTAATTAAACGCACGATATTGCTCTGATGTTTAAAAATAACTATCACAGCAATCATTAATGTCGCACCAAAATAAGAGGTATTTTGAAATAAAACATAGGCATATAAAGGAGATAAAAAAGTTGCTAAAATTGCTGATAAAGAAGAAACACGCGTAAATTTAAACACTACAAACCAGCTAACAACTACCAAAAGAGCTAAAATAGGACTAAATCCTAATAAAACTCCAATTGCGGTAGCAACACCTTTACCACCTTTAAATTTAAAGAAAATCGGAAAAATATGTCCAATCACTGCAAGGACACCACAAATCCCAACTATAGCATCACCGCCATCAATTCCACGCATCAAGAATCTGGCAACTAAAACAACAATCAAGCCCTTGAGCAAATCACCCAACAACGTAAATGCTGCAGCTTTCTTGTTACCACTACGCATTACATTGGTTGCACCAGCATTATTAGAACCATAATTACGTGGATCATCCATTTTCATAAATTTGCTAACAATTATAGCAAATGACAAGGACCCCAATAAATATGCCACCAAGAGCATGCTATATAATGAGTAATTCAATTTTTTAAAACTCCAAAAAAGTAAAGATTAGTAGGTAACATTAAATTTAATTTGATTCGTACCTACACTAACATCTGTATTATTATTTGCTTTAATCGGAATGGCTACATTTTCTTTTAATGTGTCTTCCATTGATTTATTGTTCAATTGTGGCGCATAAGCCTGTAACGTACTTTGGTTAGAATCAGTAATGTTAAAATTATTGATAGCATTCTGATCGTAACTATTTTGATTACGATTGAAATAATGTCCATTACCACCAGTAGTAGGTGTTACTGCTGCAGTTGGCAGCGCTTCATTTGATTTAAAATTTTGCGGAACTGTGCCACTTGAATTTTGGCGTGCACAATTCAAACCACTGACTTTATTACAATACCAGATAGTACCACTGCTGGCATTTCTTTTTTTAGCTGAGTCCGGAACACTGAACGCCAATTTAGGATCAGTGTTAGCACTCTCATGACTTTTATCTGAACTCAAAAAAGTTGGCGTAAAATCATCAAGGGTAAGTGCATGTGCCACCAAAGGCAACAGTGAAAGCACAATACCCCATGTCCGAAAATTTAACCACATAATAAATTATACCGAGAATGATGAACCACAACCACAAGTAGTTTGTGCATTTGGATTTTTGATAGTGAACTGAGCACCCTCAAAAGAATCAATATAATCAATCTCAGCACCAACTAAATATTGGTATGACATAGTGTCTACCAAAAATTGTACGCCATCTTTGTCGACAACAAAGTCGTCCTCGTTAGAAATTTCATCAAAGGTAAACCCATACTGAAACCCAGAGCAACCGCCACCAGTGATAAACACTCTTAACTTTAATTCTGGATTACCTTCTTCTTCGATTAATTCACGTACTTTACTGACTGCATTGTCTGTAAAAATAATTGGATGTTCCATAATAGTACTCCTAAACAAAATAACTATATTATAATATTATAACAAAAAATCCCCCACAGTAGCGGAGGATTTTTCATTTAAGGATAACTTAGACTTTGGCTGCTGCTGCGACTTCTGCCGCATAATCAACAACTTTTTTCTCAATACCTTCACCAACTACAAATAGCGTAAAGCCATTGATAGTAGCTGACTTTGATTTCAATAGTTGCTCTACAGTTTGTTTACCATCATCGGCTTTAATAAATACCTGACTAAGTAATGTAACTTCTTTAAGGAATTTATTAACTGTTCCTTCAGCAATTTTTTCTAGCATATCGCCAGTTTTACCATTTTCTTTAGCACGTTCAATAGCTACACGACGTTCAGTTTCGATTAACTCAGCATCAACACCACTAGCATCCAACGCTTTAGGTTTTGCAGCTGCAATGTGCATTGCAATATCTTTACCTAATTGATCTTGACCTGCAGTAACATCAACTAAAACCCCGATTTTAGCACCGTGTAAATATGATGCTAATTCACCACTTGTAGTATTACGTACAAAACGACGTACCGTCATATTTTCACCAAGTTTAGCAATCAATGCTTTACGTGCTTCTTCAACTGTTTCACCTGAAGCTAATTTAACTTCAGCAATATTTTCAATCGTTGCACTTGGATTTGCAACTATAGCAGCAGCAATATCATTCGCAAATTTAACAAAACCTTCGTCTTTAGCCACGAAATCAGTTTCGCAGTTAACTTCAACTATCGCACCAGATTTTTTATCAGCAGTAATAGAAATTGCAACAATACCTTCGGCAGCAGTACGCCCAGCCATTTTTGATGCTTTATTACCAGATTTAATTCGCATTAACTCTTCTGCTTTTTTGATATCGCCATCAACTTCAACCAATGCGCGTTTACATTCCATCATTCCCAAGCCAGTCATTTCACGTAATTGTGCGACCATAGCGGCAGTAATATTTGCCATTTTAAACTCCTGTTTATTTATATTCGATATTAATCGTCTAAGAGAAAACATCTGTTAGACGATTATGAAAAATTACTCAGCAGATCCTTCGCCGTCAGCTTTTTTAACACGACGTACAGTTTTAGCTTCTTCGGCAGCTTCTTCAACCATTTCAACTTTTACTGCTTTAGCTAAATCAGTAACTGTTTCATTTTTAGCAGCTAAAATTGCATCAGCAATTGCTGAAGCGTAAAGTTTGATTGCACGAGCAGAATCATCATTACCAGGGATAACATAATCCACACCTGATGGATCATTATTAGTATCAACGATACCAATTACAGGAATACCTAATTTTTGAGCTTCTTGAATTGCGATATCATGCATACCAGTATCAACTACAAACATAGCTGAAGGTAGACCTTTCATTTCAGAGATTCCGCCGATAGTTCTTTGTAATTTTTCAACTTCACGAGAAATATCTAATAATTCTTTTTTAGATAAACCAGAATTTTCTTGAGCTAATTGCTCTGATTTAACTTCTAATTTTTTGATTGATTTTTTAACTGTTTCAAAGTTAGTCATCATTCCACCTAACCAACGGTGATCAACGTATGGCATACCGCAACGTTTTGCTTCTTCAGCAATAATTTCACTAGCTTGAGCTTTAGCACCAACAAACAAAATAAAACCTTTGTTTTTGATTGTTTGTTTAGCAAACTTAATCGCTTCGTCGAACATTACTACTGTTTTATCTAAATTGATAACGTGGATTTTGTTACGTGAACCGAAAATGAATGGCTTCATTTTAGGATTCCAGAATTTAGTTTGGTGACCGAAGTGAACTCCGGCTTCTAACATTTCTTTGATTGAAACTGACATATTAAATTTTCCTTAATAAGGGTTATACCGCCACTCGTGGATTTTGATGGCTCGCGCCACACCCTTTGACCACAAGTGTGTGAATTTTAAAAAATAAGACCGCGATTATACACTATTTGGTACAAATGTAATGTATTATTTTATCCATACCCCAGCACTATACAAAACACAGAGTATCACTAACTAAAACTGGCGTTTAATTCGAACTAACTGCATAATCGCCACCGATATTTCTTCAATCGATTTATGACTGGTGTTTAGAAAAGGCACGCCACAATGATTCATGATGCGTTCGGCAGCCTGAATCTCATTAACACAAGTGTTTAGCTGCGCATATTTACTATTCGGTAAGCGATGAGTCCTAATAGAATGCAAGCGTTCTACTTCAATACTTAAACCAAATAATTTATGATGGTACGGCACCAGTGCCTTAGGTAAATGATCAGTCTGTAAATCTGCTTCCGCTAACGGGTAATTGGCAACTTTAATTCCATAGTTAACTGATAAATAAATACTAGTCGGTGTTTTACCTACCCGCGAAACACCGATAATAATAATATCTGCCTCATCATAATGTCTGCTACTTACCCCATCATCATTATCCAATGAATAATGGATTGCATCAATCCTGTGATTATATTTATCTTCATCGCCGATTCCATGAATTTTACTGATTTCATGTGTTGCTTGACAGCCTAATTCTGCCTCCATTTTTCCGATAAATGCATCAAAGAAATCAAGAGTCAAAGCATAATCCACATCCAAAAGCTTACGCAGTTTGGGCGTAATAACGCTTGAAACAATAATTGGCTTCATACCATCGGTTAGAAAACGATTTTTTACCCGAATTAGTGCCTGACTTATTTTAGATGGAGTATCGGCAAAAGGAAAACTTTCTTTACGAAATTCAATTTGAGGAAACTTACCTAATAATGCAGCTCCGAGCTTTTCGGTTGTAATACCTGTTTGATCTGAGATATAGAACACGCTACGCATAAATACTCCAAATAGGTTATAATTACTTGTTTATCATATGAACTCAGACTGACTTTTCAACCAGCAAACCGTGTAACAAACATTAAACACGTTGTTGCTCTTTAAAAGCAGAAAGATTATGACGATATTGTAAAGGGTTATACCATATGCTCACAAACTTATTTCGCTTAATTTCACCACGTTTAACATTCGCACTAATTTTTATATTTTGTGCATCCTCAATCGGCTACGCCTTTTATTCTCAGATTTATAATGGAGCGCAACCGTGCCCACTGTGCATTGCTCAACGTATTATCTATGGGTTTTTAGGTCTATTTAGTTTAATTGCATTGATTAATAACTGTAAAGGATTTGGTAATCGCATTTACGGAATCTTATTACTTGCTATTGCACTGTTTGGAGTTAAAACGGCTTACCACCATGTATGGCTACAAAGTCTACCACCCGATCAATGGCCAGCTTCTTGCGGTATGCCTTTAGACATTTTGTTTAAAAAAATACCTTTAAGTGGATTTATCAATACAATCTTAAGCGGAACAGCCGAATGTGCAATGGTAAGCTGGAAAGTATTTGGTTTCAGTGGACCATTGGTTAGTATGTGGGGATATGTGCTGGTGGCGGTAGGCTCATTTTATGTATTAATTCACCGTAAACCTAAACAGAATTTATATTAAAAATATGCGTTATTACAGTCCAGCTAAGCTTCGAAAAATTAAGCGCCATCTACGTAATGGTGGCGTAATTGCTTATCCGACTGAATCATGCTACGGTTTTGGCTGCGACCCATTTAACTACTTGGCAATCAACAAAATAATTCACCTCAAAGGACGCAACAAAACCAAAGGAATGATAGTTATAGCGGGGAATGTAAATCAACTGCAGAAAGTTATTAATCCCTTAAATGAAAATGATAAATCCCAGCTTACTCAGTATTGGCCAGGATTTTATAGCATTATTTTGCCCGTTCGTCGCCAGATTCCACGAAACTTAATTGGAGCACATCGCAAAATTGCAGTGCGAGTTACACGCCATAAATTAGTTAAACAGCTAACTAATTCATTGAATATGCCATTGGTTTCAACCTCAGCCAACAAATCAGGACATCAATCAATCAGAACTTATCGTGAATGCGTCCGCCAATTTGGCAACCAAGTGATGGTACTCTCGGGAACAACTAATTTCGCGAAAAAACCCTCCACCATTATCGACTGGGAGAGTAAAAAAATTCTCCGCTAATTACTCAGTCAATGAGACTAAAATGATGTCTAACTAACTAATTAACCGCAATGCTTTCAAAATTCGTTTCGCAATTTTACGATCTTTACCCTGATATGGATAGGTATGAATATGAATCGCAGGATTAAAGTTTAATTCAATCACGGCATAATTATTTTCTGGGTAAGGATTTTTAATATCGCGGATCATCATATCGACACCACAAATTAAAGCTCCCACACTAGCCGCTGCCTTTACGGCAATCCGCTTATAAGCTTTAGGCATTATATCGGTAAAATCTAAAGAATCTCCTCCAGTTGAGATATTCGAATTTTCGCGGAGATAAATTTTTTGCCCTGCGCTCGGTATAGTTTCAAAATCAAATTTTTGCTGCGCTAAGAACATTGCCTCAGCTTCACCAAGCCGAATTTTCTCCAGTGGTGTAACATAACCAAACCCACGCAATGGGTCTTGATTTTTAGCTGTAACCAACTCACGGATATTTTTCACACCATCACCAACTACATTTGCTGGTTCACGATGAAGTATCGCAACGGTTTGCCCTTCAATCACAAAGAAACGATATTCCTTACCCGCCACAAAATCTTCAACTAGAACTTTACGATCATGAGCAAAGGCTATCTCTAACCCACGCTGGTATTCGACTAATTCAAACCCCGCTTTAAATATCGTGATACCCAAACCATAATTAGTAGAATTTGGTTTAATGACAATAGCTTTATTACAAAATAATGGATAATCAGTCATAGCTGCTTGCATATCAGAATAACTCCCACCACTGGGAACAACCACCTTAGTTCGCGCAACTAACTCTTTAGTTACAACTTTATTTTCCATTGCCAAAATTGTCGCATAATTATCCAATGAAGTCTTGGTCGCTTGCTTCACAATTTGGCGATTACCATTATTACTTAGTTCAATAAAATTATCTTGCCGATCCAAGAAGTTAAATTTTATCCCGCGCTTAATTGATTCTTTAAGTAAAATCTGCGTTGATAACTCCAAATCCTCAAAGCCGCAGAATTTATAATAAGTTTGTTTACTTAGCTCCAAGTAATTAGTAGCCTGTGTCATAAAGTAATCACTATAACCATGCTTTATTACTGATTTTACTACTTGACAGGCATAGCTAGCTTTATCCGCAATCAAAATTTCTTTATAGCGCTTCAATACGGCAAGGCTATCCTCTGCGACACCTAAAGAATGCAAAGTAGAATAAACTTCGTCCAGAACCTCAACTCCACGTTCTTTTAGATTACGCGTTTCACTACTCGAAAAATGCAGGCGAATCTCTTCTGCACGATCTGAATCCGCGGCTAAAATTTGATTCTCATTTGCCAAACGATACTCTTCATCGCTCATCCAAAAATCAGGTGCCGCCAAAGAATAAACTAATAACAAATGGATTAAGTCCAGCGAATCTTGCGTAATACCAACTTTAGTTAAAGGATTTAAATCTAAGGTTCTTATCTCAACATAGTTAATTCCGTTATTGTATAGGTCATCCAAAACACCACTTTTAGTCGAACCTTTGAGACGCAATTGAGAATAATACTCCTTAGCTGCAATAATATGCCCATCGGCAATTGCCTGTTTAATATCCGCGATATAATCATAAAGTGAGTTATAGGATACATAAAAATGTTCTAAATTACGATAACCACTTACGCCATTACGAAAAGAGCTTGCCCCTTTAAAATTATAGCTATCTTCGGTTAATTTTTGTTTTTCGCGTTTACTACACGCAATATATGACTCATGCGCAACTGAATTAGCACCAGTCAAATAGATCACTAACCAGCAAAATTTTAAATAATAGCGAGCGACTTTAAGATAAACCTGATCACGAAACTCACGAAAAGATAGATTATCCGGATTAGCGCAGTACATTAGCTTTAAAAACTTATCACTAAATGAAAAATTAAAATGCACCCCCGACAGAAGTTGCTTACGTTTACCATATTTATGTGCCAAATACTCACGATATTCAGTAATCTCTGGATCTTCAAACTGGGCTTCTTTAATTAAATTATCATCATCGGGCAAACGTGGCGGTAATGAGTACGGCCATAAAACTTCATCTTTTAATTCTAGCGAGATCAAATCATGCAACGCTTCCATAAATTTTAGCGCCGCGGCAGGTGAATCAAATGGTGGTGTTACCATTTCAACCTGAGATTCAGCAAAATCAGTGGTAATGTATGGATGCTTGGCTTTGTCACCAAATACTTCAGGATGAGGCGTTAACGCCAAATTCCCCTCCATATTGGTGCGAACATTTTCTTTTTCTAAGCCAAAATTACCGCTTAATAACAAGCCACCTAACTTGTGTTCTTTAATTAAGTTATAGAAATTCACCGTCGCTCCTTTATGTTAGAAAACTATCTGGTAGATGATACCCCTTATTATAGCCTCAAACCCAAACCACGCACAATCATAAATCAGAACTTATATCCAGCTATAGTATAATAACGTCAATACCGCGTGATGTAATGGGAAGATGGGATATGCAAAAAAATACTCTAGATCTGTTAATTGGCAATTTATGGCAAGTTGATACAGCTAAATTAACTCGATTATGCCAAAATGCAGTTATTCCACTACCACAGCTTCGCCAGCAGAGCGTATTAAACGCTACCTCACAAATACGATCATCAAAAATTGCCGCCCCTCCCGTAATTACGCCTTCGCCAATCCAATTAGCGCCGATACCCGCCGTAGTATCAGCTAAGCCTCAGCCACAAGAACCACGACAGAACCAAGATACTCAACTAGTAACAACAGCACAGCTAGTAAATACACTCGAAAATATAAATTGGGAACAACTAGCTCATAAAGTAAGCATTTGTGAAAACTGCAAACTTTGTGAAAATCGCACCCAGACCGTTTTGGAACGCGGAAATCGCAGTGCTCGGTGGATGTTTATTGGAGAGGGCCCTGGTGAACAGGAAGATTTGCAAGGACGCCCATTTGTCGGAGCGTCGGGGCAGCTATTAGATAAAATGATTGCAGCTATGAAATTAGATACCGAACAGGATGTTTATATTGCCAACGTGATCAAGTGTCGCCCGCCACGCAATCGCAATCCAGAACCAGAAGAAATAAGCTCGTGTAAAAATTATTTATTACAACAAATTAATTTGGTTAAACCACAGATGATTATTACTCTTGGTCGCTATGCGGTGCAGACTCTATTAGATACGGAACTAGCCGTTGGTAAACTACGTGGAAAAGTTCATCATTATCAGAGTATTCCATTGATTGCTACCTACCATCCGTCATATTTACTGCGTACACCGAGTGCTAAAAAAGATGCATGGGATGATCTTCAGCTCGCAATGCACAGCTATGCCCAAGCAGCTGCTTTATCATCCTAAGAGAAGAATTACTTGAGTGGGTGATAGCGCCTGCGATGGTCTATAGACAATAGTATCCCAAAACCAATCATAAGTACAATCGTAGCAGTACCACCATAACTAATCAATGGCAAAGGTACGCCAACCACGGGGAAAATCCCGCTTACCATTCCCATGTTAATCAAAACATATAAGATAAATGACAAGGTAATACTACCAGCCATAGTTTGCGAGAACCGATCTTGGGCTAGGCGAGTTATCCGTAAACCACGCAGCGCAATTAAAAGATAAAGGGCCAAGATAACTGCAACACCAATATAACCAAACTCTTCAGCCAATACCGTTACCACAAAATCAGTATGTTTTTCAGGAATAAAATTCAAATGAACTTGGCTACCATGCAAGTATCCTTGACCATGCAAACCACCAGACCCAATCGCAATTACCCCTTGAATAATATGGTAACCTTTACCCAAAGGATCCGACTGTGGGTCAATCAAAGTTAAAATCCGATGCTTCTGGTAGTCTTTAAGTAATCCCCAGATCAGTGGACTAGATGCTACAATAGATACCAAACTAATGATCATTACTTTCCACGGCAAACCAGCAAAAAATAATACAAAAAACCCTGCAGAAAAAACCAATATTCCAGTGCCAAGATCAGGTTGTTTGGCAATCAGCGCAAATGGTATCGCAATAATTACAAAACCTAAAATAAAATCCTTATAGCTAAGTATATGATCTTTAAACGATAAAGCATATGCAACTAATAGCGGGACAGATAATTTGCATAATTCAGATGGTTGTATTCTAATCCCCAAATTAAGCCAACGCCTAGCACCATTAACCTTGACTCCAATGACCAAGACTAAAGCAATTAAAATCAATGAAAGAATATACAACGGGAAAGCAAAAGAGCGAATCCGATTGATATGAATCCCTGCTACCACCAGCATAATAATAAAAGAAACACCTAGATAAACGCCATCATTATACATTCTGGTCATTACTTGGTCATTCGCTGAGTATTGAATAAAGCCATTAACCACGAATAAACACAACAATAATAATATCAGGATATAATCAAAATTAAGAATATATGCCCAAAATTGTTGCAGTTTATTGGTTTGTTGTTGAATCATCTGCATCTCCTCCGCTATCACTATTCTCTGTCTCTGTGCTTGAATCATCCGCTTCATCTGCAACAGCTGGCACTGATGGACTAGATGAATCAACAGGTCTAAAGCGTTTATAACGAACTTGTGACTCTACTACCGCACTTTCTGAAGCTAGTAAATAACTGTCAAAAATTTGGCGCACAATTGGTCCTGCTGCGCTCGCACCCCAGCCACCATTTTCGACTACTACCGCAATGGCTATTTTAGGGTTTTCGACTGGAGCAAAAGCAATAAACCACGAGTGATCCTTATACTGACTGCCACTGAATTTAGATTTACGTGAATTTTGTTGTAAAGCGACAACTTGAGCAGTTCCAGTTTTTCCTGCCATAGTATATTTAGCTCCAGCACCAACTTTAGAACCAGTACCAATTTGCATTACGCGCTGCATCCCCAGTTTAACTAGATCTAAATCTGCTTTATTGATTGGGATTTTGACGCTTGATTCTGGGTATACGCTAACAACAGTACCATTTTTATTTAAAACACGATTTAATAAATGCGGACGGTGTGCCACACCATCATCAGCTAGGATGCTAGTCGCATAAGCCATTTGCAATGGTGTATAGTGATTAAATCCTTGCCCTACTCCCATAGTAACGCTATCGGCAGGCAACCAGTTACGTTGATATGGATCTTTAGCAAAGCGTTTTGCTTTCCACGCTCGCGATGGCAATAAGCCACTATTTTCTTGCGGTAAATCAATGCCAGTTTTTTGCCCTAGTCCAAAGAATGGTAAAGTTTTATCCATGCGATCAACGCCCATATCTAGACCAAGTTTGTAAAAGAAGGCATCAGAAGAGTGAGCTACTGCATCAACAATACCAATAGTTCCCAATACTTCATTCCCACTATTTCTAAAGCGATGCGAAGAGCCTGGCAGAGTAAAAAATCCAACATCATGAAAACGATAATTGGCATTGCGAACACCTAAATACAAGGATGCTGCAGCTAAAAATGGCTTAAATGTCGAGCCTGGTGGATAAGTGCCTTGAATAGTACGATTCAATAATGGATTGCCTTTATCTTGTTGAAGTTCATCCCAATCCTCAGGACTAATTCCATCAAGGAATAAATTAGCATCATAAGATGGTTTGGAAACAAAAACCAGAACTCCGCCTGTTTGCGGATCAAGCGCAACAATCGCACCTTTGCGATCGCCCAATAACTGGGATGCTTTTTGTTGAAGCCGATTATCAATTGTTAGTTGTAGTGTATAACCATCAACCGCTGGAGTATTGCTAATTAAGCCAACCTCATTACCAAAGGCATCGGTACGAATAACTTTTTTACCAATTGACCCACGCATCATTGACTCATATTGCTGTTCAAGACCACTTTTACCGATGTAATCATTTGCCAAATAGTTTTTTAATATTCCATCTAAACCAAGTTTCTTCCTATCACTTTGACTCACTCGTCCAACATAACCAATACTGTGAGCATAAAGATCCGAAAATGGATAATAACGCTTAGTATGTGCAAAAACATTTAACTCAGGGAATAAATAATTATGCGAAGTTAAGTTAGCCACTTCGGTATTAGATAAATCATCTTTAATAATAACCCAATCAAAATTCTTTGCTTGTTTCAATTGCTTAGCATATTTCTTCTTGTCAAATGCGGTTAAATTTATCTGACTTTCTAATAAACTGAAAGTTGAATCGATGCTTTTAACATCTTTAGGTAAAATAGCTACCGCATAGGATACACGGTTATCTGCCAGAACAATACTTTCCCGATCAATAATTCCCCCACGCACTGGTTGGGTTGCAACAATTGAAGAATAATTCTCTACTGCTTTAATCAATAGTTCTTTATGATCTGAAATTTGCAGATAAGCATAGCGGGCATAGAGGACAGAAACCCCAGCGATGACAAAAAGATAGGCTGCAATTATTCTTGATTTAGTCATAGAAAATAATATCAGAAGAACGCAGATTAACAAATTTTTGTAAAATAAATTGAATGAGCGGCATCAATACCACAACCTCAAAAAGCAAACTACTCAGAGAAGTAAACACCTTACCCAATACTACATCAATCAAATAAATAATTAATAACAAAATAGAAAAAAATATATTTGCCATTATCGTTCGTGGCAGCCAATTACTAACCCGGTAAAAGCTAGTAAATTTTGCACTAAAAACACTCAAAATAGTAATCGCCAGCAAGTGGCTGCCGAGATACCAATGTCCAAATAGATCAGCTAACAAACTCAGTATAATTAACTGTGTCCAACTATAATTGCCCCCCATTAGTAGGCATACCAAAACAATGGCTAAAATATCAACATAAAATATAGTTAGATTATTAATTAGGAATTGAGCAAAAACCAAGATGATACAAAATATTATTAAACGTAAGTTATTTACTATCATATTTTAGTACCAAAACATATTGTAATTGATGAAAATCAACGACGGGCACGCATAATGCACTATTAAACCCATTATTTTCATAGAAAACTTTAACCACTTTAGCAACAGGAATTCGTGCTGGATAAACATCATCTAAACCAGTTGTTTCTAAAATATCACCAGCTTGAATTTTGTCATTTTTGTCCAGATAACGGACAATTATATTGCCATTGCCGCTACCCTGAGCCAACATTTTAGACTTAGTCACGGATTGCTCAACATAGATTTTGAATTCGGGATTAGTAATAAGTGTTACCTGAGAACTGTTGGCATTGACATTATAAACTTGACCAACTACTCCATCACGATTAACTACTGCCGCACCAATTTGGGAACCTTTAGTACTTCCAACATCAATGAGCATTTGATTGTTAACAAAGAAGTTTACATCCAAGATAGCTTTTGCAACGATTTGACTAAAATCGTCATAAACCCCATTGGGATTAAGCTGATTAACTGCTGCTACGTCATGAGTTTGATTTTTACTCTGTTTGAGCAATAAAGAATATTCCTCTATTTGTTTTTTTAACTGAGTATTTTGAGATGCCAATTCTTGCTGCTGTGTTGTATGAAGTAAAAGTAGGCGTGGATAACTCTGAATACGATAAAATAAAAGTGAGGTTTGTTTTTGCATCCAAATCACGACACTGTCGCGGAAGTTGCTTATAAAAGAGTACTTATCAAATGCAATAAGGCCTATACTAATTAGTATAAGCCACAACTTAAATTTGCGCATTATTTGGTGCGGCTTAAGTAAACATTGTTAGATGCTAGATGATCCAAAGCAATACCACATCCCTTAGCTACACAAAGTAAAGGATCTTCAGCAATGGTAACTTCCAAGTGTGTTGCTTGAGATATTAGAATATCCAGCCCACGCAACAATGCTCCGCCACCAGTTAGAACTATGCCGGAATCCATCAAGTCGGCAGACAATTCTGGAGGTGTTAGTTCTAATGCTTGTTTAACTGCAGTTGTCATTTGTTCCAAAGCATCATTTAATGCACCACGAATTTCACTTGAGGAAATAGTAACTTTTTTAGGCAAACCATCATAAACACTACGACCACGAATGTCCATTTCACCATTATCTGCATCTGGATGAGCCGAACCAATTTGTTTCTTAACTTCTTCAGCAGTAGCATCGCCAATTAATAATCCATGCTTACTACGAATATGATTAGTAATGACTTCATCCAAACGATCTCCAGCAACCCGAATAGAATTAGCATAAACGAGACCGCCAAGTGAGATTACACCAACTTCGGTAGTACCACCACCAATATCAACCACCATTGAGGCACGAGGTGATTCTACAGGTAATCCGGCACCAATCGCAGCAGCCATTCCTTCTTCAATAATTTCAACTCTTCTTGCTCCAGCGGCTAAGGCAGAATCTTTAATAGCTCGTCGTTCAACCTGAGTAGAACCACAAGGAACACAAATCACAATCGTCGGAGGAACTGACATTAATTTCTTTTGATTTGCTACTTTTTTAATAAAATATTTGATCATTTGTTCTGTGACATTGAAATCAGCGATAACGCCATCTTTCATTGGGCGAATTACTTCAATTTGTCCCGGAGTTTTTCCGAGCATTGTTTTAGCAGCTTGTCCAACTGCCAGAATTTTTTTGCCCATGCCACTTTTATCAACAGCCAAAGCCACCATTGATGGCTCATTAAGAATTATACCTTTGCCTTGCATATAAACAAGAGTATTGGCTGTTCCTAAATCAATGGCAATGCTACTTGAAAAAAACCCTAAAAGTCTTTTTAACATTGCGTCCTCATTTTAAAATCATTATTTTATTTTGCAATATATACCCACAGTATTTGACTCTTAAACACAAAATACTAACAAAAATACATGACAAATTTTTATTAAATACGGCAAAAATCAAAAACAATGAATATATAAACATAAATCAGATTCGTCGTTAATAAAGCTGCAACTGCACTTTGTAAAACAACGAATCTGGTTCAGTGTTGATTATACCATTTATACTTTAATGCTGGTATTATTTAGCGTTAACCAATGCCTTAGCTGTGTCTAACATACGGTTTGAGAAGCCCCACTCGTTATCATACCACGCAAAAATTTTAACTAAATTGCCATCCACACGAGTTTGTGTTGCATCAAAAGTAGATGATGCAGAAGTGTGATTAAAGTCCATTGAAACTAATTTTTGCTCATTATAAGCTAAAATACCTTTTAAAGCTCCTTCAGAAGCTTCTTTCATCAAAGAATTAATCTCTTCTTTAGTTGTTGCACGTTTTGCAGTAAAAGTCAAATCAACTAAAGATACATTGATTGTTGGTACGCGCACTGCTAAACCATCCAATTTACCCAAAAGTTCTGGAACAACTAGACCTACATTTGCCGCAGCACCAGTTTTGGTTGGAATCATTGACATAACAGCAGAACGAGCACGGCGCGCATCTGAATGATAAACATCAGTTAAAACCTGATCATTCGTAAATGCATGAATTGTCGTCATTAAACCATGTTCAATCCCAATCTTATCATTTAAAACTTTAGCTACTGGAGCCAATGCATTAGTAGTACAAGAAGCATTTGACACTACCGTCATACCCGCTTTTAGCACGCTCTCATTTACACCATAAACGATAGTTGCATCAACATCTTTATCGCCAGGAGCTGATAAAACAACACGCTTAGCACCAGCAGCAATATGTGCACTAGATTTAGCTTTAGAGTTAAATACTCCCGTACATTCCATAACTACATCAATCCCCAAGTCTTTCCATGGTAAATTTTTAGGATCACGTTCTGCCAGAAAACGAATAAAGTGACCATCAATACTCAAACCACCTTCAACTACTTTAACTTCGTGGTTAAAATAACCTTGCACAGTGTCACGTTGTGTAATCAACGCTTGAACATCCAAATCACCGCCCAGATCATTAACTGCTACAATTTCGAATTCATTAGTACGTTTTGCTTCAAATAACGCACGTAGAACGTTGCGGCCAATACGACCATATCCATTAATCGCTATTTTAATTTTAGACATAATTTATTCCTTATAAAGTTATTTTTCACCGAGTATTATACTCTCTAAACCCTAATAAATCAAGGTTATTCTGCTACCAACTTTGCCAAAATTGCATCAACGGTAAAGCCAAAATGGGCAAATAATTCACCTGCCGGAGCCGATTCACCAAAACTATTCATAGCAACGATCACTCCATCAGTTCCCACATATTTGTACCAAGTATCAGCAACGCCAGCCTCAATTGCAACCATTTTTTTAGCACCAGATAAAACCTGCTTACGATATGCTGCGTCCTGACGGTCAAAAACATTAGTTGAAGGCATTGAAATCACACGAATTTTTTTACCTTGAGCTCTTAATTTATCGGCAACATTAGTTGCTAATTCAACTTCAGAACCAGTAGCAATAATCGCATAATCAGGCGTCGCGCCACCGTCTTGCAAGACGTATCCACCGCGGGCGATATCCATAAGTTGAGCATGATCACGTGGCATAAATTTAAGATTTTGACGTGAAAATACCAGTGAACTTGGAGTCTTGGTATTGCTAATTGCACTACCCCATGCTGCCATTGTTTCAACCGTATCGCATGGACGCCATACATCCATATTTGGAATAACGCGTAATGAAGCTAATTGCTCAACTGGCTGATGAGTAGGACCATCTTCACCCAAACCAATTGAATCATGAGTATAGACAAAAATTGGTGCAATTTTCATCAAGCTTGCCATGCGCAGTGCATTGCGCGCATATTCTGAGAACATCAAAAATGTACCACCAAATGGACGAAGACCGCCATGTAAATACATACCACTCATAATCGCTGACATACCAAACTCACGAACACCATAGGAAATATAGTTACCCGTAAAATGGTTATGTTCATTCAAGCTAATTGCCTTACTCCATTTGGTTAAATTTGAGCCAGTTAAATCTGCAGAACCACCAATAAACTCAGGTAAAAACTCAGCAAAATATTCTATCGAGTTTTGCGAAGCCTTACGACTAGCGATGGTTTCCTGTTTTTGATTAGCTAGGTGTAATCCATTTTCAACAATTTGCGCCCAATTGGCAGGCAATTCATGTTCATAGCGACGCAATAGTTCAGTGGCTAAATCTGGGTGACGTGATTGGTACTCCATAAATAACTGATTCCAATTATTTTCTGCCCTCATACCAGTTGCTTTACAATCAAAATCAGCATAAACTTCAGCCGGAATCTCAAATGGAGCATAAGGCCATTTCAACTCTTTACGCACTAATTCAGCCTCTGCTGCACCAAGCGGAGCACCATGGCATTCTTCTTTACCTGCTTTATTTGGTGAACCTTTACCAATTATGGTTCGACAGATAATCAGTGTTGGCTTATTATGAACTACTTTAGCTTTTTTGATTGCTTTAGTCAACTGATCAACACTATCACCATCCACAGGTGAAATAACGTGCCAATTATAGCTTTCGAAACGGCGTCTAACATCTTCATTAAACCAGCCTTCAACTTCACCATCAATTGAAATACCATTATCATCATAAAACACAATCAGCTTACCCAAGCCCCACGTCCCAGCTAAAGCACATGCTTCATGCGAAATACCTTCCATTAGGCAACCATCGCCAGCAAAAACATAAGTATGATGATCAACAATTGGATAACCGTCACGGTTAAACTCTTCAGCAAGAAGCTTCTCAGCTAAAGCCATACCAACGGCATTAGTAATTCCCTGCCCTAACGGACCAGTAGTAGTTTCCACACCTTTAGTATAACCATATTCAGGATGTCCCGGAGTACGCGAATGAAACTGTCTGAAATTTTTTAAATCATCAATACCTAAATCATAACCAGTTAGATGTAACAGCGCATACTGTAACATTGAGGCATGACCATTACTCAAGACAAAACGATCCCGATTCAACCAGTTTGGGTTAAGTGGATTATGGCGCATTTGATCCCGCCATAAAACCGTACCCATTTCAGCCATTCCCATCGGAGCTCCCGGATGTCCAGACTTAGATTTTTCAACACTATCAACTGCCAACATTCGAACCGCGTTAGCCATTAAACTATAATTGGCCATACCATGCACCCTTCTTTTGATTAAAAACTTTTATTGCTAGCGATTTTAGCATATTTTGCTATTTTCAAATTGGCTAATTAGTGCCCTGATAAAATCTAAGGCTAAAGCTTACCGAAAGAATTAGCATCTCAGACGTTAGCAGCTAAGCTTACCAAGTAATCTGGAATCGCAATAATTTTGCGCTCTGCGTTAAGAAAAGCCACCCGAATCTCCGCATTAGCAACCAATGCACCATCATCTTTGTAAATAGAGTAAAGTAGAATTAACCTAGTCGGACTAACTACTTTTAATGCCAGGCTGACCCGAATTATGTCACCATAAAAACATTCACGACGATAACTGCACTGTAAATCTGCAACTACCAAACCACTACCTTTACCATCAACATCCAATTCACTATAACCATGCTCACGCAAAAATCGCACTCGTGTTTCATGTAAATAATTCAATAACGCAAGATGATCCATATGATTAGCGTAATTAATATCGCGAATTGATAACTGATAATTTTGTTGATACATTGATATGCCCTTCATCTAACACATAGCGTTCAATAATAAACCCGTGGAATTCGCTCATTAAATCCGACTAACACCTCATAAACTATGGTGTTTAATTTTTCTGCGATTGAAGCAAGCGTAATTTCCAACTCTCCAGGGCTACCGATTAAAACGGCTTCATCACCTACATATGCTTCACCGCTCGCACCAATATCTACCATTAACATATCCATGCAAATCGTACCAGAAATGATATATTTATGCCCACGAATAATTACTTCCCCCAAGTTTGATAGACCACGACGATAACCATCACCATAACCAATTGGCAAAGTTACTACACGGGTATCACAAGTTGTTTTATAGCGATGGTTGTAACTAATTCCAGAGTTAGCATACACTACTTTAAAATAGCTAACCCGAGTAATCAGACTGAAGCAAGGTTGAATTGATGATAGAGGTGATGTATTAATCGGATGAGCAGGAAAATAACCATAACTAAGTAAACCCGGACGCACCATGTCAAAATAACTCTCTGCAAAGTACGCCACACCACCTGAGTTTGCCAAATGACAAATAACATCCGGCTTCTTTTCTTTAACATATTGAGCGAGAACTCTAAACTGTTCAATTTGCACCAGAGTCAGCTGATTATCAACTTCATCACTAGCCGCCAAATGAGAATAAACACCACACAAATCCAAGCATGGATGTGCAAACACATAATCGATTAACGCCGCAGCACTACTACTTCGCACCCCAACACGATTCATTCCACTATCAACTTTGATATGCACTTTGCATATTACTCGATACATTTCACAAAATTTGATCAAAAGTTGTGCTTTATATTGCGATGAAATAGTGACCTCAAGATCATGGTTGATTAGTCCGGCAATTTGCTCTTCATCAAAAGCACCAAAAACTAAAATTGGCTTCTTTATCCCAATATCACGCAGCAAACTGCCTTCGTCAAGACATGACACAGCCAGATAATCGACATACGGCTCGACTAATTTGGAAATTCCCGATAAACCATGACCGTATGCATTTGCTTTCACAGGTAAGCAGAGCTTAACCTTAGCTCCGACATGTTGCTTGATTGCATTTAAATTACCAATCAACTGCTGGGAATTTATTAAAATTTGAGTGGGATGCACAAATAATCTCTTAAAAATCAAGACTTCTTACGAAGCAGCAGCGCCAGCACCAGTAAATTACTCAGCATTAAACCTGCAATTATTACGTCGACAAGAGTAAATTTGATTTGAATATTCTGATAACTAAGACTGCTATCACCACCGAGGATAAAATGCAAGATTAAACTAAATCCAGTTGCAACTAAAAAGAAACACAGTAGTTTAGACATTTACTTTATCCTTTCACATTTTTCTCATATTTGTTTAGTTTATCTTCTAAGTTATATCCTAATTTAACCATACCTGTTTTATGCAATATAGCTTTAATCACTATTCGAATTATGGCATCTTTGATTGTACCAAAATCAGGCAAAAACAATACTTTAAACATTAGAAAACCAACAATCGCCAGCCCCCAGTCAAAACTACTGTCAATTGTAGAATAGTAATAGAGTTGTGCACCGGTTAAATACACATAGATCCATGACGCACAGACAAAACTAAAATATGCTGCAATCAAATAGACCATGTCACCCAGTACACGCTGATAGCCTTTATATAGATCATAAATATACAGCCCAATATAAAGTAATTTTATGCGTTTTGGAGTAACAATTCTCTGGTATAAACTTTTGGTATATTTAAGTTTAAGTAAATCATGCTTAACAATATATTTTACCAAACGTAAAATTCTAGCAACTAAACTATCACGCAAAAACCTATCACGGCGAGCAATCGCCATAACATTCAAGACAAATCTTTCACTTGGGAATAAAATTGCCAGCCACGCCACAATCAATACCAACCACGTAAGGTGGACAAAATGCATAACATGCTCGAAATACACTGGTCGAATATGTGGAGATAGGAGCAAATATTCAATTGCCAGACTTAACAAACCAAAGCGGAAAACAGTTGAACCGACCCAGCGAATTCGGTTAGAAATATTAGCTAAATACAGCCATAAAAGAAATTTCATTATCGCCCCAAATAAATTAAGGAGCTTATTGCTAAGCTCCCCATACTAGTTTACCATATTGCTACGAGATTAGATAATCCAAACAACAAGTATTACTACGGCAACTAAAACCCCAAATTTCCAGTTCAACACACGTTGACCTTCTTTTGCTTCTTTAGTAAAAAAACCCTTAATTTTCCCACAGCATTTTTTCTTAGCCGGAGTTTCATTAGTTTCTGGTTGTAAATTTAAATCGCTCATATTAAGCTCCAATAATTAAACAATGACAATAAATACCACTAAGCCTAACAGAATCCATAACCAATTCTGCACCAACTTAGAGAACTTCGATTGTGAACCGCTTAAATTGTGCATTAGCCATTTTATTAACTCATCCATCATTTAACCTTCACAAAATATGCCAAATTATAGCATATACAACATTAGTTTACTCAACTAATTATTTACAACAACTCTACACTCCGAGCTTGAGAATTGAGTTATAACATATGAAATAATAACTCAACGCTTACGCATAGAATAATCATTAAATAACTTCGCTAGTTAAATATAAATACCCATGCAAAAACGCGGTAGTAATAGTTTTGGATAAGTTTTACAATTCGCTCTGTAAAAACTTTAGGAATTTATCCATGCGTAACTCAGCTTATTTATCGTTATTCTTAACTGCTTCTTTAGGATTAACTGCCTGTAATAGCGGAAGTAGCCAAGCAGCCAGCAATCAAGTAACAAGCAGTAACACTAACACATCAGTAGCACAATCATCTTTGGCAACACGCGCAGCACGTAATACTCAAGCAACCTCTGCTACAGCCTTAGCGCCAGGAAATGGGATAATTAACTATAGTGTAGCTACCGATGTATATTATGGTTCACAAAATCAGGCACCATCACTAAAAGTAGATATGCAAAACTACCCTAATGCTAAATTAAAATATGTTTTTCCAGCAATCGGTTATATTACACCAGATGGAAGTAATTCGAATATCGTTAATCCATTATCAAATAATACTAACAATTGCAATTCACCAGCTAACAGTGTCATTGACTATATGGCACAGCCACAGATTAAACAATCATTCTTTAAAGATAATGGTGTAACGACTCCCTTAGGCCCATGTGTCAATGGTGGTGATGCAACTTCTTATTATAAAAGCTTAGGTTTAAACGTAGTGCCGCTATTTGAATATAGCGATGATTTGAATAGCGCTTTAGCTCCAAATAGTATTAGCACTGTAATGCAGATTGCTGATAATATTGCGAATATTATCAATCAGGATCATAATACCATCGGAGTTGCGATTGATAATGAAAAAGCCTTAAGTCAGGTTTCCAGTGATGTTGAATTAGCCTTTTTCGGTGAATTAGCAATGCAACTAAACGCAGCAGGTAATCATTTATTTGTCTTTGATGCACCAACAACCGTACAAACTATTTATAACCAAGGGGTTCATATTAATGGTTCAGTGAATGTTTCAATTCCTGCGCAGCAAAACATAGTTGAATTAGATCCGCTATATGATCAGGAATCAATTCCAGAGGGTAGCTATGGACCTGTTGGTATAGATCAATACACGACAGACACCAATAAAGAAGTGAAGGATTATTTTGCAATTGAAAGTCGTCCACCAGTGATGTTTGTTGCACCAAGCAGCTCTACCGACACGATTTGGGATAGTGTACAGCAATATGACTTGCAGTCAAGTAAAACTACAGTTAATAATCCGACTACCAGCACTGATATTGATAATTGCTCTGAGAGTCCAGCAATTAATTCTGGTTCAATTGATAATGTTGCTTTAGCTAATTTTTTATGTGATAATGAATCATGTACCGCAACTTCAACCAATAAAATTATAACAGATTTCCTAGCCCCTAAAAATTGCGTTGCTTTTAAAAATACTACACCAATGCAACAATTTATAACTAACGCGTTAAATGCGATTAGCCAAAACACACCAGCCAAAGATCCACGCTATTTAGGTACAACTATGTATGCATGGAGAATTGATGCGTTCAATGACATCGCCTGTGCTGTACATTATTATTCACAAGATTTTGAATCTGATTTATACAAACAGTGTAACCAGACCTTCCCAGCTAAAATTAGCGATACTGCGTGGAGTGCATTTGCCGATTGGAATCCGCCACAATAAAAGAAAATGATCTAGATTAGACATGAAAAAACCGCCAGTGACTAGCTGGCGGCTTTTTTAAAAAGCAAGTAACTTGCAGCCAAAATTATTTAGCAGCAGTTGTTGCTTTCTTTACTGTATTGATAGTTGCTTGAGTAGCAGCTTCAAAGTTTTTATTTGCAACTTCAGCAACTTGTGCAGATACTTTAGATACAGTATCAGCAGCTTGATTAGAAGTTGTAATTATATTTTGTAAAGACTCACTAGCTACTTTAGATAAAGCCGGGCTAACTGAAGCCATTTGATCTACTGATTTAACCATTGATTCTTGAGCATCTTTGATTGTTTCAGAAGCAGCAGTATTGAATACTGCTTGTGAGTTGCTAACAACACCACGAAGTTCTTGAGTTTTAGCCACGCCTGACTCTACTGAACTAACAGCAAAAGCTTTAACTTGTTCAGCTACATCTTTAGCAGAAGTAACAGACATTAAGTTTTTCATAGTAGTTGCAGATTGTTGCATGAAAGTACGAGCAGCTTCGCATTGAACGAACATAGCTTGTTTGTAACCTTCGATAACCGCGTTAGTTAAAGTCATGCAAGTATCGATCATTTTAGTGCATTGTGCGTTCATCGCAGTAATTTGAGTTGATTTCATTGTATTCTCCCGAATAAAAATTTAGTGGATATAAACTAAAATTAGTTAAATCCGTGTTCTAGGACGCTATTATTGTGCACTGCACCATAATTTGTCAAGTATTATCTTTATATTTTTATTGCGACGTAATCACTATCTTAGCAAAAGCATTGTAAATCCTCGAAAAACCCTGACAAAAATATTTTATATCGCGCATAAATTTATCCAAATTTTGAGCATTTAGCCTAACAGCGTAAAAAAATTTGCACAAATTTATTTTATTATGATAATATCTCAAATTCACTAATTGAAGATACTCATACGCAGCTTCAATTCATTGATAGTCTTTGATTGTCAATGTGAACATATACCTTAAAAACAGTATATGTGCGGATCTTGGTTATAGCACTACATGCACTCCCAACTAGCATACCTATAGCCTGCAGCACCTTTGGTGCCTTACATTTTGTTTGCCATTACCTGTGCAACTAATATCTTAAAGATCATATACATCTTTAAACTAATATTCTTATATATATCCAATTACATTAATTTATATAGATTGGCTATATATAATCAATATTAGGCTTGGTGCACAAAATGCTAACTACGCAACAACACGCCCCACATAAATCAGAGTGGGTACACCTTTTGATTCGGTTACTAATTATCGGACAGTTACTCATGCTGCTGCTCTTTTCCAGTGATGCATGCAGCGACATGCTCACCGACGCAAGCTGGTTTTGTGATGGCAAGGCCATGCTTGATGGCAGTCTTGATCTCATCAATGAATTCTATACTATCTTATGCCTTGTTGCTGTTTACATTGTCTATCAATTTATGCTACTGGTTAACATCATCTCTCATGATTATGATGCAGAATTAATTGCATTGGATGAATATCTTAGCCGTTTAATAAATTACTTTAATCCTATTCACATCCTCGCAGCAATGAGTAAACCTCTTTATTTGTTAGTCTACAGACTACAACGGCTTCTAAAAATTCATAATTTTCGGCACTTTAATGCTGAAATTGAGTCTTCATACCTTCCATTTGTCTAAGCCCAAACTTTAGTTTAAATTAAGTATTCTGGGTAAAAATCACTTAGTTTAAATCTGTATAACAATCTGTTACTGAGTAATTAATTAATAATTTTACTTTGACCATAAAAGTAATCAAGCTGCTGCATTATCTATTGCAAAGCGAACTACTGGGCTTAGTTTGTTGAAGGTATCAAAAATGAAAAACAATTTAAAAACCATCTTATTAATCGCAAGTATCTCTGCGCCACTCAGCGCATGGGCTACTTTAGGTGAAAATACATCATCAATAATGAATGATGCAATCGTGCTTAAAGCTTCGGCTCCTGCGACTCAGGATCAACAATCTCTGGATCAGGTAACTACCAACGGCGCTAATTACCAAACCAATACTTTGATTACGCAAACTGGTATTGTTATCAAACAGTTTAGCAATAACGGTAATGTGTTTGGCGTTGCGTGGCATGGCCCTAAAGTACCTAATCAAAGCCAATTATTCGGCAAATATTTCACAATTTATCAAACTAGCCAACCTAGCTATAAATCACTAACTATGCGTAGAGTAAGTACCAGTGATTTTGTTTCATCAACCAGTGGTTGGATGGGACATTACGAAGGAAAAGCCATAATTCCATCTCTAGCTCCAGCTAACGTAACGATAAACTCTTTGAAATAAGGTGCATAACATGAAAAAATATCTATCATTCGCAATTATCGCAACCAGTGTAACGCTTAGTGCATGTAATAGTGGTGGAACGTCTGCTAATAGTACTAGCAATGCAACTCCACCAGCATCAGGTTCAGGTTCAGGTTCAGGTTCACAAGCTAGCGCAGCAAGCAATGTTGTGCCAATTGTAATTGACGCAGGTCCAACTGGACAATCACCAGATAATACACCTTTTGTCAGTGTAACTGTTTGTAGTACTAGTAGCCCAACCAACTGCCAAACTATTGATCACATTATCTTGGATACCGGGTCAATGGGTTTGCGGCTTTTTGCTAATAAATTAAACAGCAGTCTAAATCTTACTCCGCAAACAATCAATGGACAAACCACAGCAGAATGTACCTTATTTGGTAGTGGCTATGACTGGGGCTCAATCGCGTTGGCAAACGTCAAAATGGCGGGAGAAATAGCTAATAATGTTCCAATCCAGATCATTAATGATAGCACTATTCCAAGTGTGCCAAGTGACTGTAGCAATGAAGGTGCCTATAATGACTTAGGTGGAGCAAATGGAATTATTGGTGTCAATCCGCTGCCTTATGATCAAGGTAATTATTACTCATGTAGCGGCAGTAGCTGTACACTAAATAGCTCAATTACCACAGCTCAACAGGTAGTAAGTCCAGTGTACAAATTCAGTACGGATAACAATGGTGTGATCGTAGCATTACCACAAGTATCAAGTACAGGTGCAACCTCGCTTAGTGGAACTCTAACGTTCGGAATTGGGACACAAAGCAATAACCAGTTAACTGCACAGAATGTATTTACCAGTAATGGTACTGAGCAGGATGGTAGCTTCACAACTACCTATGATGGCGGAAGCTATGACTCCATTTTTGACACTGGTTCAACTGAGTTGTTCTTTGATAATCCAAGTAACAATCCAGCATTAACTACCTGTAGTGATAATACCAGTTTTTATTGCCCAAGCACTACGACAACTATCACGACTCAATTAGCCAGTCTAAATAGTAGTTCTGGAGTGAACTTCAATTTTAATATTATTAATTTTGATAACTTTATCACTGCTAATCCAAATAGCGTAGTGATACCTAATGCAGGGGCAACTGGCGGTCAAAACTTCTTTATCTGGGGCTTACCGTTCTTCTATGGGCGGACAGTATTTAGCGCATTTAGTGGCGCAAGTACTTCCGGCGGTAATGGACCTTATTTTGCAGTTTAATTAAATTTAATGTTGCAGAATATGTACTAATTGTTATTCTGCAACATTGACATGAAACAATATTTTTAAATCTTACTTTTTAAAAAAACAGGATATAAATCATGAAAAAACTTAATAATCTTTTAACTGTATTAATCATATCTGGTACTAGCCTTACTTTAGCAGCTTGTAATAGTGGTAGCGCAAATAATGGTGCGACACAACAAGCAACAAACAGCAGCGGCGGCAATAATGCAGCAAGCAATAATGTATTACCTCAAGTCAGTACCGATGATTTGAAAGCAATTTTTACTGCATTGGCAACTGATAGTGCTAAATCAACTATTTCACTGCAAGATGCGGTAGCAATCATTACTGGTAAAAACCCGAGTGCGCTGCTAACTCTAAAAAATCTTCAACTAAGTGGCTATCAACAAGCAATTAATGCTGCCAAACAAGTACCACATGTAACTATTAATCAAACACCAACTCAGGCACAATACAATGAAGCGCTTTTTGCCGCATTGTTCATTGGCGATGTAACCGATTCCAGCTCTGGCAGTGATGGTACAAGCACACTAGGTCAAATCACCTTGAGTAATACACTCAACAATCTAGCCATGGTATCACATCGCTTTTTTGGTGGTTATCGTTTAGCTCAACAAGATTATACTTGGAGCTTCAATCCTGGCACCTTAGAAACGATTGTCAATACAGGCAATCAGCTAGGTACAGCACAGGATATTAATCTACTCAATATTCATCAAGGCGCGGTTGGGGATTGCTATTTTCTTTCAACACTCAGCGGATTAATTTACCAGCGTGGAGCGCAAAGTGTTGCCAACCTATTCCATCAGAATAATGATGGTGGTTATAGCATTGACTATACTGATGTACATTCAGTTGCGCAACAAATTTCGGTAACTCCTGTTACTGATCTCGAAGTAGCAACAGGTGCGTATTCTGCAGGTAGCGGACAATGGTTAAGCTATATGGAAAAAGCTTTTGGTGATGTATTGATGAGTCCTGAATATAGCTTTATTTATTTTGGCACTACGCCAGCTACACCAGGAAGCATTTATAGTCTAGCAACCTTCTATGATGGTATGACAGCTTCACAATTACCGATTGGACAGTATTACTCGGCATTTAAATTTTTAACTGGACATGAAGTCTATGAGTTTACTAATTCATATAATGCCAGCAGCACTGATTACACCTTAGTTAATACTTATGCCGACAATCCAGATTCTGCCAATATAACCTTAGGTGCCAAAGTTACTCCGGCAAATATGGTTAGTCTGATTGATCCGCTGTTAGCACAAGGACGCGTCATGGTTCTTGGTACACCAGTTGATACCAAAGAGCTTAATGGAGCAACCGAGCAAGGTGCAGTTGATTTACCGCCGGGAATAGTTGGTACCCACGCTTATGCAATTTTGGGACATAGCAATGGTAAATTTAAACTCCGTAATCCATGGGGAACTAACTTCACTCCTAATGGCGCAGATAGTATTACCAATGGTTATACTATGCAAGATGGAATATTCTACGTCCCTGACGCCGATGTCTTTAATATCTTTGATCAAATTGACATTGAGCAATTGCCAAGCTTGGATAAAACTCCAGTAGTTGTTAATGGTGTAGTTCAAAAAGATAGTAATGGTAACCCACTCTATACCGCAGCGAGCAATCCGATTATGGATCAGTATACCACTAGCAATGGCGCGTATATTAAAAACAACTATTCCAAATTTGTTACTGTACCAAAGTAAGGATTAGTTGATGAAAAAGCTTATATTAATCATATTGGCGACAAGTTCATCGTTCGTCTTCGCTGATGAAGCTGCAAGCTGCAATGGTGACTACCTGCAAGGCACTATCGATGTTGCACCTTATTTTAAAGCTGGTGCATCACAACAAGGCGTTGAATTATCGCATACTCATATTCAGGTTAATAGTGGCGGTAGTGAATACGATGTTGCAATCGACAACGTGTTTGCCAATGACTATGATCAAACTAATGGTAGTTCAGTGCCCTCGTCATTAGCGCAAAGTTTGCAAGTTGGTCAAACAGTGCAATTGTGCGGAGAACTCTATACCAGCGGAGGTCTAGGCATTCACTGGGTACATACCAATTGTGGTGTAAGTTCAAGTGGACCAAATGGCTATGTAGTTATTAACGGTCGGAATTTAACCAATAATCAGGAGTATTGCTATTTATGGCCTAATTAATTTAGCTCAAATTCATTAAACTTTAATCCTCCAGAATGCTACTTCTTGTATAGTATTCTGGATTTTTGCATCTAAGCAGATAGCAACTATCAAGAGTCATCAGGAAAGCACTTGCAATAAAACTATCTCAAAATCCCGCAAATTTATGCTAAAACACTGATAAATCAAGGTATAATCATGGGTTAATTAAATCTATACTCACAGTATTTGAATCTTGGGCGCGAAGGATTGATAAAAAAAGACGACGTGGTGTAGTTAGAGCTACATAGGGAGTCTTTTTTGAAATCCGACAAAGTCCAAGTTTCAAAGACGAAGAGTATATTATCTATGAGAATACCAACACTATGTACCATCTACGCGACTTTGTAACTAAAAAAATTGTTAACCCTGATAATCTGGTTTTTACTGGTGAAACTACTCCTTGGGAAGTAGTAATGGATCTGGATTCAATCAAAAGTAAAATGAATCTGGATTATTTCCGTTCTTCACCACCGAGCCTCTTAAAATATTTACCACTACTGCCAATTACCAAACAGGCAGAATTTATTACCCTACGTGAAGCTGCAACTCCATTAATTAAAAGCCGTCGTTTAGGGCGCAATATGGGCGTTGAATTATATCTCAAAGTTGAAGGTAAAAACCCAACGGGTTCATTTAAAGATCGCGGTACCGCAGTTGAAGTATCAGTTGCGCGTGAAAAAGGTGCTAAAGCTATCATCTTAGCATCAACTGGAAACATGGCTGCTTCATGCGCTTGCTATGCTGCCGCAGCTGATTTACCTTGCTTTATCCTAGTTCCAGAAGGTGTACCTCCTGGCAAACTATCTCAGGTACTGGCTTTTGGCGGGCATATTGTTCAAGTCAAAGGTACTTATAATGACGCCGCTGATTTAGCCTATAAAATTGCGGTTGAAATGGGTTTCTATTTAGCTGGTGATTATGCATTCCGTCTGGAAGGTGCAAAAACCGCAGCCTTTGAAGCAATTGACCAAATGTTATTTCAAGTTCCTGATTATTTAGTTGTACCAATTGGTTGTGGAACTAATATCGGTGGTTATTACAAAGGATTCATGGATTACTATCGTTTAGGTTTAATTGACCGTTTACCGCGTATTATCGGCGTACAGGCAACTGGCGCGCAAGCGGTGGTTAATAGCTTTGAAGCAAAGAGCGATGTTATCGAAATTTTACCAAGCATTAATACCCTTGCCTCAGCAATCGCAGTAGCTAACCCAATTGATGGTTTAAAAGCATTGGAAGCAATCAATAATACCAATGGTTATGCAGTAGCGGTTACCGACAATGAAATCTTGGCAGCACAACATCGCATGGCTAAAGAAGAAGGTATTTTTGCTGAAAGTTCTGCAGCGGCTACTATCGCTGGTTTACAAAAATTAATCGACCAAGGCAAAATTGATGCACACAAAAAAGTAATGTGTATCTTAACTGGTGATGGTCTAAAAGATCCACAGGTAGTGCTAAAAGCGGCGATTAAGCCACCAACTATTTACCCACAAACTAAAGAATTTTTTAGCTTATATCAAAATGGCTTCTTTGCGGGTAAGAGCATGGTTTTCGTTGAGAAAAGCGATGTGCTCTTCACCAAAGAACCAACTAAAGCCGAAATTATTCGTGAATTACAAAATTTATTCTCAGCAACTTATGGTGACGATTACCTAGATAAGATTCAAATTTCATTGGCAAAAATGGTGCAAAAAGGTAAAACTATTACTATTTCGGATTTCCAAGATAGTATCCAAAGTGTACTTGAGTCACCAAAACATACACGCAGCGATGTCTTCTCGGTGCTGGATTTCTTCGTTGATACCGCCAAAGATAAAAAAGCCAATGCTAATGTTCGAGTAAGTATCTCAGGACAAGAATATGTTGGCAATGCAGATGGTACAGGTCCCGTTGATGCTGTAATTAAGGCACTTACCCACGCTTGTCGTGATACGTTAGAGTTTAAACTTACCGATTACAAAGTAGAAATCCGTGGACAAGGAACCGATGCCAACGTTTATGTGGAAATGAAATTGCAACAGGATAGCCATAATTCAATTGGTAGTGGAACATCTCCTGATATTATCCAAGCCTCAATTGAAGCTTTTGCCGAAGCTTATAACGGTTTTAATTAATAATTTATTAGTATAGGAACACACTATGACACAAAAACTAAACAAATACAGCGGAATCATCACGCAGGATATTTCGCAAGGCGCATCACAAGCAATGCTTTATGCAACAGGCTTAAAAGAAACCGATATGGCTAAAGCCCAAATTGGGATTGGTAGCGTATGGTACGAAGGTAACCCATGCAATATGCATTTACTAACTTTGGCAGAAGAAGTTAAAAAAGGTGTAGTTGAAGCTGGTTTAGTTGGTATGCGTTTTAATACAGTCGGCGTAAGCGATGGTATCTCGATGGGTACCAATGGTATGCGCTTTTCATTACAATCACGTGAAGTAATCGCTGATTCAATTGAAACCATTATGGGCGCGCAATGGTATGACGGCCTAATTACCCTACCTGGCTGTGATAAAAATATGCCTGGTTGTGTGATGGCTATGTCACGCCTGAATCGTCCAAGTATCATGATTTATGGTGGTACGATCAAAGCAGGTGAATATCATGGCAAAATCTTAGACATCGTGTCAGCATTCCAAGCTTATGGTGAATACTTAACAGGTAAAATCAGCGAAGAAGAGCGTCAGGGAATTGTCCGTCACGCTTGTCCGGGTGCTGGTGCTTGTGGCGGAATGTATACTGCTAATACAATGGCATGTGCGATTGAAGCATTAGGAATGTCATTACCGTATAGTTCATCAATTGCAGCAACCCATCCAGCTAAATTAGCAGAATGTTACCATGCAGGTACTGCTCTAAAAAATCTACTAGAAAAAGATATCAAACCAAGCGATATCCTAACTAAAAAATCTTTTGAAAATGCCTTTACTTTAGTAACAGTTTTGGGTGGTTCAACCAATGCAGTATTGCATCTAATTGCGATGGCTCGTACTGCTGGAGTTGACTTTACGCTAGCAGACATCCAAAAAATCAGTGACAAAACTCCAATGTTAGCTGATTTCAAACCAAGTGGTAAATACGTGATGGATGATTTACACGCTCTAGGTGGTACGCCTGCAGTGCTTAAATTACTTTTAGAACGAGGTATGATTCATGGTGACTGCCTAACCGTAACAGGTAAAACTTTGGCTGAAAATTTGGCTACGTTACCAAGCTTACCAGCAGGTCAAGATTTGGTACAACCATTTGATAAACCAATCAAAGCTGATGGACATATTCAGATATTATTTGGTAATTTAGCAACTGAAGGCTCAGTAGCTAAAATCACGGGTAAAGAAGGAACTTATTTCAAAGGTCCAGCACGTTGCTTTGATACTGAAGAAGAAATGATTCACGCTTTGGAGAAAAAACAAATTCAAAAAGGAGATGTATTGGTAATTCGTTTCCAAGGTCCTAAAGGTGGCCCTGGTATGCCAGAAATGCTAAAACCAACCTCAGCAATCATGGGTGCTGGTTTGGGTAAAGATGTTGCTTTAATTACCGATGGACGTTTCTCGGGTGGTTCGCATGGCTTCATTATCGGACATATCACGCCTGAAGCACAAGTTGGTGGCAATATTGCCCTACTAAAAGATGGTGATATCATCGTGATTGATGCAGAGAAAAATACAATTGATGCTGAAATTAGCGATACTGAATGGGCAAGTCGCCGTAGCGTATGGCAAGCGCCAGCTTACCGTTCAACCCGCGGAACTTTGTACAAATTCATTAAAAATGTACAATCTGCTAGCCTAGGTTGTGTAACTGACGAATAATCATCTTTCAGTAATACAAAGGTAGCTGCATTGCTATCTTTGTATTACTCTACTTCAATTCTGTAAAATCACTCTACGATACTCTCAATCTTTGCATCTGTTCCAATTATAATAAGCCTAATTCATATTAATCAATTACCGCCAATCAATTGATGTGCTAAAATCATGAAAACTTACTAAAGGAATTTGCGATGAGCCAAGCCCGTTATAACTTTGCTGCTGGATTTAATAGCCTAAGCCAAGAACATAACCACATCAAATTATCCAACTCAGAAAATAATATTCCTACGTGGCTAAACGGGTCATTAATCAAAGTTGGACCAGCACAATTTACCATCGGCAAAACCAAAGTTAATCATTGGTTTGATGGTCTAGCGATGCTTTATAAATTTGACTACAGTAACGGCAATATCACATTCTCCAATGTATTCATTAAATCAGAACAATATCAAGCACATATAAATGGAAAAATGCAATGCGATGAGTTTGCCACTAAGGCACCACTCAAGTTACTAGAGAGATTAAAAAACATATTTGCTACGATGGCAGGGAAAACTACCCTAAATCCCAGTTGCAATGTAAATGTTAGCAAAATGAATAATACTTTTATTGCCATGACAGAAGTTAATAATCAGATCGCGTTTAACCCATCAACACTAGACACACTCAAACAAATTATCTATACGGATAATCTGAATGGTCAAATGACGACTGCACACCCAGTATTGGATAATAAGACCCAAGAGTTATTTAATATTCTTATTGATATAAAACCTAATAAAATCAAATATCAGATATATAAAACTAATATTCAAACTCCGCAAGCGACGCGGGAGTTAGTTGCTGAGTTTAGCAGAACATACTTATTTTATATGCACAGCTTTTTCGTTACCAGCAATTATGTTATTGTTTATAATGGACCACTCCAGACTACAGCAACAAGCTTACTTAGCAAGCCGTTTAATCAAGCATTAAAATACAACAAAAATCATCAATGTGAGTTTATAGTTATAGATCGTCACTCAGGCAAGCTAATAGTGTTGCCAGTTGAGCCAATGTTATTTTTACATGGAATTAATAGCTATGAAACAGCAGCTGGGGAAATTATCATTGACCTGATTGCCTATCATAAAGAAGAAAATCCGTATAATAATTTTTATTTTAAAGAAATCACTAATAATCATCTGGACTTAACTACTGAAGTAAGACGCTATACTCTCAACACTCAAAATAATAATGCTCAATATGAAATAATTAGTCAGAATACAATTGAATTCCCATTTATTAATCCTGAATTTCAAAATCATGAATACCGTTATATTTTTGCTACTTATCGTGATGAATCGAGACCGAATGACTTTCTAAATGGATTAATAAAAATAGACTTACAAAATCCACAGGGCAAGCTAACTTGGCATCAGCCTAATTTGTATCCATCGGAACCTATTTTTGTCAAAAATCCAGAAAGTGAAAATGAAGATGATGGAATACTTATGACCAATGTTTTTGATAGCGCGCGCCAGATTAGCCTGTTGTTATTGCTTGATGCTAAGTCCTTTGTTGAAATCGCTAGAATTAATTTACCGTGCCATATTCCTTTTACACTGCATGGCAACTTTTACACTTATCAGGATTTAATCAATTAAAGTTGGAAGGAATTTGATCAAAACACTCAACAATAAAATCTACAAATACTTGTTCCAACTTGGTATGGATTTCATTACTTCTTAATAAATAAAAATTTACACTTCCAAAGCAATAATCAGGTAAAACAGGTATTAAACTTTCTTCTAAGAGTTCGTTGTGTACTAATATCTCCGCAGAAGAAGCAATAAAATGTCCTGATGTAGTTAAATCAACATTATAAATTGCGTTACTTACATACAAAGAAGGATTAAGGCGTACTAATTCATCAGATTCACTATTAATATTAGTTACAACTAAATCATTAAGAGGTTCTCCATTTAGCGCTGCTGCAACTAGATTATGTTTTGGCAAATCTGAAGGCGTTTGTGGAAGACCATATAATTCTTGATATGAGGTCGTGGTAAATAGTTTAATTTTAGATTTTTTTAGTAATCTAATTTTATTATTTTCTGAAATTGGTTGCTGCATACTAATTGCAAGATTAAATCCTTCTTTTAACAAATCAACTCTATTGGCATTGTATGAAATAATAATTTTAGCTTCGGGATATTTTTGCATAAACTTATAAAAATGAGGCAGCAATATTTTATCATTGATGATTTTTGGTAGCGATACTTTCAAAATACCTGCGACTTTATTTTGCCTGTTTATCACAGTACTTAAAGAATCTTTTAAACTACCCTCATAATAACGAAAGTTCTCGTAAAGTAACTCACCATCTGCTGTTAATTCTAAAGTACGTGAATTACGGTGAATTAATTGCAAATTAAGCTGTTGCTCTAGCTTCTGAATTTTTTTAGAAATTGTACTTTGCGTAACATTAATTGACTTAGCTAAGCCACTAAATGTACCAATATTGACTAGTTTAACAAAGAGGAGAATATCATCATAGTTCATAATTTGCTGCTATCATCAGAATAACGTAATTCTTGATTTTAGCACAATATAAACCATATTCAAAATATTATTAAGCTGTACCAAAACTGGTACAGCTTTTCAGCTTTTATTTTAACTACAGACTGAGTTTGAGTAAGCGTTTGGTTTTTCCAGAATTAGCGCCACTAGTTGCGGACTCATAAACTGAAGCCAAAGCATAAAGAGTATTATTAGCTTCAATTACAACATAACATCCTGTTGAATCAAGAATAGTTGAATCTGCATTAGAATATTTGACGCTTAGTTGTGACGTCGGTGGTAATACACGCCACTGACTATTAGTACTTGCAAGTAATGAATTTGCATAAATATTCCCACCAGTACATACATAGACTTGTTGGCTACTACCTGAAAGACTATTAATAGCCCACTCAGGTAATTGCATACCAACCTGAGTTGCTGATTCTTGAGAAATAAGATTTTTAGTATAAATATATTCTTGTGCATCACCAGCCTTACTATATTTTATATTTGAATAATAAAGATTATCACCTATTATGGTTTGACGATTATCGGCGATAGGAGCGTAGAAATTACTCATTTCTTCAAGAACACCATTGTCAAGATTAATCATATCTAATACATTTGGCAATGATGAAATTCCTATTAATGAGCCATTCCAATAAGCAGATGAAGATGGAAACAGCCAATGATCCAGAGGTGTAATGGGATTAACTTGTGTTACCGCTTGAGCATTCCAATCAGAATTACCATTTTTAATGTCGTAAGTAAGTATCGTTGGACTACCTACTCCAATGTCTTTTTTATATGCATATAAATAGAGTTGCCCACTGTTATTACCCATCAACGATTTATTTGCATAGATAATGTACTCATTCGGTAGCATAATATCACAATTCCAATTTTGCGACTTGCTTGCATTTCTGGGCAAATGACAAACACCCACAACCTTACCACTGTCATCTGATTGTGTCATAAAAAACTCATCAACAGATTTATCATACAATAATCCAGATAGCGATTGAGTTGCAGGTATTGGTACACCAACTGTTGACCACTTACTACTAACCGAATAAGTACTTGAAGTAGTCCCACTACTACCTGTGCCGCCACTATTACAAGCACTTAATAAGGCTGTCACAGACATAAAAATGGATAGAGTTTTAATAGCTTTCATGTTGTCTCCTGAATAAAAGAAAATTACAATTGCTTCAGGAAGTAATTATCATATACCAATCAAGAGTGTGTCGATAGCAATTATGGAATAGTAACCATTCATAATTACTCTCTTATTTATTTAGTTAGATTAGACGATGAAGATTGGAAAATACTGGTAGAAAGTAAAGTGGCGAAGCTTACTCGATCTATAGCTTAAGAGATAATGCCCAAAAATGATAGCTTGATAGCGTATATTATTTTTAATTACGTAAATTAACTAGACATGGAAGTTTACCAAATGATAGCTAAACTTCCATGCAGAAATAAAAATATTTTTATTTAATTTGCAGGATATCCACCAGGAATAGCTGCGGCATAGCCATTTAATCCTGATACACCTGACTCCATATAAACTCCGTACAAGTAGTTTTGATAAACTGTATCTGCAGTAGTTGTCGAAGAGTTAGGATACCAAGCATCCGTCCATGTAGCACTAGTATTGAACCCACCGCTTGAGTTACGGGTAATATGTACAAATGAAGCATAAGAAACCCCAGCAGCTTCACTACCAGCAGCTAAATTATAACCACCTGCCCCATCAGTCGTAATACCTTCAAAGTGAGTAATTGCCGCAGGTTGATTATTATGGGTATATTCAGTCCAGTTAGTTAGCAATTTAGTAGTTGAGTTATAATCAGCAACAAACCCGACCCCAAGACCACTCTCATTTGTAGCGCTATATCCACCAGCTATAGTATAACTCTCACCACCATTCCACCAAATACCATAAATTGTGGTGTAACGAGCAGCTGGATGCTGAACAGATTGGTAAGAATTAGTTGCTATATTATAGATAAATCCATTTCCAGCGGTTGTTCCCGATAGATAGTTCCCGACGATTATCCCATGCATGATGCTATGCGGATAAGTATTTCCAACTGGAAGATTGCCTGGTACCTGTGACTCAGGGAATACCAAAGTCTGCCAATTATTTGCCTGTTGAGTACTACTTACTGGACCATTATAGTAGAAACCAAATGCATGACTCTCGCCAGATTCTGCTGTGGTATAAGTACCAGTCAAAAGCACATTGCTATTAACACCATTATCGGCGCTATAGACATTGGTACCTGAAGTAGTAGCTCCAGCAGAGGATGGATAGTTATAAGTATAGTATGTACCACCACCAATTACAGGACCGACATAAAGAGTTCCATTACTCAAGCTATTGACAACATAACTACCTGTAATATAAACATTGCTTGTAGTACCCACCTGACGAATACCAGTTAACCCAGTAGTACCACCTGTCGGAAGACTGCCAGTGTAATTCATTTGTGAATACTGGATGCTGGGAGGAGTAACTGAGTTATTTGAAGAACTTCCACTTGAACATGCAGATAATAATGCTGTACCCCAAATTGATAGCAAAAGAATATTTCTTAGTTTCATGATTATGACCTTTCAATAAGCTATAGATAAGGATTAATAGTAGCTATTCTAACATACGCTAAATTTTTATTACTCCAAACTAATAGATAAACGTTAAACTTTTTATAGAAAATCAGATATTACAATTACTTGCAATGTTGTAAAATTCCGACAATACAAACCATATTTATTAATTACCTTGTTGGTAATACCCCGTACAATCATCTTATTTTTGACAAACATCACTACAACTGACCCGTAATATTGGCTATATAGATCACCATCCAAAGACAGGCAACATTAGTTTATATAAAAGCATTGATTATAATAAGAAATAATTCAGATAAGCCCAAATCAAAATGCTATACTTTACACTTTGAAAATTACAATGATTTACAACTATGTACAAACTAAATAATCTCTCCCTTAATAAAATGCCTATCAGCATCAAAGCAACTCTAATATTTATACTGGGACTGGGTAGCGGATTAACCTTCCCACCGATGGCGTTCTCGTGGCTAATTTTCATAATTTTAGCCATCTTCCTCTCTGGTTTAGAAAATAAACTTTTTAAATATAGTTTTGCCTATGGTTATGTTTTTTATCTCGGTGCTGGCATCTCATTTATTGGTTCATGGTTTAGTTATTATTTCCGCTTACAGTTAGGTTGTGGCTACCTAATATCCTACTGTTTAACTATGATTTTATGCCTCTACGCAGCGCTATATTGTGGAGCTATCAGCAGTATCTACACGCGGATAAAGGCATACTCGAAGTTTTATAACCTAGTGTTTCTTTTTCCCTCCCTATGGGTGTTAACTGAACTAATCCGCGGAACTTTCTTCCCTCGCTCATGGTATGCCTTAGGCTATACTCAAGTGAACAATCTGCTTTTTCGTGGTTATTTTCCACTTTTTGGTATTTATGGCGTATCATGGCTGATTGTTGCAATTAGCGGATTTATAGTACATTCACTTAGCAAAAAGAGTAAGCGAGGATTAGTTCAATTAGTCAGTGGACTAGTGATTTTCGCAGGATTATCTCTAGCTCTCTCACAAATAAAATATACTACAGCAACCGGAAAACCGATTAAAGTTGCGCTCCTCCAGCCTAGCGTTTTCTCAACCAAAAATTACACTTTTGTAACTCGCGATAGTCTTGAACAAGCATCACAGCAACTAGTGCAAAACAGTGATGCGGAACTATTGGTATTGCCTGAAGCCGTCTTCGGTACGACTTATCGTTATCTGACTCCTGGATATCTTAAGCAGCTTAACCAGATTGTCGAATCAAAATCCGCTACTTTAATCGCTGGCGTAAATCTTGAGGATGATGCTGGAAATAAATATACTGGTGATGTAGTCAGCAGTGACTGGAATCACGCTATTTATATCAAACATAATTTAGTTCCCTTTGGTGAATACAACCCACTTAAAAATACACCTTTGGCATGGATATTAGGCGATGCGTCAGAACAAATAACGCAATATACACCGGGTATCGCCGTTCAATTACCCTACCAATTTAAAGATCAAAAGATTGCCTTTAATATTTGCTACGAAAATACTATTAATGATTTCGTTGCATTTGGCGCTAAAGACGCTACTATTATGCTAAATCAATCTGATTTATCATGGTATGGTCAAACAACAATGAAAAATGATTTTTTTCAATTCTCACAAGCACGTGCTTTAGAAAATCAAAAATATTTTCTTCAGGATGGTAATACTGGTGATACCGCATTTATTAACCGTGATGGGCAGGTTGAATCGCACATCGAAGCTTACGCAGCAGGTGCTGCAGTCGGAATGGTGCAAGGTTACCAAGGGGCAACCCCATTTGCAAGGCTCGGCAATACACCAATTTGGCTTTTATGCTCTTTAACAATAATACTCACGCTTTTCCTGCGTTCAAAAGAAGTAAAACGGTGTAAAAAAGAAATACATGACACTGATTAAAAACAGGTGTATAATTGAATTAATCAGTTAATGCTAAATAGTATACTAAAAATAAATATTTAACGAACAAATCGACTGCTAAGAAGCAGTCGATTTTTATCATCTCTGACACGAAATAACTAATTTAAAAATTTCACTAGTGAAAGAAAAGCTCCTGTAATTGACTAGTTACTATATAGATTAGTTGCTACCGTGCAAGATAGAATGACGGATTCACATTATTGTCGAGAAAACCATTATTAGCTGAATTCCAAATAAACCGAATATCTACATCTGATCCATCTTGTAAGGAAAAAGATATAGCCGGAACTTTTCTATTTTCTAGTTGACCGGCGTCTGCCTTGCCTTCAGCTCTACAATTATGTAAAGTAGTGCATTCAACTGTAGCATGCAAAGTAGTCACACCCTGGTAGCTTACATTTTGATAGAGATAGAACCCAAATGTCACCCATTGAGTAGTTCCATCTTTTAATGTAAAGGGATAAGCTAGTGGTATTATCATTTGTGAAACTAGATTTGCATCAGTACCAGGAGTCCATGCTTTAACTAGCCAAAGATTTACATACATTCCACCTTTCAAAGCTTCAAAACCATAGAACTCAGAGGCATTATATGGATATTTATTGAGACTAAAATCTTCAGTAGTCCCCTGATACCATACAATGCCATTAACTGGAATCTGAGTATTATTATCATTTTTCCATAAAGAAGGGATTTTTTTATTTATTACATCAGAGTTTTTATATTGAGCAAAATCGGAAATTTTATCACTACCAATGACGTCCTTCACTGGGTAGTTAGTTGACGTCCAGTAAGGTTGAGCACTAGCTACCATAGCGTTAGCCATTACATCATAGTTTATCTGCTGTCTAATAACAGTATAACCATTCTTTAGATGTTCGAAAGTATCATTTCTAGGAGCCATCGCATTAATCCCAACTAATGTACCTAAAATATTTTTCACTTTAGTTCCATCACTATTGTAATAATAGCGTGATGTAATCATATCAGAATGATCAGAATATATTTGCTTACACTTAGTAATTATATACCTATCATTAGTAGCTAATTTACCATTATCGTTAGCGTGCCATTCAAGAAGTCCCGTAACGCCGCTTACGGATGATGTTGCTGGGTCACAGCTCAGCGGATTGCCAGATTCATTTAGTTTATTTAGTAGGTCTGTGGGCAAACCATTTGTAGGCGTGATCAGTGTATTCTTATAGAAGGTATTAATAGACTCCATATTTGCATCAAAGTCACTTTCTACTAGTTTAGCTGCCTCACTCCAAGGAATTCCCTTACTACCTGGAGCTCCAAAAGGATTAGTATAATTTCCTGGCTCTTTACTGGTTAAAATTGTTGCAATTGCGTCAGCCATGCGTAATCTTGATTGGTGAATCGCTGCAGCTAACTGCATACCTAACTGTATAGTATAAGTGTTACAGTAATTTCTTTTTGCTATTATATCACCAGAGATTATGTCTATATTGGAGCACTGTTCATTTAATAATGTTGATATATATGGAATATTATTATAAATTTTTTGTAAGTTACTATATTGATTAGCCATTCCATTAAGTACTCCATTATCAGTAGCAAATAGCGGCAAAGCTTGTTTATCTAGATTATCTACTCCACCTTTGGCTACAGCATAGCTATATAAGCTTTTATAACTACTTTCAGCACTTCGCCCATTATTTACTTCAGCCATATAATTTAAATAAATTGAATTGTATATATCTTCTTTACTTAATAGATTACGATATACAACTTGATCTTTGCCAAATGCTTGTTCTTGAACTAAATCAGTTAATTCTTGCATATCGCCAGCTAAATCGCTTATCGAGGCTTGGATATCTGCTAGTTTCTCATTTATTTGATCCAACTGCGCTGTATAATCAGGAGCACTGTCGCTAGGACATCCCCAATTGAACAATGCCTTACCTAGCTCTGTCACCGCTCCAAGCGAGTCTCCGAATGGTGTTAATTTGGCAATTGGCGTAATAGTATCAAAAATATGATTTCCCAGTTCATTATTACAACCTAATACTGGAGCACTAAGCAATGACTTATTGGCTTTCAATAGCAAATTTCCATTGATATGTTTATGATTATGTATATTCTTAGCAATTAGTTGATAAAAGTCATTTTCATTATGAGTCGAGCCATTGGCTAGTTGTTGTGCATAATAAGCACCAAGGTCATTAAACACTGACGCATTGGGGTCTTGATGATTGAATAATTTGTTTAATTGCAATAATAATTGTGGTTTATCAGTTTTAGTGAATTTAGCAACATTAGTAAACAGATGTGCTCCAAAGATTATATTACTTGTATATATATTAGAGTACTCTAGATTTTGAGAATTTTCATACAACGATGATATAGAAATTAACTGATTTTTATTATTGTAAAAATTGATCAGCATTTTTCTGTTTAATTTTGAATTATGAATGTCAACGTAACAACTATTGCCACTGTTACAATTTAATCCAGATATGCTTTTAAAAATGTAACCCCCTGATTCGGTGGCAATACTTATATGATCAATAGTACTTCCAGTGTTATTTGAGATTCTTATCTTTTTTGAATTATAATTTTTATCTGCTAACTCTTGCTTATTTGTCACTGAATTATTTGTATTGGAACTGCTGCCGTGGTTACAAGCAGAAAGTAGTGCACTACCAATTATTAAAAATACAATTTTTTTCTTACTAATCCCTGATGTTTGAATGAATTTCATAAATATCCCCTTCAAAGTACTTACTATTCTTACAATATTGATTATTGACTAATGCCATAAACTGAGAGGCATAACTAGCTAATGCCTAGTCTATTCTTAGTAGACGTCACCCATAAAATTATCTTACCTTGAGCGCTTTAAAATATGCTCATTAAAAGACAACACCAATATTATATTTCAAATACAACTATAAGTGAAATATAATTGTATTTTAAATACATGTATATTTATAATGTAAGCATAATGACATATTTTCATTGAAATAAAAGATTTAAATTTTAACTTATGAGTTAAAATTTAACATTGACGAATAAATTATTGTTGTATTACAAATACAACTATATGTTATAATACCTATTATAAATTTTAAAAGGACCTCCATCATGCAATACACACACCATAAAGCTAAAACTTTCAGTGATAAAGTTGCATACTGCTTAGTTAAGTTCTTCAGATTTTTTGCTGATGTGTTTTTCCAAAAACGATATGGAAATCGTGCCATAGTTCTTGAAACCGTAGCTGCTGTACCTGGGATGGTTGGTGGAGGACTACAACATCTTTGGTGTTTACGTAAAATGAAAGAAGATAATGGATGGATTAAGAAGCTCTTAGAAGAAGCAGATAATGAGAGAGTTCATCTAATGACTTTTATTGAAATTGCTAAACCTAATTTATTTGAACGCGCTGTAGTATTTTTTGCCCAAGCGATTTTTGTAATCTTGTATCTTGTTATTTATGTAATTTCAATGAAAACAGCACATCGCTTCGTTGGATACTTGGAAGAAGAAGCAGTTGTTAGTTATATTCATTATTTATCAGAAATAGATAACGGCAATATTACAAATGGCCCAGCGCCCGAAATTGCTATCAATTATTGGAAACTATCTCCAGATGCAACTTTACGTGATGTAGTGATTGCGGTTTGTAAAGATGAAGAAGAACACCGTGATGTAAATCATTTCTTATCAAATCAAATTAATAGTGGTGAAGGACTGACTAAGCCGTATATACATAATGAGAATTGATCAATACTATTGCTATTCTTCACTATAAGCAGATAAAAGAATTAAGGGCATTCACTTACTTAGTCAAACTGTAAGAGGCTTATTTAAAGGCGATAACGCTAGTAGAAATGTTGAGTATGCTAAAACTATCCGCGAAAACTTAGAGTTACGTACTAGCGAAGTTGCGTAACTACAGTTGAAAGTAGCAAGAAATTATTGCTTGCTACTTTCTTAAGATTAATATCTTTACACTTGGTTAGTTCGCTTTTAATATATTGATAAAATTAACAGCTTTAGTATTATTTAAATCAGCTAAGGTATATTGATTTAAATAATCATAAAAAGCATAAACTGCTCGATGCAATATACCACGAAGATGACAATTATTATTAAGCATGCAATCTTCACAATTAAGTAATTCCTCACGATTCTCCAAAAGCATGATTACTTCACCTAGCTTCAATTCATCACTAGATTGTTTATAAAATAGTCCGCCATGCCTTCCACGCACAGAACCAATCCATTCTTGATGTACCATGAAATTTAAAACTTTTACCAAATGGTTACGCGGAATTGAGAGCTTTTCTGCTATTTCATTTATAGTTACAAGATCTTTAGATTGCTTTAAATACATGATAGACTTCATTGCTATATCTGTAAATATAGTCAGCTGCATAAAGTGTTCCTTAATGATATTATATACATAAATATATCATATCTTACTCAATTAAACACAATAGTTACATATAAAATAAAATATTTCATTTGTAATTTTATTTAGCATGAAGTTATTCTCCACTATAATACTTGTATTTTATATGCAATTATTGTTATAATCTTGCTATCGCTTTACTTACTTCTTAGTCGAAATCAGTTGAGAGTCTGTATGCGATTTAATTTGTTCTATTTTTTTATATTATAAGGAACTATCATGTTTTGTTATCAATGCGAAGGAACTCAGCGAAATGATGTGGCTTTAGGATGCAATACTTTAGTAGGAAACTGTGGTAAGACTGCTGAGACTGCAGATTTACAAGATTTACTACTATATGCCATTACAGGGTTATCCAGTTATGCAAGTATAGCTAATAAATACCAAATTTCTAAACCTAATGTAGATCATTTAGTTATGGAAGCAGTATTTTCAACATTAACTAATGTTAACTTTGATCCAAAGCGGATTGAAGACTATCTAAGAGACGTAGTTAAATTAAGAGAAGAATTGAAACAAAAAATATTAGACTTTGCTAGTAAGTCTAATACAGTCATTGATTTACCTACTTATCCGTCTGTAACCTTTAAACCTGCTAATTCAATTGGTGAACTAATAGATCAAGCATTAGAAATTGGTTTTGATGCAAGAACTTTAATTGCCGGTGAAGATATCGCTGGGATGTATGGCTTTGTTCTATACGGTATCAAAGGTGCTGCCGCATATACCAATCATGCATTGTTATCTGGTGGAAACATAGAAAGTGCAGTCAATCAGTTACATGATGCGCTAGCTTTCTTAGCACAAGAATCAACTAACTTAAATGATTACATTGATTGGGCAATGAAGGTAGGTGCCGCAAACTATAGCGCTATGGAAAGTTTAGACTCTGCACATACTAAAAAATTTGGACACCCTGAACCTACAAGAGTAAGAATCTCTAGCGTTGCCGGTAAAGCCATTTTAGTTAGTGGGCATGATATACACGACTTAGAAAAACTTTTACAACAAACGGTTGGTAAAGGTATTAATGTTTATACTCATGGTGAAATGTTGCCTGCTAATGCTTACCCTGAACTAAAAAAATACCCGCATTTAGTTGGTAATTTTGGTGGTGCTTGGCATAAACAAAAAGTAGAATTTTCTCGCTTCCCTGGTGCTGTACTAATGACAAGTAATTGTTTAATAGAGCCTCAAGTTGCCTATAAAGAAAGGTTGTTTACAGCAAATGCAGTAGGTTGGTCTGGTATTCCACATATTAAAGATGGTGATTACACACCTCTTATCGAAGCAGCATTGAACGCCCCTGGTTTTACTTCTGATGCACCTGAGAAATTTATTACCATTGGATTTGCTCACAATACGGTAATAAGCTTGGCTGATGATGTTGTTGCTGCCGTTAAAAGTGGTGCAATCAAACATTTCTATTTAGTGGGTGGTTGTGATGTATCTACTCCTGATGGCGACTATTATGGTGATTTTGCCCGCATGGTACCAAAAGACTCAGTTATTTTAACTTTAGGTTGTGCTAAATATCGTTTTAATAGAGATGATTTTGGTGACATCAATGGAATCCCACGTGTATTAGATATGGGACAATGTAATGATGCATACTCAGCTATTCAAGTTGCGTTAACACTGGCTAAAGCTTTCGATTGCTCCGTAAATGAATTACCTTTAACTTTAGTTGTATCATGGTTTGAGCAAAAAGCTGTAGCAATAATGTTGACCTTATTATATCTAGGATTAGAGAATATTTATTGGGGTCCTAAATTACCCGCATTTGCTACTCCAAATATTTTACAATTACTTGAAAGTAGATTCAAACTAATACCAATCTCAACTGCTGAAAAAGATTTAGCTCGTACTTTACACTAAATTAGTCAGTTGTTTTAACTATTGACTAAGATTAATATATATTAGCCTTAGTCAATAACAAATTCCGTAGCTTAATACATTAGCTCTTCAAAACGTTAAAACGTATTTGAAGAAATTAAATCATAATAACCTTAGGAGATCTTTTTATGTCATATCAAGCACATATTAAGGATACTGAATATAAATTTAATCTAACTGACAGCGTCAGTATTCTTGAGTCGGCTATTAGTCAAGGAATTAATTTACCATATGGCTGTAGAAACGGTGATTGCGGAGGCTGTAAATGCAATGTATCATCAGGCGTACTGATTGATAATGATGGTCATACAATCGAATCACTAACCGACGTTTTGTTATGTCAATCTTTTGCAAACAGTGATATCGTCCTCGATATTCCAGGTTTTGACAATAGTATCAAAATTCGTAATTATTTAGCAAAAATAATTAAATTAGATAAGCATAATAATACTGCCATAATGCAGATTCAAATCCCTAATACTCAAACCTTCAATCATTTACCTGGTCAATTTATCGAAATTAATGCCGCAGGAGTTACACGAAGCTATTCAATAGCCAATATAGCTAACGATAACAAAATAATAGAGCTACATATTCGCCATTACCTCAATGGATTCTTTTCTAGTAAGGTATGGAATGACTATAAGGTTGGTAGTGTAATTAAATTTAAAGCACCTCTAGGTAATTTTACACTACAAAGTACACAAAATCCACTACTTATGGTCTGTACAGGAACAGGTTTTGCTCCAATTAATTCGTTATTACAGCATATGTTGCAGATAGGAAGCACGCGGTCTGTACATCTAATTTGGGGTAATTACGAAGAAGATGATTTTTATTGTCTGGATTATCTAGAGCAGTATAAAAAGCTAAACTTAAAATTATCTTTATGTGCTAATAAAGTTCAAGATGCCACAACGTTTTCATCTTTGTTAGTCACTCAGGTAGTATCTCAAGAATATAATGATTTAAGTAATTATGAAGTGTATGCTTGTGGCAATCCTAATATGATTAACGATATTAGAAACCTAACTACTAACGAATTAAATCTTAATAAAAATAATTTCTTCTGTGATAGCTTTAACTAAAACACATAAAACATATAGTGATTAAGCTACTAAAAGATATCAATTTTACAAGTACATACCTCATGACATAACGGATTGAGTGAAAACTATATGACTCATTTAAAAAGGAAACTAAATATGAGCAATTATTCAGTAATAAATTTTTATGAAAATGTTGTATTTTCAAAAGAAAAAGTAATGATTAATAAAATTCTGGAAACTGAACACTCTAAGGAAATAAGAATTTGCTTAAGCAAAGATCAACTAATGAAAGAGCACACTGCTCCAGCACCAATTATAGTTATGGTGCTAGCTGGAGCGATCAAATTTAGTATAAATAGTAGTGAGTATTTATTAAATAAAGGCGATGTTATTAATCTTAATGCAAAAATTTCACATAGTTTACTTGCTCTTGAGGACTCTATTATTAGACTTAGCCTAGTAAAACCAATTTTATAGAAATTTAAATTTCATCTGACACTCATAATTCAACTGACAGTTTATAATGTGCTTGTAGGCTCATCAAAACTGTCAGATTTATCCATAAACATATCACATCTTTTTTCTTGAACAATATGTTTTATGCCCAAAAATGTTTGAGTTGGTGTTTTACCATAGCAATACCCTCCTGAGTGTGGGCAAAATTCATTATATTTAAACCCCATGGATCACAAGGTCAATTTAAAACTCTTCCAATGTGTGGTAAATTCCCACTAAATGTTACGTCATAAAATTCTTGTTAATTTGACTTAAAGTGTTAAACTTTTAGCCCGGGTTTTACAAATAAAAAGAAATACATTACACTAATTAAACAGCAGGTGTAAAATATACCTCATTACGCAATGTATAAAAATTAAAATCTGATTTATAGGAATAAAGAATTGCAATTAAATTATGATGATATATTCTTATTTATTAAGCTTGTAAAGGTGGGGAGCTATAGCGGATTAGCTAAAAGCTTACATACAACACAAGCAACAATATCGCGAAGAATCCAAAACCTTGAGGAAAATTTACATCTCCAGCTAATCAGGCGTAATCAACGCGGATTATTTAAAATGACTCCTGACGGTGAAATATTATATGCCAAATTTAGCGAACAAGAAAGAATTTTGGGTAGTGCGCTAAGAGAGGTTATTGACCGCCAAAACGTGGTTAGAGGAACGCTCAGAATTGCTATTCCATTATTACTTTATAATAAAGTTCTAGCTCCGCATATACATATTTTTCAAGAGGATTATCCCGATGCAAAACTAATTATCTCATACGCGGCGGGCAGTGTTGATCTCTTGAAAGATAATTTTGATTTGGCAGTGAGCACCAGTCTGCCTGTCTCACAAACAAATACCATTAAATGGCTAAATAGTTACCACTATAGGCTTTACGCAACTAATGAGTATATTCTCAAATACGGGAAACCAAACACCCCTGAAGAATTAATTCAGCATAAATTAATTGGTTCATCAATAAATACAGTAGAAAAATATCTGGTTATTGGACAATCTCCAGATAACCTTATTGACAAACATCTTGAAGCTACCAATATAAACACCAATAAAACAAGCATCATCGACTATAATCCAAGTATCTGCATCTCCAATGCTTTTGCTAACATTGATATGGTCTATAATAACAACTATATTGTTAAAGCACTTGATTTATTCATGAATAATGACTTAGCCAATGGAAAGGTACAATTAATTTTACCAGAATACACTTTTGGTAGCAGTAAATTTTACTTAATCCGCAACAACGGAATTCGTAGCAAGCTAGAACAGGCATTTGTCGAATTCATCGAGAAATCTTTCGCAAAATGCACTTATATTTGAAGGATACAAGAAATTACAATAAAAAACACCAATAAAACATTCTTAAATCTCAGCAAATGGCTGATGCTTATTACATTATTTGCAATAATTACCGCTTGTAGCAAACCGTATTTCACCAAGCTATCGAGTGATGGAACTATCTTGGCATTTGGGGATAGTCTAACCGCAGGTAATGGCACAAGTTCAGAAAATAGCTACCCTAGCGTACTCAGTCAAATTTCTGGGCATAAAGTAATCAATGCAGGAATTTCTGGCGAAACCACTGAACAAGGAGCAGCACGCTTTGTTCAGGTATTGCAGGAGGCACATCCACAGTTGGTGATCTTAATGGAAGGTGGTAATGATATTTTGCGGAATATTAGTCCACAAAACACCAAGCGCAATTTAGAGAACATGATTAAGCAAGCTCAACTCCAACACGTACAGATCATGCTGGTGGGTATTCCAAACAAAAACATATTCTCATCTCATGCTGAATTTTATGATGACTTAGCAAAACAATACAATCTATTATTAGATGATAGTAGCATTGCTAAACTCGAAAAGTCGCCAGAATATAAATCAGACGAAGTTCACTTTAATCAACAAGGTTATAGAGTACTTGCCGAACGATTTTATGCCTTACTCAAGAAAAACGGCGCACTTTAAAAAAGGCGGTAAAATTTACCGCCTCAGATATGCTGTTGATTAGACTACAATATTAATCAGTTTGTTTGGCACAACCACCATCTTCTTGATTGCTTGACCTTCGATAAATTTCTGTACATTGGCATTTTCTTTTGCCATTGCTTCAATTTCATCTTTAGTTAAGGATTTAGCAACCATGATTTTACCGCGGAGTTTACCATTAACCTGAATTACCATTTCCACTTCATCGACATCCAGCGCACTTTCATCAACTACGAGCCATGCTTGGTCTAAAAGCTCAGTATCTGGACGCAATTCATTCCATAGTGCATCACACACATGCGGAATTATTGGTGAAAGCATAATCACCACCGCTTCCAAAACTTCCTGACTTAACGCACGACCATTTTCACCAGTAAAAGCAACTTTAGAGTATGAATTTAACAATTCCATAATCGCTGCAATCGCAGTATTGAATTGTTTGCGAACACCCATGTCATTAGTAACTTTAGCAATAGTTTGGTGCAACTGAGTACGCAGTTTTTTCTGTTCTGGCGTTAATTCACCAGAAGTGTAACGCGCAACTATTCCATATTGCTGATGTTCAAACACCATGCGCCATAGACGGCGAATAAAGCGATTAGAACCTTCAACACCACTTTCCGTCCATTCCAGCGTTAATTCTGGTGGAGCCGCAAACATGATGAATAAACGAGCAGTATCTGCGCCAAAACGATTGATAATCGGATCAGGATCAATTCCATTGTTTTTTGATTTAGACATTTTTTCAATGCCACCGTATTCAACTTCGCGTCCATCACCCTTGTAAGTTGCACGAAGTAAATTACCCTTAGCATCCTTAACCACATCAATATCCATCGGACTATACCAATCTTTAGAACCATTTGGATTTTGACGGTAAAAAGTCTCAGCCAATACCATACCTTGCGTCAAAAGATTTTTAAATGGCTCATCGCCATTTACCAAACCTAAATCACGAAGTGCTTTATAAAAGAACCGCGCATACAATAAATGTAGAATAGCATGTTCAATCCCACCGACATATTGATCAACTGGTGCCCAGTATTTTACCCGTTCATCAAGCATTTGCTCTTGATTATCCGCACAGGTATAACGTAGGAAATACCAGCTCGAATCAACGAAAGTATCCATGGTATCAGTTTCACGACGTGCCTCAGCACCACATTTAGGACAATGACAATTGACAAAGTCAGGATTTTTAGCCAGCGGATTACCACTACCATCTGGAATCAAATCCTCTGGCAAGCGCACTGGTAAATCAGCTTCGGGCGCAGCCACATCGCCACAATGTTCACAATGAATAATCGGAATCGGACAACCCCAGTAGCGTTGACGAGAAATACCCCAATCACGCAAGCGGTAATTTACTTTAACCTGCCCAATTTTACGGCTGGTTAATTCTTCTTCCATCGCAGCAAAAACCTGCTCAAAATTCATACCATCAAATTTACCAGAGTTTACTAAAATACCATCACCAGTATAAGCACGAGCTTCAGGATCATAATTACTATCTTCATTTTGTGGTTTAATCACAATTTTTTTCGGCAAGTTATATTTTGTCGCAAATTCAAAATCACGCTCATCATGTGCTGGAACAGCCATTACTGCGCCAGTTCCATAATTCATCAGCACATAATTAGCCACCCAAACTGGAACTTTTTCACCATTTAGAGGATTAGTCACATACAGACCACTAAACATCCCGACTTTTTCAGCAGTCGCCAACTCAGCTTCAGACACGCCACCCGCTTTGCATTCATACATGAATTTTGCCAGAGCGGCATTATGATTAGCAGCTTCCTCAGCTAGTGGATGCTCAGCAGAGATTGCAACATAGGTAACGCCCATCAAAGTATCCGGGCGGGTGGTAAACACCGTCAGTCCATCAAAACCATCACAACCAGCAAACTCAACTTCCATTCCGCGTGATTTACCAATCCAGTTGCGCTGCATCACTTTAACCTGATCTGGCCAGCCGCCTAGCTGATCTAAATCAGCTAAAAGCTGCTCAGCATATTTGGTGATTGCAAAGTAATACATCGGGATTTCTTTTTTAATAACCGTTGCACCACTACGCCAGCCACGTCCATCGATCACCTGCTCATTTGCCAAGACCGTTTGATCTACTGGATCCCAGTTCACCGTACCATTTTTACGATAAATAATTCCACTTTTATATAATTGAATAAAAAACCATTGTTGATGACGGTAATAATCCGGACTACAAGTTGCCAGTTCACGCGCCCAGTCGATGCTTAAACCCATATTTTCGAGCTGAGCTTTCATATTGGCAATATTTTGATACGTCCACTCTGCAGGCGCAACTTTTGATTTCATCGCAGCATTTTCTGCTGGTAAACCAAAAGCATCCCAGCCAATCGGATGCACTACATTATAACCATTCATTTTATAAAAACGCGCTAGAACATCGGTAATCGTATAGTTACGTACATGCCCCATATGCAGTTTACCTGATGGATAAGGTAACATTGACATGCAATACATTTTAGGTTTTGGTGAAGATTCGTTTACTTCAAAGATTTTAGAATCGCGCCACTTACTTTGGGCTTTTTTTTCGATATTATTATGAACGTAATTTTCTTGCATTATTGAGCTTTCCGTTGAGTCTTAAATTTTTTAATCGTGTATTTTACCATAAAATCAGATGCTAATTAATTGGTACATGAGCATAATGAACCCCCATTGGTGCAATTTGCACTCGTACCAAGGACTGTGTTAGCATCTTGGTCAAAACATACGCAACCATTATTCGCAACTTGAGTACCACAAATAGGAGTGGCAATCAAAATATATTTATTATCATTGCCAGCACTATAAGCGCCAGAGGTAAAACCTATTCGATATAATGCAGTTCCGCTTTCTGGTGATACAGTATATGGCAATGTCGGCCAAGCACTGCCAGTTGTGTATTTACCATTAATGCTATACCATTTCTCCATAAACTGCCCATCTTTGTGAATGGTTGCTGCTGCAGCTTTCATATAGGATTTTTGGATATAATTTTGATAGCTGGGAATTGCCACAGCTGCCAAAACTGAAATCATTGCAACAATAATCATTAGCTCAATTATGGTAAATCCATTTTGAGTCTTAGATTTATAAAACGCACTCATTCTAATGCCCATTATTAATTAACAATCTGGCGAAGGAGGAGTGCTATGTGAGGGGTCAGCCATTCTAGGATCACCACAGTTCATATAGGTACAAGAATCAGCACCAACCCCAGAACACCTGCCAATTGAGCAATACACGGTCACACCGACACCATCACAAAGACCAGAGCAATCACGTAGCACAATTGATCCCTGACATTTTGCCGAACAGGTATAATAAACACCAACTGGGCAACCATTTGGATACTGTGCAGGTGGAAAATGAGTCTCATCACAAACAGGGTAACCACCATAATTACCATCAGAAAACTTCCCAGCCGAAAACTGAACATTAAAGCAATCCTCATGTGGCATGGTTAAAGCTGGCGTTGGAGCAGCTGTCGTGATACCACAATTAGTATCCGATGCTGGCCAAGTAATGTTACCCTGACGATCAATGCAAATGTTACCATCACTACCCTGAATATTACCTTGTGGCGTCGCCAAAATTGCATAACTCTGTGCATTGGGAGTAGAAGGTACTAAACTCAAGGTATAAACAGTTCCTGAACTACCGTTGATGCTTTCTGCAAATAAACTAGGCCATGCACCACTTCCATTAGTATAGCGCCCGTTTTGCGCATAATACTGCTCCATTTTACTAGCTGCCGCACTCAGCGAATGTTCGGCAAGCTGCCTGTTTTCACGCACAATATAGTTTTGATAACTTATAATAGAAACGGTGGCAAGCACGGCCACAATCACAACCGCAATAAGTAATTCAATGAGCGTGAATCCACAATCAATTTTTTGACTACAGTTTATTTTTCTGGATTTCATTTTCTAATTCCTTATATTTAATACAACCAACGAACAGATAATGGAATTATATCCGAGGTACTTACCGTCGCACCGTTACGAGTAGTTATAACAAGGTACTCTTGCAATGTAACCCGTGTATTACCATTTTTACCAAATGCACGAACTGTTATTCGATACAATCTCCCGGATGGTAACGCGTTGGTTCCATTTTTATAAATTTGTAACAATGCACCGTTTGCTTGAGTAATATTACCACCTTCTTGCCCTGCTCCGGCAATAATATTATTGGTAAGATTGGAGCGCCCAATAAAGTTGGGATTAAGCATCTCCATGATATAACGAGGTTGAGAACACAGCGAAGAATCGCCCGAAGTATAAACATGTGCATTTACAATACTTGAACGCTCATCAATTACTGGCACCATTCCTGATTCTGTATAACTATTACATGGGGCAACAACATTAGCAGAAGTATCAACCTTAAGCCAAGGTTGCCAAGCTTGCCCCAAGCTACTATAGCACCAGCCAGTACTCTCACAAGTATTGTTTGTGGTAACAACGTGTGATTCCCCATAAATACGTGCCGCAAAATCTTTATTCTCCATATTCTGCGCAAAATCATATGAACGGACTGTCGCTTCAGCATCCAGTAATGCCATTTGAGCATAGTTTTGCGCCACGAGATAATCTGCATTATTTGCCGCAGACTTCTGCTGAGTAACAACCACCTGATTTAACCCAGCCACTAATAGAACCATCATTGCCAAGGCTAAAAGCGTCATCGCCAAGGCAGTACCAGCAGATTTTTTATTAGTTTTCATCTCCATACCACGCTGTCTGATTCAGTTTGCGTCAACTTTGCCATATTACTATCTACCGCTTGTGTCGAACTACCTGAAACACTAATTGTAACTGCACTCACTTGCCCAAAATATGCATTCGTCATTGCAGAAGTAGGAAGATAGCGGTAACGGCTGGTGGTACTTGGATAATTATTAATATTTGCCGATACTGTATTAACCTTATATATGAAATTAATACGAGTCACCAAATTTGAAATTAGCTTTGCGCTACTAAGGCCACCATTCGCCTGCAAGGTTTTAACATAAAGACCTGTTACACCAGATTTAGTTGCGACAAAATAGTAACGAGTATAAAAATTAACTAACTGCATAGATGACACATCAGGATCATATGACACGCCTCCAATTGCGGATTCAACCGCTACTGTTGGTGGATAATTAGGACAGCCTAAACTTAATGGTGAGGCAAGAGTAGAACCTGATGCAAGCTTTAATAAATAAGCATGATTTGTACTTGCCAACATGTAGCGTGAAGCTGATAAATCAATGCCTTGATTGGTAAAAGTTAGATTATCTAAGTAATTATTCCCCGGTGCAGCAGCACAACCTGACTGGATTGTGGCTGTAGATACGTATGCCACTTTATCACTTCCGTACTGTAATCGTAAAATATCGCTACCCGCAACCAAGGTAAGCCCAGAATCCATATTTGCGGCTAAAGAAGCAAAACTTGATTCACTTTTTATCCCAACTGTAGAGATATCAAAATTACACCATTCAGCAGTACTGCAATTATTACTTGCGGAAGTGCTCTCCATATATGCAGTAGCACTTGACTGATCATGAAAACTAAAACTACCAAATACGCCCGCATTTTGTACATCACGTTTAATTAGCCCCAAGCTCATGCGAAGATTTTGATTCAACTCTAGTTGGTTGGTATTAAACATAAAATTACCGTTCAGTGATGAGAATGAATTAATTATCACCGTAATTAAAGTAGCACTCATTGCTATGGCCACCATTAGTTCAACTATATTAAATCCAAGAGCTTTTTTCATCGCTGAGGTACTTTTAACATAACGTAATTATTATTACCTAGTGCTGACTCCGCATCTAGATTATGCGCTGTCCAGACAATTTTAACTACTAAACTACCAGTACTACAATTGGGTGAAGTAGTGGTCGGAATTCCCATCGCACTGTCTGTACAAACAATCGCAGAAACATTACTCACTGGCAAATTCATATTTGCTAAACTTTGCTTCCATTGATAAAGCGCCCACTTGGCATACTGCTGATCGGTACAATCATTACCTTGACAACCTGGTGACGCAGCAGGAACATCATCAGCATAAGCAGTCTCTTTATAGCAACTAGCGTTGTTACAATTCGCTGCATCATAGCCAGCAATCACACTATTACTCGCTGTTGCAGCGGTATAATTAAGGTGACTAACCATTTGATTTACCATACTACTAGCAGCTTGTGCCATCATTTGTTTGACTAAAGTTTGCTGTGAAGTTGCTAATGCGCTTAGCTGCAAACGATAAATTCCTAAGCCAAGGCTTGCCATAATTGCCACAGCTATCATTACTTCCAGTATGGAAAATCCGCGATACTTTAACATAGCGCTGTACTCCCATTATTCTGCCCGGTATGACTTTGGACACAAAAATAACCGTAGTTGTTTAGCAATAGAGTAACACTTTGGGTTTGACCAAATTTACTTTGGCTAATGGTAAATGTCCATGCTTCATTACTACTCGCATCCGTAAGTAAGCCTGTAGGTAACACCGTTAATCGATTTATTGCTGCGCCACCAGGCGAGGTAGCTGCACTAACTGTTGCGCCACCGTCAAAACGTAAGGCTTTTAATCGTTCACCACTATTATATCCACCACTGGAATCCAAATCAATATATGTCAAAATACCTTCTGACCATGAGTCGCCACTAGCACAATCATTCAAATAGGAGTTAGTTCCATTATTAGTATCATATTCAGCTGCACAAATTATTAATGAACTACCACTACCCCGCACAGCTTCTTCCTGTGCGAATTTTACCAATGCTTTAAGTTGTAAAACAGTCGCATCTTGGTTATGCACAAGAACAGAACTATAAACTATCGGTAATGCCGCCGCAACCAAAATCCCAATAATTGACAATGTGATTACCATTTCATAGATGGTATAACCAAGAGATTTACTCTTGGTGGTGGATGAGCGTAAATGATTGGTATTCATGGTTTAAGCAATAAAAAAATGGAGGTATACAATATACCTCCATTTTAACATAGCTAAATATCAGTTATTACTTAACTTCAACTTTATGTTTAGCTTTGATACCATCGAAGAAAGCTTTAGTTCTTTCCATTTGGATTTGTTGTTTAATTTGATCTTTCATTTTATCGTAAGCAGGGAATGCAGTACCACCAGATTTAACATCATTTAATTTGATAATATGGTAACCAAATTGTGATTTAACTGGAGTAGTAGTGTATTGACCTTTTTTCAAAGTTTTAATTGCTGCTGTAAATTCAGGAACATAATTAGAACCATCAGACCAACCTAATTCACCGCCATTAGCTTTCGAACCTGGATCGATTGAATATTTTTTAGCTAGATCAGCAAAATTAGCACCTTTTTTCAATTGAGCTTCGATATCATTAGCTGTTTTTTGATCTTTAACTAAGATATGAGAAACGTCATATTGTTGTTGTTTAGCTGCATCAGCTTTCATTTGATCATATTTAGCTTTGATCTGCGCATCAGTAATTGGTTGTGCATTAGCTTTTTCTTGCATAATTTGAGCATAAATCATTGGCTTGATTTCGTTCAATTTAGCTTGATATGCAGCACTTTTATCTAAACCTTGAGCATTACCATCAGCTAAAATCGCTTGTTGCATACCAATAGAATTTAACATTTCTTGTTTGAACTGAGGGTTGCTTAATTGTTGTGCAGCCATTGGATTTTTTTTCAATTGAGCCATTGCTTGATCAATAACTGCTTGGCTAACTGGTTTACCATCAACAAATACTGTTTCAGCTTGGGCAACAGCAACGAAAGCACTTGAAACCATCAAAATACGTAAAAAATTTTTCATAAATTTCCTTAATGAAAATAAATTAGATAAAGATATAAAAACAGTAAATTCAAATTTGTGGTATTATACAACAAACCGAACCGACTAGCAATATTTTTTTATAAAACATAGTGAGACAGGTCTTCCGAGGCAGCAGTTTCACCAAGCACATCAACTACATAAGCAGCATCTATCATAACTTGATTTTGTGTACCATGATCAAATAAAAGCTCTGCCAATAAGCGTTCAACTACTGTATACAAGCGTCGAGCTCCGATATTTTCAGTTTTTTCATTGACATTAAAGGCAATTTCTGCCATCTTAGCAATACCACTTTCGGAAAACTCAATTTTAACACCCTCAGTTGCCAGTAATGCTTGATACTGCTCTGTTAAACTTGCATCCGTCTCGGTCAAAATTCGTTTAAAATCATCAATGGTCAGAGATTTCAACTCTACGCGAATCGGAAAACGCCCTTGTAACTCAGGAAGTAGATCAGATGGTTTAGCTACATGAAATGCACCTGATGCCACAAACAAGATATGCTCGGTTTTTACCATTCCGTATTTGGTGGTTACAGTAGTCCCCTCAACCAAAGGTAACAAATCGCGCTGTACTCCAGAGCGAGATACTTCCGCAGATCCTTGTCCACCTTTAATTGCAACTTTATCTATTTCATCAATAAAAACGATACCATTTTGTTCAACGTTTTGTAATGCATTCTGTCTTAGTTCATCTTCATTAACTAATTTACCAGCTTCTTCGTCCAAAACTACTTTATAAGCATCAACAACTTTTAGTTTACGCTTACGTTTTTTGCCTTCACCTGCACCCTCAAACATTCCCTGTAATTGATTAGTCAGCTCTTCCATCCCCGGAGGTCCCATTAAGACGGCTTGGGCTTTAGGTTGGGTTACTTCAACTTCGATTTCTTTATCATCAAGTTTACCATTACGCAGCATTTCTCTAAAACGTTCACGAGTTGAATTAGTTTTATCTTCGGCATCGCTTTCACTCACTGATTCACCAAAGGTATCCCGTGCCGGAGGTAGCAAAACATCCAAGATGCGATTTTCAGCAGCAAGCTTGGCTTTATCACGATTTTGAGCGCGTTCATATTCGCGAGCGTCCTTAACCGCAACTTCAACTAAATCGCGAATAATTGAATCAACATCTTTACCAACATAACCCACCTCGGTGAATTTAGTTGCTTCTACTTTTATAAATGGAGCATTGGCAAGCTTTGCCAAACGACGAGCGATTTCAGTCTTACCGACCCCAGTAGGTCCAATCATTAATATATTTTTAGGCGTAATTTCGCTTCTCAATGGCTCGGCAACCTTTTGACGACGAATCCGATTACGCAATGCAATCGCAACTGCTTTTTTAGCATCATTCTGACCGATAATATGTTTATCTAGTTCAGCAACTATTTCACGTGGAGTTAAATTCATAAGATTACCTTAATTATAAAATAAACGAGATTTAACCGATACATAAGGATAATCCGCTTTATTTCAAGGCTTAATTATAAAGTAAATTCCCCAGGCTTAATCGCACTGGGGAATTTGAAGTTTGAACAAAAGTCTACGAGGAAAATTTTTTATTGAGCGGCAGATGGGAAATCTGCATTACAGTCATAACGACTATCATTCG
>DAORIZ010000008.1:0-92800 GCA_035438765.1 Burkholderiales bacterium | reverse complement strand
AGATTATTTACAAGAGCATCCAGATGCTGACGGTATAGAGCTACGTAATCAATTATAGTTATCCCATCATTTATTGAGCGAAATATGTTAAAGTCTATGTCTCCTGTCAATTGCAAGTTAAAAAGGGACCATCTGCGCAGTCTAAAACTCCACCAGTATTGTTAACTAAACTGGAATAGTTCCAGCCTTTCTTTTTTGTTTTAACCTATAACTATTACCTTGAACATTAATGATATGACTATGGTGAATAAGCATATCGAGTATTGCTGCAGTTAAAGCCTCATCATTATTTAATACCTCCTGCCATTTGGTAAAGATTAAGTTGGATGTTATAATTATTGCACCAGTTTTATAACGCTTGTTAACTAATTGGAAGAATAAGTTTGCTTGAGCTTCATTGAGTTTTACATAACCAAATTCATCAATAATTAATAACCGAGACCCAGCGATAACTTTACTTAAATATTGTTCCAGCCGATTTTGGCTACTAGCTACTTCCAGTTGTAACAATAAATCAGCAGCAGTAAAGAACCTTACTCGATAGCGTTGTTGTGTTGCCAAGTATCCAAGGCTAATTGCTAAATGGGTTTTACCTGTTCTACTAGAACCGAGCAGAATAACATTCTCTGCATTTGCAATAAAGCGTAATGTTGCTAACTCTGTAATCTGGGCTTTATTTACAGCGGATTCTTTGAAGTCAAACATCTCTAGGGTTTTTAAGGTTGGAAAGCCTGCCATTTTCAAGACCGTTTGCCGACCATTATGAGCTCGACACTCCAATTCATAATCTAGTAATCGTTTGAGATAATCAGTATAGCTAACACCATCTTTGGCACACTCATCGGCAATTGCCTGATAACCGCGGAATAACCCGGACAACTTCAACGTTGAACAAGCCTCAGCCATTTTATCGACTAATGGTTGATTCATGTTATACCACCAATCGGTCATAATTGGTTAATGATGGTTGTTCTATTGGTAAAAGAGCAGTTGGTGGTAATAACTTAAGGTTTATCTTTGCTGAAGATTTTACTGCATCTTTTTGCTCTGCTACTAAACTGGAATAGTGAATAAAACACGGCACCTCATCATTTAGCATTTCAATCGGTTTTTTATTGGTGGTTCCATGAATCCTGCTATTAGCTTCATTCAGCCAGCCAGTAATATAGCTATTTAATAATTCAACCGTTATCTTGATAAAACCACCACTAAGTTTAGCTGCTAACGGTCGATAAAAGTTATTCTTCAGGTAGTGGTTGAATCGTTCAACTTTACCTTTGGTTTTAGCTCGATATGGCTTACACAACTTAATGACAAAGCCACAGTCTTTGGCAAATTGGTTAAATGCCTCATTAAAACGATGGTTGCCATTGCCATAAGCATCGCGCGTATGAATCATTGTCTTCATATTATCAAAGAGTATTGTTTTAGGTATTCCTCCAAAATAAGCAAATGCTTTATGATGGCAGTCGATTAAAGTAGCACTTTCCATGTTATTAGTGAAATACACATAGCTGGTTCTAGAGTAACCCAGAGTCATGACAAATGCATAAATTGGATCTTCACCTGTACGAATGATGGTCCAGTCAACTTGCGCCTGATAACCGGGCGCAGTTTCAAAGCGAACCACTGGATCAACTTTTACGCGCTTAGCGTACTCTAGTTTAAGGAACTCCTGCAGAGTTCTTAAACTACCGCTGTAACCAGCACTGCGCAATTCCTTCAAAATAACACATGAAGGAATTCTTGAGGTTGTTTTAGAAATACGTTCTAAAACATAGGCTTTGAATTCAGTCAGCTTAGATGGTTTGTGATTACTACGTTTAATGGTTAGTAATTCAGCAGTTTTTAAGTGCCGTGTAATCGTTTTACGATCCTTGCCTGTAATCCTAGCTATTGCTCGTATTGAGTAACCTTGTTTTTTAATTCATGTATCATGATAAATTCCCTTTCGGTAATCATGGCAACTCCATCTTATTAGTAAGATAGTGTTTGTACCACTATACCAAATTGAGTGGGGGAATTTTGGTTGCGCGAGTGGTCCACTTTAACATTGCGCGCGACAGCTTTCGAACCAAGCGTATAACCTTGATTGGTGGTTATTGCTACGGCAGTAAGGGATTAGTAGCTCCAATGGAGTACGGATGGCTACACTAAAATAGTGAGGTATTTATATCGTGGGTTGAGTTGGCGCTACGTAAGGAATTAAATTCTAATCAAGTTGTAATTAATGGATAATGCAAGTTTCCATAAGTCAGCTAAAGTTAGAGAGCTAATTGAAAGTGCTGGATGTGGGTTAATTTATCTGCCTCCATATTCACCTGACCTAAACCCAGTTGAACATATATGGGCTAACTTGAAACGTTGCATTAGAGCAAATGATAATCGACAGGATAATTTAAGTTTAGCTATTGAATAATCTATCGCTCAGATACTTAAAGGATAACTATAGTTTGTTAGTGAGTAGTTACTTAAGATTTATGGATAAGAAGCAAAATGGAGTCACTGATTATGACTCCATTTTGCATTTATAAAGCATTCGGCTAAATGTCACGACATTCAGTGATGTGAGTTATTTGAGATGTTTGGTTAATTAGTCGATCTTTAAAAAAAGCAGGGTAAGCTTCCAGATCATTTAGGTGATTAATATTCAACCAAGACAGTGACTCAATAATTCCATTTTCAGTAATGCTCTTGCAATGTGGAGCAAAGTTTTCAGGGGTTTTCATATAGTAATACAAAGATAATTCGTGAAAAGTCTCATTAGTTACTTGCTCAACAAAGAAATTCTCGTGAATAAATCCCAGTCTATCAATCTCCAGATAAACTCCAGTTTCCTCAAATACTTCGCGAATAATTGCCTCTTCGCTGCTTTCGCCATATTTGATTCTGCCCCCAACCGAATAGTAACAGCGTGACAATTGGTTTTGCACCATCAGAACTTTGCCATCACGAATAATTATTGCTCCAACCCGATAATTAAAGCGACCAGCTGGGGTTTTAAAAGTTAAGTCTTGATTGTTCATAAAATAATTTCCTGTTTTTTGTCAAACAATTTTTTTACCTAATTTAACCACTGTGGCATCAGTTTATTCAAGCGCTTCATAAATGGCCAAATGGCAGTGACTGGATATTCTATTTGGCCAAGCTCATAAGGCATGATTTCTGGAAAGGCAATGCCAAGACCAAATATGCCAGGAGCAACCTCTCCAGTTTTATGATCGTAGCCATAATTTTCTGGTAGTCCTTGAATGGGAATATGACGCCGCTTAAAGCCAATTGCATAAATGGCTTTTGTGCAGTGTGGCATTTGTGCGAGCAACTGTTGAGGTGTCATTTTTAAGCTTTCAACGTGCTTGAGATCATCCTCTCTAAAATGACGATGTAAAGAATTCTCTGAACGATAAAAAAGAATAGTTTTTTGAGTTTTAAGCGAAGTTAAATTATCTATGACACTTTTTGCAGATTGTGCAGAGCCAAAAACGATAACGTAATCCTGCGGTTCAATCACTTTTTTTAATTCAATGGGATTTAATGCAGTTTTCAGCGGAATGGAGGGTGTGTTAGCGAAGTGGAGTTCTCTCGCGTTAGCTCCAATGGCGAGAATAATTTTTTTGCTAAGCAATTGTTTTTTAGAAGATAATTGTAGTTGCCAATGGTGGTTCGTTGGTATTAAACCCGTGACCGTATCTTTAAGCACATTCACCTGCTGGCTCAAGCATTCTGTCATCCATAGTAAGGGTTGAGCTGCAAGCATCAGAGGACAACTTTTAGTAGGCGGAACTTGGTCAATCATGAAAGGTGGATGAGCTTGGCTATTATAATGAAAGGCTTCACACTGTTGATAGAAATTCAAGAAATATTCTACGGCTGTATTACTATTCACATAACGCCAAGATGTCCCAAAATCTCCGACGGTAAAGTACGGATCAATCCATAGGATGTCCGTGGGTGTGACGCCTGCATCTAATAGTTTACCAATACTGGCAATTCCTGCAGGTCCTGCGCCAATGACAGTCCATTCTAATAAAGGTTTCATAGTATCTCTTGTAATTTAAAGATAAATATTGTATCATAAAATTATTTGCTTTCTACTTTATGTATGTGTTAACATTGCAAAAATTATATTTAGGAATCGTTTATGATAGCGCAGAAAGAACTGGACCAACAGCAGCAAATGAATGTAAGTAAAGAAAAATTAGTGTATAGCCCTCCGATACTCACCATCTTAGGTGCCATGAGAGAGATAAAAGGTGGTGGTAGGGGTATTTCAGAACATCTGTGTGGTTGTGGAATTGTGAGTTGATTAATTATTGATCAAAGTTATTTTAAAATATTATAAATAATAAGGTTAAACGAAGGGGACATGTATGAATTTAGATCTGCGCCATGGGTTAGTATTATTGGCTTTATATTTGCCTGCTAATGGTGTTTATGCTGCTACAGTAAATAAAAATTTCTCTATTAACGATCTTTTTAAGCCGCTTACCTTACAAGCTAATTTAACTAGTGGCGGTAACGCTAGTTATAATTTCTCTGGTTCAACCGCAGATTATATTAATTATATACAATTGTGTAAGGCGACAGATAATACCTGTAGTAGTTGTGGCGCACCTTATGCTACTTATAAAATGCTTACTTCTAATAATGGTATACCTTATGATACAGTAGGTACTAATTGGAACATACAAGCAGGGACGGTTCAAAATTATTTAGCTAGTAATGGTTATGGTGATGGCACGTATTATCTTGGTCTTTATGTTCAATCTCGAGATTTAGTTTGTAATAGTAATCAATCTTATTGCAGTACAAATCAAGACGATACAGGTCATGCTTTATGTATGCAAGCAGTCTCCAGTGGAGGTACGACAACCTTAACGCGGGAAGATAATGGAATTGCGGTCTTATCCAGCAATACGACACCTTATTTGTATATAAATAATGGTAATACTTCAGGTACAAATGCCAACACGACTTCTGTCTGTCCAGCCTATGCCACTCCCTTTGCTTGCACGACGAGTAATAATTCCGGCTCAACCCCTACCGCTCCTTATGGTATTGCAGTGGATCCCCCTTCAAAAAATGTTTATGTGATATCCCGTGGTAGTGCTAGTAATTCATTATCTTGTAGTATAAGTTCAACAAATGGCGGACTTAATTGTTCAACACTTTCTTTTGCCGCAGATTTGGCATCAAAAGCTTGTACAGCACAAGGCATTGCGATTGATCCTCCGGGACAAAATGCCTATGTTACCTGCGGTAACAATGTTTATAAATGCGCATTGGGGGGGAACACTTGTAATCAAATAAGCTTGTCGGGTACCTCTCCAATCCTGAATAGCCCTATGGGAATTGTGATTGATCCAACGAATACTTATATGGCGATTGCGAATGTAGGCGGCAGCCCTGCTGGTTCTTTGACCGCTTGCAAAATCGATGGAACAGGATGCGTTAGTGCGAATTCCGGAAATCCTATTGCTTATGTAACCGTTGATAATACGGGCACCTATCTTTATACCGGGAAATCCACTGGCACCCTTGTGTATTCTTGCCCAGTAACGGTAACGGGAAGCACCCCTTCTATTGGTATTTGTTCTAATAAAGGTAGCGGAACAACGAAAGTCTTCGGTATTGCGCTGAATCCGAGCGGAACCAACGCCTATATTGCCATCCAGGGTAGCACAGGTCTGATTAATTCTTGCCCCACCTCTCCAGGCGCTGCAATCAGTAGTACCTGTGTTGGTACTAGCAGCACGGGTCTTTCTACGGGTATGCAAGGTGCTGCCTGGGGTAATGTGGTTGGACCCTAAATAGGGGATCTACACTTGCCAGTCACATCCCTTGGGGTAGAAATATTTTAGCCAAGTGTCCAATGTATTCACTGTATGAATATTACGTCTAGCTTGGAGCAATAATGGCGTTTCTAAATCTGCCGCACTGGCAATTTTTAGCTGCTGACTTTGTTGTCTCAGCTTTTCTTTTTGAAGAATATTTAATAATCCTGGATGTAAATCTTCATTCAGCATAAATGCCTTGGGATTATAAGGAGATATACGAGCGCCCATATTTTTGGAATTACGTGATGTAATGCCAGATGGCAAATATTTTGAAACCGCACGCCGATGTAAATAACGTTTTTGCCCGCGGTAATATTTTTCATCAGAGGGGATGGATAAATAGCATTGAATGAGTTCAACATCTAATAAAGGAAAAGCATACTCAACCCCATAGTGACTGGCCATCAATGTACATTCTTCTGCACGCGCACTGATACTACATGGTGATAAAGTGTAATCTAAAATAAAAGCATTTAGATTGTTATAGCCTTGACTAAATTGGCTGAGTTGATCATAGGTCTTTTTTATTTGATACTGTTGTGTTAGTGATGGCGTAACAATAGAAGCTACAGGCCACCGGGTTTGTAAATTTTGTCGAATCGCATTGTCTGGTACACAAGAATCTCCATGATTAAGATAAAGAAAGCGCATTGCTCGAAGCATTCTTGTTAATAAATTGCCAGGCATAGCTTGCAGTAAGTGTCCATATTGCTGGTTGGCGAGTAACTCGTAGAAATAGAGTTGGAGATTGCCTCCAGTAACACATTCATCTCCACCAAATCCAGATAATAGTGTCCGCACCCCTAATCTTTTAGCGTATTGATAAAAAATCTCACACTGTATGGCAGCCTCATGATGTGCTGGAGCTCCAAATACTTCACAGGCGCGGTTAGGAGAATCAAGGTACCATAATGGATCGCAACAAACATAGGCAAAAGGTAATGCGTGCTGTTGATTGATGCTGAAAATAGCCTCGGGATCTTTGACATATAAGGCAAAGGAAAAGGTGTGAAAATTTTTGTTTCCTAAAGTGAAGTGTTGTAATGCATAAGTAGTAACGCTTGTAGAATCCAGCCCACCACTTTGTTCTGCACCTAATGGATGCGATACGTTAGCACGGCGCCTGATTGCTTTATCTAAATGTTCTTCATAATAATCAACGTATTCGTTTGAAGATTTTAAGTGCACCTTTTCGTTATGAAAATGAAAATATCGTATTTTTTCAAACCTATCAGATGTGATGGTAATATAATGCGCTGGTAAACAACGATAAATCCGATGGTAAACGGTCTCCTCAAAAGAAGTGCCTTGAATACAGTGACTCAGTTTGTTACACACCCATTCTAGGCGTGGAGTTGGTGTTCCCAGCAAATGAAAAAAGCGTAGGGAAGTTGAAAAAGCAAACCCCAGCGGATGGTGATAGTAATAGAGGGGCTTGACTCCCATAGGATCACGTGCGCAAAATAAACGTTGAGCATCTATGTCATAGATCGCAAAACTGAAGTCTCCCAATAAAGATTTTACACAGTTCTCTTTTAGTTTAAAATAAAGATGCAAAATTAATTCTGTCGGAGTGATAGCAGGATTTAGTTGATGTCTCTGAATTAATTCATCCATATTATCCAAGCGCGTCCAGGCCATGACAATCGCACGACGTGGATGATGGACTTCCGTGAAAGAAACGGAGGACAGTTCAGTTTCTTGTGCCACCCAGATATTTGAGAAGCGCTTTGTAACGATATGATGGTGCTTTGGATCAAATACAAGTTGATTGGCTTCGGCGGAAAGATGATGACAAATATCCTCTGAAGGCAGCTCTTTAAAAATAATTCCATGAAACATAGTTTCTCCAACATCTTATGATTATTTCATTAATGCACGCCACTTCTTCTGTGGATAATTGCAATCTTGATCTTATGTCATTTTAATAGACATATGCATGCTTATTAATTTTTTTGATGCTGGTTATAGTTTTACTCAGTTTCGATGTAAACATAAGCACTGGTTCCCACGCGTAGTGGATATTTATCATCCAGATCCAATACTTTAATTTGTACTGGAAGTCTTTGTGGTAAAAGCACCCATTGATTTTCATTGGTAACATTTTGGATTTGTGAGCGATTATCAGTTAACTGACGATTCGCGCTCCAGTAATCAGATACAACTACACCATGAAAGATTTTTTGCGCAAAATAAGTACGTGGCATAATTAATACTTTTGAACCTTTATGAACTTTGCGTAAGTCGGTTTCATTAAAGTTTGCCTGAAAATATACTTCACTGGTATCAATAAATGAAAATAGTGGTTGATTAACATTAACTGGTGTACCCACGCTTAGGAAAAAATTTTGAATAATTCCATCATTTTCGGCATAAACCGTGGTTAAGTCTAAATCAACCTGTGCATTTTTTAGCTTAGCTTCAAGTGAAGCAATTTCTTTCTTTTGGGTTTGGATACTTGATTGATCAATTTCAATTTGCTTTTGGCTGGCTGCTAAACTGGCTTTAGCACCCTTAGTTTCCTGCTCAGAATTTTGTAGTGTCATTAATGATACTGCATTTATTTTGTATGCCTTTTGGTATTTATCATCATCTTGAGCAAGCCGAGTATAGATTTCCTGTTGATTTTGACTCACTTGTTCATCACGCTCTAGCGTTTTTTGTAGCGTATTTAACTTAGATTTAGCTGCTGCTAAGTCTGCTTCATATTGCTCTACGGTATAGCGATATGGCTTATCAAAGACTGTAAAAAGTTTTTGTCCTTTTTTAACATTATCACCATTTTTGATATAAACATTAGTTACGTAACCTTTAACTAGAGCCGCTACCGGACGGACATTATTAACTACGAATGCGTTATCAGTAACAGGAAAGAGGTAGGAGAAGATATAAAGCAGAGCAGTAATTGCACCAATAAAAATTACACTATTTGCAAAAGTAATATTTCGTTTTAATCTGCGTAACAAAGATGATCTCATATATTAATCCGTAGTAGAGGTTGTTGATTCTGGTTTTTGATATTTATAGCCACCAGCTAAGTCTTGGTAAAGGTTAACTACTGTAATGGCTTGTTGGAGCTTGGCTTGATTAACTGTCAATGCTAGATTATCAAGTTGAATTTTAGCGTTTAAGAGCTGCGTATATGACATAATTCCAGTTTGATATAGTCCTTGCTGTAATTTGTATTTTTCTGCCAAATCTTTCCACGATTGTTGAGTACTTTGATAATTATTACTGTATTGACGATTGGCTGAGAAATCATTATCAACGTCTTTTAGAATTTTACGTACAGTTTGAATGTAGCGATACACTTGAGCTTGATAAGCGCCTTTTTGTGCTTCAATTTCACCAAAAGTACTTGGGTTAATTCCCCAATTCATATACGCATCTTGCATCGGTACATAATTTGTTGGATTACCGACAATTCCACCACCAGTACCGGCGCCAAAGAAACTATCTAATTGTAACGATGGAAATAAACTACCATAAGCAACAGCGACTCCAGCATGTGCCGATTTGACCGCATATTCTGCCATTCTTAAATCTGGGCGGTTTTGCAGTACAGTGGAGGGCAAAGCACCAGGTTTAAATTTATCGAAATCTAGTTTAGCAAAATTATTTGTGCTTTTTATACTTCCTGGATTTTGATTTAACAAATAATGTAAGGAATTCTGGCTTAAGACTATATTATGAGTAGCAATACTAATTTGTGCTTGAATTAGTTGTTGTTGTGACATTAATCCAGTTAAATCAACATTATCCTTTAACCCAATACTTACTTCCTGTTTTAGAATTTTAATCAATTCATTCATATCATCGTTTAATTTGTTAAGCAGGAGTAATTGCTCTTGTTGCGCAATTAAGGTGAAATAGCCGGCACTAACTTGACCGATCACGGTCAAACGAACACCGTCAACCATTGCCTTATTCATTTCCAAATTATAATTTGCACGTTCTTGTTGTTTAATCACTTGTGCTATATTGATTGTATATTGCGGCCAAGCACCGTAAAAAGTACCAATATCTCCAAACGCTGGGTTCGTTGAAAAACCAGCATATAAATTAATGAATGGAATCCAACTTAGTTGAACTTGGCGCAACTGTCCTTGAGCCTGCTCTAAATTAGCCAACGCAACCTCTAAATCAAGGTTATTTTTTAAACCACTCTCAATTAGCGCATTTAGTTTTGGATCGTTGAACTGCTGCCACCACGCTAAGTAGGGCAAGCTTTCTAGACTTTGGTAGTTTAGTTGTGCCTGATCAAATTGTTTGGGACTGTTTACTTGCGGAGTTGTTGGGCTAGATAACCAGCTACAACCAGCTATAGTGAGAATTGCGCTAAGGCAAGACCAATTACGTAGATGCACTTTTTTTACTCAAATTAAATCAGGCTCAAGAGGGGATTTGTTATTCTGAAGTGTTAATTTATTTTTAACCTGTCAGAGAAGTCTTGTCACAAATTCAAACCACGTTGAGCTTATTTTGTTTTTAAAGAAATAATTCACGGGAGTATTTTAGCATTTTTTGCTCTCATGGAGGAGTGATTAGTAATGATTTTTAGAGCTATTTGTTCATAGAGTAACCTTGCGTTGCGGCGTGAAGTGCAGCGATTAGGCTTGAACTTGAAGCCTTTCCACTGCCTGCTAGGTTTAATGCTGTTCCATGATCAACTGAGGTGCGAATAATAGGTAGCCCTAATGTAGTATTAACACCATGCTCAAATCCTGAGAATTTAACAATTGGTAATCCCTGGTCATGATACATTGCCAAAATCAAATCAAACTCAGCATGACGATTAAATATTGTGTCAGCAGGATAACTACCAGTCACATTATAGCCGCGTTGTTGCCAAGAATTAATTACTGGATTTATAATCTCAATTTCTTCGATACCTAAATAGCCATTTTCTCCCGCGTGTGGATTTAAACCACATACGGCAATTTTTGGCTTGCTAATGCCAAAATATTCGCCGAAAGATTGATGAATGATGGTTAATATTTGCTCTAGATTCGCGGCTGTAATTTGTGCTGGAACTTCTTTTAGTGGTAGGTGCGTGGTTAGAAGGGCAACTTTCAAAATTTGGTTACTTAGCATCATAACTACTTTGGAGATGTTAAATTTTTCGGCAAAATACTCAGTATGCCCGCTAAATAAGGTTCCTGCTTGATTAATGATATCTTTATTAATTGGGGCAGTTACAATGATTTTACTAAGTTTATTCTTGCATAGCTCAATTGCTTTATCTAAGATGGCTAGAACATAGCTTGCATTGCTTGCATCAGGAATGCCTAAACAATCATGTTTTGGACAGGCTATGTTCAATACATTCAGCTTTTGCGAATCAAAACTATCGTGCAGCGAATCAGAGATTTGATTAAATTCGATCTGTCGATTAAGTAATAATGCTCGACTTTTTAGTAAATTGATATCACCAATTACCAACAAGCGATAATCACGGTTATAGCTTGAATCAACCAAATCAAGACATATCTCAGGACCAATTCCAGCCGGTTCGCCACTAGTTACGCAGATAAGTTGACGTTCATTAATCATCATTGATTTTGACATATGCCATTTCTTTCAAATTACGCACCCATTCAGTATAAAGCATCTGCGCTTTAGTATCGCGTAACTCCATTCGGATTTCTGCTTTTTCTTTATCATTGGCCAGATTACTATCACGTATATTCATTACTTGTAATATATGCCAACCAAATGGTGAGCGAATAGGTTGACTAATTTGTCCTTGTGGAGTGGTAAGCATTGCATGTTCAAACTGTGGTACAGTGTCGCCTTTACTCACCCAGCCAATATCACCACCTTTTAAGCTACTGGTGTCTTCAGAATATTGTTTAGCCATCTCAACAAACTCCTGACTTTCACGAGCCGAGTCTCCGTCGTATTTAACAATTTTTGCACGAATATCATTAATTTTTTGATGTGCCTCGTCATCACTAGTGAGTTCATTTACCTTAACTAGTATGTGCCGTACGTTATATTGGCGGACAATTTGCGGTGTACCGTGTTGTTTGATTCCATTAACTTTAAAAATGAAAAATCCAATTGGTAGCTTAATAACCTGAGTAATTTCTCCCTCTTTTAACCCTGTCAACTGATTAAGAATTATTGGTGGCAAAGAAGTGTTACTTTTCCAACCTAAATCACCCCCAGCCAAAGCATTGGGAGCTGATGAGTATTTAATTGCCATTTGGTCAAAGGATTGACCTTGTTTAAGAAGTTGATAAACAGAGTCAGCTTGCTTCTGCTTTTGAGCAATAATTTCCTGTGTGGCTTGTTCTGGTAAGTTGATAACAATATCAGCCAAACGGTAATCAATTTTATTTTTATAAGTTTCACTATTTAAGATGCGAGTAACCTCATCTTCATTAATTACTACACGCCCATCTACTTCTCGTTGTTTGAGTTTCTCAATTGTAATTTGATCGCGGATTTGACTTCGGAAATCATCGTAACTTAACCCTTGCGAGGCTAATTTTTGACGCATTTGGTCGTCTGTTATTCTTTGAGCTTTTTCATTGGCGGCAATAGCATCATTGACCTCAGCATCCGAGGTTTTAATTCCTCCTCGCTGAGCTAAATCCAATTGGATCTGCTGCATAATCATTTGCTCTAAAACCTTATTTTTTAGATCCGCGTTATTGGTATCTTTGATTCCGCGTTGAGATAAATTAAATCTGGCCTGAACCATTTGATTGTTTAATTCATTTTGTGTAATAATTCGTTTATTTACATAAGCAACAATTTTATTAACTGGTTTTAGCGGTGTTGAATTAACTGGTTTTGCTGCTGGCGTAGCTACCGGAGTTGGTGTTGGTAATACTTGGTCTGCTAAGCTGCTCTCAGCTTTTGTAGTAGTTAAATTGCTGGATTCTAATTGTTCGGCAAAAGTACTGCCTAAACAAAATGCCATTATAATAGTTAATATATATTTCTTGCTCACAATAGCTCCTATTGTAATTGATTTTGTTGAAGTTGACCAACTGGTATATAACCAGGAACACCAATTTTAAGATTACTACTTGGGTCTCCAGAGCCAACGTTACCGATACCTTTAAACGAGAAGTTTAACAAATAATTTTGCTGTACTTGATTATAGTTGAATATAAATTGTTGATATACTGCGCTAACTGTATAGCAGCCACCGTTATATTCTAATCCCCCAAGGAAATTTAGCATTAAACCACGAGTAAAATCATAATTGGTACGTCCAACTGCGTAGACGTTATCATAAATTGGCCATTGTCCAGCTACATTTATTGCGTATTGATTTTCGTAGGCAACTGGAGTAAATGCCTGTCCAGGCGTGTATGCATAGTAGAGCAATGGTAAGTTATATTGGTAGCCATAGCCGACAGTTAAAACTTTACCATCATCAGGGTTGAATTTCATTCCAACATTCCAAGCATCTATGGTATCATAGACAGTATCATATTGAAAATTTGCATTAGTAGAAAACTGCTTGTTCCAATTATTATTTAATTCTCCAATTAGGTTTGGTGTTGGTAAAAATAATTGTGCATCCTGTGTTGCATTACCATAGAGGAAATTATTCTCAGGTGTAATGTAGTAGCGATAACCCACGCTCAAATTCATTAATTCAGTACCATTGGCATCATTTAAAATTCGCGTAGTACCACCAATAGTTATATCGTTTGCCATGTTAATCCGGTCGTAGCCAGAGAAGCGATTTTCACTAAACAATTGATTATAATTATATGTAGCTGTTGCGGTATCAAAAATTGGAATATTAGATTGATTTTGCTCAGGTATATATAAGTAGTATGCACGTGGTTCAAAAGTTTGCGTATAGCTACCACCAGAAAGTCCCATTGGGCGATCAAAGTATAAACCCGTATCCAATGATGTTATTGGTAAAGCCCGATTAATTTGCGCTGCAGAATTAGGGTAGCCAGGATCATTTCCGACATCATAGTACGTGTAGCTATAACCAAATTTAGGTGTTGCAAATCCCCATGCTGACTGGAATGGATATTTTACACTAGGATATAGAACCGTCCTCTCACCACTTTGCATTGCCGGTGATTGGAAATCAGTATACTGACTTAATAAATTCCACTTTAATCCACTTGAACCAATGTCTTGGTCATTGACATTAAAATTAACAGCAGGATATGATGAGTAAATAGGAATAGTTGTTCCGTAACCATAAGGATACAAAGTTTGATAGTTTACGACTTTAACACTAGCTAAACCCCAAGTTGGTTTATATTGTACAAATGCTGATTGTTCCAAATTTACATTATCTGTTACTGAATAGAAGTTACCAAAATCATTAAAGTAATTATTATCTGAAACTACGTTGTAGTTATAACCTGTAGTGAAGTATTGTAGCGGACTATATGTATCGTTTAAGCTCCAGTAATAACGGTAAGTATTGGAAACTGTTCCACCATATGAATATGGGACTTGTTCAGTATAAATAGATCCTACATTAGACTCTGTCATATAACGAAACTTGTCCGTAATCATAAGCCCTTGGCTAGTCCAAAATTCAGGCGTTATTGTCATATCATAATTGGGCGCCATATTCCAATAATACGCTTCTGAAAACATTGTTCCGGCAGTACTCGTTCCACCAAAATTTGGCGTTAACCAGCCAGATTTTCTTTGCCCTAATGGGAATGTCATATAGGGGGAGGAAAAAATTGGAATCGACTCAAAATACATGGTTGCATTTCTGGCAGAACCTTCAGAGTTTTGGTAATCAAAAGTCATTTGATTGGATTTAATATACCAAGCTGGATCATTTGGATTACATGCAGTCATAAAACCATTATCAATAGTCATATGTTTGCTGTCTTGAGTTGAAATTGATTCCCCAGTGGCACTGATATTATCTTTGTTGTAGAATGCTCGTGCTTGAGTAAATGTCCCTTTATTTAAGTCAAGGTAGTAATCAGCCCATTTACCTTGTACTGCGTCATATTCTCGTGTTAATACGTAGTTATCACCTAAAGTAGCGCGGTCGTGAGCTTGGTCGTAGATTAGCCAATCTGAAGTAATGGTTTGACTCTCTTTGTAACCAATAACATTACCTTGTGCAATATGGGTTTGTTTGTTTTGACCTGTGATAGTATCTGCCTGGACGAATAGGGTCTGTGATTCCACGGGAGGTATAGTTACACTATCTGCACCAGATTTTTCGTACCAATCAAAGTCTTGGGTTGTACACAGTTGAGGAACTGATTCTAAAGAAGATTGCTCCAGATAATTTAGCGCAGTCAATGGATAGCCGTAGCCAATTAGCCCAACGCTTGCCATTAGTGTCGTAAATATCTTCTTTTTAGCTGTCATGTACCTAAATTTACCCAGTAAACGGTCTAATTAAAAGGATAGATTATATCACGGATTGGCTGGCTGTGCTAAGTTCCTCATAATGTAATAGTTTCCTTCAACCTTTGCTAGCGCTTATTCGTAGTAATTTGCCAAATGCCGAAGAACATTTAGTTCTAGATGGGTTATTACATTAATTTTGCTTTGGATATTACTATGCGCAAACTTTTGAATTAAATGAGCATAAGCACCACTGCAAATTATTTGTTTTGCTTGGTACTGTAGACTTAATTGAGTAATTAATCCAATATAGCTATGAATTATTCCTGAGCAAATTGCGTAAGTAGTGCTCAATTTACCTGATTCGCTGTTCAAAATTTTTTCGACAGCTTCTGGTTTAATCAAAGGAAGCTTGTCAGTATGCTGAAATAAGCTGTTTAATTGTAATTTAAGCCCAGGTAATATCAAGCTTTCAATTAGCTTACCACGCTGAATTATTTCAATGGTAAATCCTGTTCCGCAACCAACTCCAATTTGCGGAATATCACGTTCTAATTGACTTAAGTGATAAATACGTAACGCACGATCGCTGCCTAAATGACTTAATTGCTGGTATTGTGTTGGTAGGGCAATTTTTAGAATATCGCTACTGTGCCAAAAAATAAACTTTATTTGCTGCCAACTTAACTTAGTGTTTAATTTTTCAATAAGCTGTTTTGTATGATTGATATTTAATACACTGGATATAGATATAAGCAATCTGGGGTAATTTTGTTTTAAACTTAATTTGAAATCATTTGCTAAAATATTTTGGTTGGCAAGAACAAGAATTGTTTGCGTGTTCAGGCTTAGCTTACAATGACTATTGCCAATGTCCAGTGCTATTATATCCTGCACAGCAAAGATTCCAAATACTCAAAAATTTGTTCGGCAACTTGGTTTTTGCTACCATTGAATTCATGTATTGTACCTCTTTGCTCAATAATACTTACTTTAGTAGTATTTTGATTGAAAACTTGCTGCTCACTGACATCATTAGCAACTATTAGATCTAAACCTTTAGTTTTTAGTTTTTTCGTCGCATGTTCAATTATGTTTTCTGTCTCTGCTGCAAAACCAATGCTAATTAATTCAGGAAACTTTTGTTTTACTGTACTAATAATATCTGGATTTTTTGTTAATTCAAGCGTTATTCGCTCCGCATTTTTTTTGATTTTTTGTGGTGCATAATTTGCCACTTTATAATCGGCAACAGCAGCGCAGGCAATTATCATGTCTGCATCAATAGCTTGAGTTAACGCACATCCAAGCATTTCATCCGCACTTAAAGTTTCAAAGTATTGTAAATGAGGGTGCATTGGTAATTTGACCGCTAATTTTCCACACAGCGCAACTACTTGTGCTCCACGAGCTAATGCTGCATTAATTAAGGCTAGACCCATTTTACCTGAGCTGTGATTGGAAATAAAGCGAACTGGATCAATCGGCTCTACGGTTGCACCTAAGGTTATAATGATTTTTTTGCCAAGTAAAGATGATGGAGCTAAGGTTTGCTCGGTTAGCATCACTAATTGCTCAGCTTCAATCATGCGTCCAGTACCATTATCGCCGCAAGCCTGTAGTCCAGTTGCTGGCTCCCAGATTGTGAAATTACGCTCTTTTAGTAATTGAAGATTGGCTTGTGTTGCTTGGTTATGCCACATTTGTTGATTCATTGCTGGTGCTAAATAAATTGGCTGAATTGTCGCATCATAAGCTAAGGCGGCTTGCGTTAATAAGTTATCGGCAAACCCATGAGCTAATTTAGCCAGTGTATGTGCGGATAATGGTGCAATAATGAAACGATCAGCCCATTTTGCAAGATCAATGTGCAACATGGACTGCTCAGGCTTGGTTAAGTCTAGAGTTTGATCACAATAAACTTCGCATCCCAAAGCCGCAAGCAAATTAGCTGTAACGAATTGCGCACCACCTGTAGTGAGTATTACACGACATTGATGGTTGAGTTTACGTAATTCTCGCAAATAAAGAATAGTTTTATATGCTGCAATACTACCACTGATTCCAATTAATATTTTAGCCATTAATTTTTATGTCCCAATAAACGCATTTTAGCAAGATTCTTCACTAAGAATATGATTATCAATTAAGCGTGTCGTTCCGATGTAAATAGCTGCTGCGATGATTAATTCTTGCTTAATATCTTTTGTATGCTGTAAATTATTTGCGCTGACAATCTCCAGATAGTCTACACGACCATCCGCTATTTTATCCACCATCTCTTTGGCTTGATTGAGTAATGTATCATATTGCTCTTGTGTTATTTGCAATTGAGATTTACGGAGTTTAATTATCTGATTAGCAATAAATTCAATTACTTGCGGTACAATTAACGCGTGTTGGCGTTGCTCTGTTGAAAGATATTTATTGCGTGAGCTAAGCGCTAATCCATCGCTATCACGGACGGTTTTAACCATTTTTAATTTAACTGGTATAAATAAATCATTTACCATTCGTTCAATTATTTTGAATTGCTGGATATCTTTTTGCCCAAAAAATGCATAGTCAGGTTGCACCAGATTAAATAGTTTATTAACAATCGTACAAACACCTTGAAAGTGATTTGGGCGGCTTTTACCACATAAATTGCTACCAAGCTGGTTAACATTTAAAACAACTAATGTTTCTTGTGGAATTAGTTCTTGTGCTTGTGGCGCAAACACCACGTCAACTCCACGATTAGCACACAGTTCAAGATCACGCTCTATGGCACGTGGATAGTTGCTAAAATCTTCGTTCGGTCCAAACTGTAATGGATTGACAAAAATACTGACAATTACCACATCGCAAAATTTGCGCGCTTCATCCATCAAACTTAAATGTCCATCATGTAAAAATCCCATTGTTGGTACAAAACCAATAACAGCATTTTGTTGTTTTAACCTTTGTATCTTATTTTGTAAAGCTATTCTAGTGTAGATTGTTTCCATATATTACCTAATAACTATATTTATTTGAGGGAAAAGTTTGTGAAGTTACTTCATGGCTAAATTTATTCAATGCATTTTTAATTAGAGATTTACCATCTAAGTACTGCTTGGCAAATTTAGGAGTGTGTTTGGACATCCCCAATAAATCATTTAACACTAAAACCTGTCCGTCACAGCCATTTCCAGCGCCAATACCTATGGTTGGTATTAGTAAGGTTTCAGTTATTTTTTGCGCTAGATTTGATGGAACACATTCAATGACAATCGCACGGGCTCCTGCATCTTGGGCTAACTTCGCCATCGTCTCAATATGGTGTACTTGCTCTGCATTTTTACCTTGAACATTGAATCCTCCAAAGACATTCACGGATTGAGGTGTCATGCCAATGTGTGCAATCACGGGAATTTGTGCATCGGTGAGCGAGCTTATCTGTGATAACATGCTAACATTGTTAATTTCCAGTTTAACAGCATCCGCACCACCTGTACAGATTAAAGTTCCTGCATTTTGGATAGTTGTCTTACTATCAAGATGATAGCTAAGATAGGGCATATCTGCAATGACAAATTTATCTGGTGCACCACGGCGAACCGCTTTAGTATGATACAAAATATCGTCTAGAGATACGCTGAGAGTATTCTTGGCTCCCTGAATCACCATTCCTAGCGAGTCGCCGACTAAAATTGTATTAATTAACGATTCAGCAATTAGCTGGGCATGATTGAAATCATAGGCGGTAATCATGGTGATTTTTTTAGCTTGGGTTTTATAGACACTAAAATCTGCAATGGTAAATTTTTTCATGAGCTTATTTCTCCAGAGTCAATCTGCGCTGCAGATGTTTTTTTACCAAATGAGAAAATAATGCTACTAAGCGCTAAAACAAATACGATTATGGTAGTAATTATCGCATTGCTAACAAAAGCACCTTTAACTGCAAGCCAGCCACTAATAAAAAGATTGAATATTATGCTGGAAGCCCGTCCTAATGCAAAGAGAGTGTTGCTGGCAAGATTACGGATATGAATTGGATATTCTTTAGCAATCTGTTGTGCCCAGACGATGGGGTAACCACCACCAATCATTCCTAGTCCAATACTGTAGATTAAAATTCCCGGTTCTGGAATATTTTTGAAATTGAGCATTAATACTAGAAAAATGCACAAACTTAATAGCATAAATGGTTTATAGCTTTTGAAAATTATACTGATAAAAGCACTTAATAAACAGCTTAAGATATTTCCAACAAAGAACCCTAGTAACAACATTTTAGTCGCATAGCCTAAAGTATAAGTTTTAATGATGTAATTAGGAAAAATAAACATCATGGTAATCATCGCAAAATAAGGCGTTATCATGAGAAAATATTTGATTAGCTTGAGAAAGTATTGACGATTGCCTAAGAGTAGCCATATACTGCCAAATTTTTGTTCAGAGTGTTCTTTGGCATAGAGGAATTTACTTGACTCTTTTATTTTACCCCGCCCAAAATAAAGTGCTAGTCCTGCAATTCCACCGCATAAAAACATCGCTTTCCATGAAATCATACCGATTGAAGTGGCAGTTATTCCACCAAGTACACCAAAGGAGTAGAGGATTGCGGTTCCCCAAGCAGCAGATTTAATTGGAAATAGCTCCAAAATTAAAACCGTAGAAGTCGAAAACTCAGTAGCTAGTCCAATGTAAGATAAAGTCCGAAGTAAGATAAACAGGGGGAGTGAATGTGTATACACTGCAGCAATGGTTGATAAAGAGTAGAGTAATATGCTGTATTTTATTGCTGTAGCACGCCCGATTTTATCGCCAAGGATTCCAAAGAGAATCGCGCCAATAAAAATCCCTATAGTCTGAAAATTGCTAATCATTAAATAGGTTTGCTGAATTTGCGCCACGGCGGTGATATTAAATTGTTCTTGGATTAATTCGTTATAACTAACTCCCATGATCGTCAAATCATAAAAGTCAATAAAATAACCAAGACACAATAGTAGTAGTGTTAAGTAATTTGTGTTGGATTTAGTCATGATAGTTTCTCTGTAATTATTTTGTGGTAAATTCATGCTGAGCTAATCAATTATATAAGCAAATTATAATACCAGAGATAGATAACCGCCATATCTAACACCTTCAACTATTTGATTCTAAAAATGATCACATTGACTTGCTAAAAATTATTATTTGCAATACTGAACATCAAATATGTTAAAGATGATTTAGCTATCTACTCGAATGAAGAAATAAACTGAATTGAGAGTTTAAGATTGATTTGGTACTTGTATGCATATCAAGTCCTTTATAAAAAGAGATTGAAGTAAAATTAATTTTTGATTTTACGCCAAATGGTCGTAATATCATATTTAGTGTTAAGTAGGCATTATAACCAAAAGTGAGTGAGCTTACAATTATTATTACCACTTATCTTCTGTAATCGTTGCAGAAGATTATAATTAACTCAGCCTACCCCAAACTATGATTAAGCTTTTAAGTCAACAAATTTTCTTTAATTAACATTGGTTTAATCTAAATTTTATTGAGTTCAATTATGGTATAATTAAAAACACAAGTTTAAATAAAACCATGAATAAATATTATAAATTATTTTTATTTAAAATTAGCTATTATAGGAAATTTTTTGGTATTTTAGAACATAAAGTAATGCTGAGTTCTTTGATAATTTTAGGAATGGTCATCTGCCTTGTTGCAATTACTTTATTGGAGAATTCTCCCAATATTAGTTCAGTATTCATTAATATCGGATCAGGGTTAATAGTTAGTACATTCTTTTTTATACTTGTTGTAGAATTTCCAAGATTTAAAAAATTAAAGAATTGAAATGAGTTAATAAGAATGGAATTTAATTCGATATTATTACCTCTTGGCGGGTTTTTTACTCATTTAATAAGGTTATCTTGTAATTCAAATTTTACTAAATGTGAAGGTGTGTCATTAAGTGATACTGAAATTAGTAAAATATTTAACCTTGGTATTGATCAATATTCAAATATAGGTGATCTAACTGTTGGTCAATATATTGATAAGAATATTAAAGAGTTATATGATGGGGTAGAACACTTTATTGTGATATTATCAGATCAGATGGATCAAACATTAATAGATTATTTAATTGACTTTAAATACAACATTAGCGAGAAATACTGGACAAATCCTATGAAAATAAGTTCCTTTAACCGATTACTTCCTCCGGAAGCTAAAAATTTATACCAGTATCGAGATAATATTTTAGAACTTTTCTCTTGGTATAAATCGCTTTTGCAACATAGTGAAAAATATTACAATGAACCACCAAAGTGGTTTATTAGTCGTACAAAAAACCAGTAACCAAGGAAAAAGAAATTTATAAATTAAGTTGAGTTTTCATAATACCTGAAATGTTATCCATCTCCGAGGCATTAACAGAACCAATGAAATTGCCAAAGCATCTTTTATCAACGGTGGTAATTTGATCTGCAAGAGCTTTGCCTTGCTTACCTCTAATCTGTACAAGTGCTTCGCAAGGGTAAACTCTTGAAACATTAGAAGTCACAGGCAATACTTGAACACGTTGCATGTACATATTATTCAAATTATTACTTACTATGACCGCCGGACGTTTTTTCTGAATCTCAGAGCCTACCGCAGGATCAAAGTTTACCCAGTAAACATCACCACGATTCATGTCCGACATCTCCAAATGTTCCATTTAACCACTCTTGCGCTTCATTCTCTCTGTTTTTATCTTGTGACATCACTTGATAAGAAGAAGCTAAATCTGAATTATTAACAAATGGTCTAATATAATTTTCAATCCATTTACTTACATTGCCACGACCAACTAGCTGGGTAAAATGTTCCCAAAGTACTTCATCTTGAATATATAAATTAACTCTTTTGCTCATTTTTTTACTCCTCAATATGCATAATTATACACACATACATACATTAAATGCAAAATAGTATCTTTGCCTCTTTAAGTTTTCCACTATTTTGTCAAAAAATCCCGTGGTGGTGCGGCAGTGCGAAATTGCCACTTATCTGTAAAAACAACTTTTACTAATTACAGAATGTTTAAATAATAGATTATGGGATTTGAAAGGAATGAACTCGTCGAACCCTTTTTACTAAATGTACCACAGATTATTTACATGAGAAGCACGTGAGGAGTCTTGTAACAATGCTACTGCAAAATAGTCTAGACAGTTATGTTTTTTTGTATATTTAGCTACCTCGGGTAAGCTCGCTGCATGGTAAAATAACACAGTATATTTTAATTATAAATTAATCAATTTCTTCTAATAACCAGTCAAAATTAGTTGGAGTAACTATGAGTATAAAAACTATCGCCACACAACCATTCTCAGGGCAAGCGCCTGGAACTTCAGGGTTACGCAAAAAAGTCACTATTTTCAAACAGCCTAACTACTTAGAAAACTTCGTTCAAGCAATTTTTGACTCATTAGACGGGCTCTCTGGTAAGACACTAGTTCTTGGCGGTGATGGTCGTTATTATAATCGTGTTGCTATTCAAACTATCTTGCGTATGGCAGCTGCGGCTGGGGTTGGCAAAGTTTTGGTCGGGCAGTGTGGTATTTTATCTACGCCAGCTGTGAGCTGTATTATCCGTAAGTATCAAGCTTTTGGTGGAATTATTTTATCTGCTAGCCATAATCCAGGTGGTCCAGATGGTGATTTTGGGATCAAGTACAATATTAGCAATGGCGGTCCAGCACCAGAGAAAATTACGGATGCTATCTATGCGAAAACACAAACTATTCAAGAATACAAAATTAGTGATGCACCTGAGAATCAGGTTGATTTGAATACCATAGGGCACTATACCATTGAAAACATGGCAGTTGAAGTTATCGATTCAGTCAATGATTATGCAGAGCTTATGCAACAGATTTTTGATTTTGATAAAATTCGTGCGCTATTTGCGAGCGGTTTCAAAATGCGCTTTGATGGAATGAGCGCAGTATCTGGTCCTTATGCTAAACGAATTTTAGAACAAATGCTTGGAGCTCCGGTTGGAACTGTAGTAAACAGTGAACCTCTAGAAGATTTTGGACATCATCATCCAGATCCCAATCCAGTCAATGCCGCGGAACTAATTGCTCATATGAGTGGTAAAGATGCGCCTGATTTTGGTGCTGCTTCCGATGGTGATGCGGATCGTAATATGGTGGTTGGACGTGATTTTGTAGTAACCCCTTCAGATAGTCTGGCTATTATGGCAGCTAATGCGCAGCTAATTCCTGCCTATCGCAATGGAATCAGTGGGATTGCCAGATCAATGCCAACTTCTACGGCAGCAGATTTAGTTGCCAAAGCATTAAATGTGCCAGCATATGAGACACCAACGGGTTGGAAATTCTTTGGTAATTTATTAGATGCCGGTAAGGTTACACTTTGTGGTGAAGAGAGCTACGGTACTGGCTCAGATCATATTCGTGAAAAAGATGGAGTTTGGGCGGTATTATTTTGGCTAAATCTGCAAGCGGCAACTGGAAAATTAGTTCCGCAAATTGTTGACGAACATTGGCAGCGCTTTGGGCGTAATTTTTACTCACGTCATGATTATGAAGCAATTGATAGTACTGTAGCCAAAGACTTGATGAGTAATTTACAAACTAAACTTTCTGGATTAGCTGGGGGGCAATTTAACAGCTATACGATTGCAACGGCTGATAATTTTAGCTATACTGATCCTGTTGATGGTTCATTGTCAACTAATCAAGGTGTGCGTTTGATTTTTAGTGATGGCTCACGAATTGTTTTCCGTTTATCTGGCACAGGTACTGAGGGTGCTACTTTGCGCGTATATATAGAGAAGTACGAGGCAAATCCTGCTAATTTCAATGTGCCAACCCAGCAGGCATTAGCGGAATTAATTGTAATTGCCAATGAGATTGCTGAAATTGCAGCGAGAACTGGAATGAACCAGCCGACTGTCGCAACCTAAAAATGTACTCTTCGTTTTTGAAACTTGGATTATGAGTATATACTCAAAAAATTCGTTGTTTTTTGAATTAATTATTGATTTGATTTCTGTGCGTGAATTTTAATTTTTATTGTGGAGAAATAATATGCCTCATTCTATGGAAGATTTAAATTTAACCCGTCAATTACCTAAACGTGCCATGGCATTAGTTCTTGCTGGTGGTCGTGGTTCCCGTTTGTATCAATTAACAGATAAACGCGCCAAGCCAGCCGTTTATTTTGGTGGTAAATACCGGATCATTGATTTTGCCTTATCAAATTGTCTTAATTCTGGAATTAGCCGAATTGGGGTAGTTACGCAATATAAATCACACTCTTTATTGCGCCATTTACAACGTGGTTGGAGCTTTTTGCGCGGTGAATTGAATGAGTTTATTGATTTATTGCCAGCTCAACAACGAGTAGATGAAGAGCATTGGTATCGTGGAACTGCGGATGCAGTTTATCAAAATATTGATATTTTGCACTCTTACGATCCAGAATATATTGTTGTGTTGGCTGGAGATCATATCTATAAAATGGATTACTCCATTATGTTGCAAGATCATGTTAATCATGGACAAGGTTGTACAGTTGGTTGTATCGAAGTACCTAAGGCTGAAGCTTTTGCATTTGGCGTAATGGGTGTTGATACTGAGCGAAAAATTACTAGTTTTGTTGAAAAACCACAAGATCCACCGACTATGCCCGGTAATCCAGATGTCTCTTTAGCTAGTATGGGGATTTATATTTTTAATGCTAAGTACTTGTATCAATTGTTGGAGGAAGATATTGTTAACCCTGAATCCAGCCATGATTTTGGTAAAGACATTATCCCTCGAGTAGTAAGTGAAGGGCGAGCGTACGCGCATCCATTTGGCATGTCATGTGTTCCGCGTAATAAACCAGATGTTAAACCATACTGGCGTGATGTTGGAACTGTCGATGCTTTCTGGTCTGCGAATATGGACTTAGCATCAAATATGCCTGAACTTAATCTTTACGATAAAGATTGGCCAATTTGGACATACCAACAACAGCTTCCTTCGGCTAAATTTGTACCAGATAATAATGGTGTAAATGGTGTGTCACGTAATACGCTGGTATCTGGTGGTTGTATTGTCTGTGGCTCAGCAATTTCTCATGCCGTAATGTTCTCAAATGTTAAAGTCGCATCGTTCTGTATTTTGGATCAGGCGGTTATTTTACCGGATGTTGAGATTGGTGAAGGTTGTCGCTTGAGTAAAGTCGTAATTGACCATGGATGTGTGATTCCTGCTGGAACAGTAATTGGTGAAAATGCGCAACTTGATGCGGAACGTTTCTTCCGTACTGACAGTGGTGTGGTTCTGGTAACAAGTCAAATGTTGGCTAAGCTTTAAGGGTAAATATTGTTATGCGTGTTTTACATGTTTGTAGTGAGCTATTTCCACTACTTAAGACAGGTGGGTTGGCTGATGTGACTGGCGCTTTGCCGCCTGCATTGGCTGAATTTGGTTGTGATAGCCGAGTATTGGTGCCGGGTTTCCCGGCATTTATGAGTAACGTCATTGATAAAGAATTAGTTGCTGAATTAGGTTCTAAATTTGGTGCTGCAGATGTGCGCCTTTATCTGGCAAAAACTCCAGATAGTTCGATCACATTGTATGTTATCGATGCACCAGATTTGTTTGACCGTCTTGGTAATCCTTATGCAGATGCTAACAATCAAGCCTATGCTGATAATTATCGTCGCTTTGCCTTGCTTGGTTGGGTTGCGGCTCAATTAGCTGGCAGCCTTGACCCAGAATGGTCGGCAGAGGTAGTCCATGCTCATGATTGGCATGCTGGTTTAGCTCCTGCTTATTTGAAAGCAGAAGAGATTAAAACTGGTCAAAAATTAGCTGCATCAATTTTCACGGTACATAATTTAGCCTATCAGGGAGTTTTTCCTTACCGCGTTTTAGCTGAAATTGATTTACCAATCTGGTTCTTTAATATTCACGGACTGGAATTTCATGGTCAGGTATCATTTCTTAAAGCTGGATTATTTTTTGCGGATAAGATCACTACGGTAAGTCCTAGTTATGCCCGTGAAATTCAGGGTGAAGAGCAAGGTTGTGGTTTGCATGGTTTACTACAGGCGCGCTCACATGATTTAAGCGGTGTGCTAAATGGTGTTGATCCTGCAGTATGGAGTCCAGTCACAGATTCATTGATTGCCGCTAATTACAATATTCGTTCAGTAGCTGGAAAATTGGCCTGCCGCAGTGCATTACAGGAATATTGCGGTCTAGCTAAACAAGATGAAAAACCAATTTTCGCTATTGTTAGTCGTTTGACAGAGCAAAAAGGTCTAAATCTGGTTTTAGCTGGAGTTGATGAAATATTAAGCCGTGGTGGTCAATTGGTAATTTTAGGTAGTGGCGATGCAGGGCTTGAGGCGGCGTTTAGTGAACGAGCTGCAGCGAACCCAGAGTTAATGGCGGTACAACTTGGCTATGATGAGGTACATGCCCATCGAATTATTGCTGGCAGTGATGTAATTATGGTTCCATCTCGTTTTGAGCCATGTGGTTTGACTCAGTTGTACGGTTTGAGCTATGGTACGTTGCCATTGGTGCGTAAAGTAGGTGGTTTGGCGGATACGGTAACTGATAGTTCGCTGGAAAACTTAGCTGATGGTACGGCTAGCGGCTTTGTCTTTGATGGTTTTAATGTTGCTGAGTTTGGTGCTGCTGTGCGCCGTGCATTTGCTCTACATGCGCGCAAAGCTGAATGGAAGCGTGTGCAAAAGTATGCTATGCAGCAACAACTTGGCTGGGATGCTGCTGCCAAAGTTTACTATGAATTGTACCAAATGGTAGTCAACTAAACAAATTAAATAAATTTGTCCGATGGGGTTTGGTTTTGCTATTTACGTTAGTTTATAGCATTCAAACCCTATTTTAGTTTTTAGTTAGGAAAGAATAAAATGCAGAGAAAATTACGGAATTTAACGTTATGTTTGTGTTTAAGTATTGCGACAAGCGTATTTGCTGAAGAGGCTCTGGTTCTTCAAACTGATTTTGGGCTGAAAGATGGTGCGGTTTCAGCAATGAAAGGCGTTGCTTTTGGCGTAGATAAGCAGCTCAAGATTTATGATCTAACACATGAAATTCCTGCGTATAATATTTGGGAAGCATCATATCGTTTATATCAAACCGCAGAATACTGGCCGCAAGGTACGGTTTTTGTAAGTGTGGTAGATCCAGGCGTTGGCACCGATCGTAAATCAGTAGTCTTGAAAACTAAAACGGGACAGTATTTTGTCTCACCAGATAATGGTACTTTGACTTTAGTTGCACAGAAATTTGGAATTGATAGTGTACGACAAATCGATGAAAAAGTTAATCGTCTCAAAGGTTCAGAGAAATCATATACCTTCCATGGGAGAGATGTTTATGCTTATACTGGGGCGCGACTTGCTGCTGGAGTAATTGATTATGCTCAAGTTGGTCCGCTGTTAGAGTCAAAAGTTGTAATGATTCCATATCAAGCACCAGAATTAAAAAATGGTGAATTAAACGGTAATATTCCAATTTTAGATATTCAATACGGAAATGTTTGGAGTAATATCGATTCCGGTTTATTTACGCAATTGAATGTAAAAGATGGCGATACCTTATGTATCAAAATTAAGCATGGTCAAGATTTAAAATACAGTGGTAAAGCACCATATGTTGCAAGTTTTGGTGATGTTCCTGATGGTAAACCGCTGGTTTATCTTAATAGTTTGCTAAATGTGTCAGTTGCTCTAAATATGGCCAATTTTTCTACCAAATACGATGTGCATTCTGGTCCAGATTGGTCGATTAGTATGAAAAAGTGTAAGTAATATGTTTAACGGTCTTTTAAACTTGTGTTTAAAGACCGTTATTATTTATTATCTAATAAGTTAGATAAAGGATTTACCGAAAGCCAATTTTGGTAAATTCAGATGACTGGCAATTGTTTGCCCGATATCCGAGAAAATTTCACGTACACTGATATTTAATTCCTTGCCTTGATAGTATCCAATAACTGGAATATGTTCACGAGTATGATCTGAGCCCGGCCAAGTTGGATCGCAACCATGATCCGCAGTAAAGAGTAGAATATCATCTGCCTGTAAACTTGCGATTAGTTCAGGAATCCGCGTATCAAAATACTCCAAGGCCTCTTTATAACCAACTACATCACGGCGATGTCCAAAATTCATATCAAAGTCAACTAAATTGGTCATAATATAGGTTGGTTTATCCGCCGCGTAAGTTTTAATTGCATCCAGCGTTTTATCAGTTAATTCTGGTAATCCACTGGCTTTAATTTCAACCGTAGTACCTTGGTGAGCATAAATATCGCCAATTTTACCAATTGCAACGACTTCACCACCATTTTCTTTACACACATCTAGGATAGTCGGTGCACTAGGCAAGAGTGAATAATCTTTACGATTTTTAGTCCGTGCAAAATTCGCGGAAGAATTGCCATCGAATGGACGAGCAATTACCCGCGCAATATTGTAGGGCTCAAGTTCTTCACGAACAATCTGACATAGTTCATAAAGCTTGTCTAAACCATATGCTTCTTCGTGGCAGGCAATTTGGAATACAGAATCTGCGGAGGTGTAGAAAATTGGTTTTCCACTTTTGATATGCTCTTCGCCCAATTCAGCAATAATCGTTGTGCCTGAAGCATGACAATTGCCCAAATAACCAGGTAACTTAGCTCGTGTAACAATTTTATCCAGCAATTCTGGTGGAAAACTATTATCATGAGAGCTAAAATATCCCCAGTCAAACTGCACTGGACAACCACCGATTTCCCAGTGTCCGCTGGTTGTATCTTTACCAGAGCTTAGTTCACGTGCTGCACCGTAAAAACCATTTACAGTATAATCACCAGTATCTGCATGAAGTGTTTTGCCATTTACTAGCTGATAAGCTTTACCTAGACCTAGTTTTAATAAATTAGGAATTTTAAAGTCAAGGTTATGCTCTTTGGCATATTGATCAATATGACCTAATGTATCACTACCACTATCACCAAATTTGGCTGCATCGGGTAGATTGCCAATTCCAAAAGAGTCCAAAACCATTACAATTACACGTTTTTGCATAATGCACCTCTGCTCTTAATATAAGTTGTTATTAATAACACTTTCACGATCGTTTAGGATATTTAATACATCGGTTAGGATGCTGGATGCGCCAAAACGGAAATTATTAGCATTAATCCAATCTTTACCCATAATCCGCGCAGTTAATTCTAAATATTCTTTAGCTTCAGCTACTGAGCGAATGCCTCCTGCAGCTTTAAAGCCGCATGGTTTATTATTTTTTTTAATTGAGTTTAACATAATCTCAGTTGCTTCCAAAGTCGCATTAACTGCTACTTTACCAGTTGAGGTTTTAATAAAATCAGCACCATTTGCAATTGAAATATCACTTGCTTGTTCAATTAATTTTGGATCATTCAGCACGCCGCTTTCAATGATTACTTTTAGCGTTTTGTTACCACAAATTTGTTTCGCTTTTTTTATCATTTCTGCGCCGATTGCAGTATCACCGTTCATTAACGCACGATATGGAAATACAATATCAACTTCATCCGCACCAAGATCAATAGCTTCTTGCGTTTCTTTCAGTGCTAATTCCAGATCAGTACCACCATGTGGAAAATTAGTCACAGTCGCAATTTTAATGTTTAATTTATTTTGTTGGAAATATTCTTTTGCTGCAGGAATAAATTGACGGAAAATGCAAATTGCAGGAACTGAACCAAATTCAGTGCTGGCTTTTTTGCATAATTCAACTACGATTTCATTAGTATCATTATCATTTAATGTAGTTAAATCAATAAGACCTAAAGTTTGTTGTGCTACAGATTTTAAAGACATAATGTTTCCTCTCAAATTAGAATAATTACGGTAGTATTGTACCATAATTTGCGGTAGTTTAAGTAAAGCCTTTTTAAGATTGCGGTTATTGCTAACAAATCCTGCGTGTCCACCTGAATTTAACTTGACAAATCTAATAGTAGGGCTTAATTGTTTCTGCTTTGGCAAACTAGATATTGGAATCATCGGATCATTTATAGCTTGAATTAATAGTGTTGGGATAGTAATATTTTTTAGAAAATTAATAGAACTTGACTGGGCATAGTATTCCATTGCATTTTTAAAACTATACATTTGAGTGATATATAGTTCATTAAATTCATGCATGGTTTTAACTTCTGGGTGCAAGCTAAAATTTTGCGGGAATTTCTCAGCATATGACTTCATTTTTGGCAACAGGCTCTTCATGAAGTATGGTGTATATAATCTTTTGCTTAAACCATTATTCATATGTTCAGAAGTTAGCTCTAAATCAAAAGGTACGGAGATGGCACAGGCTGCGTTCACCATTGTAGATGCTGGACTATTCTCACCTAGAAACTTAAGCATGGCATTACCACCAAGCGATATTCCTACGATAAAAAGTTGCGATGGAGTAATTTTTTTAACTGTTTCAACTACTAATTGAATATCACTAGTAAGTCCAGCATGATATGAACTTAGTGTTGCATTTAATTCACCGCTGCAGCCTCGCGCATGCGCCACGCACCCCCTCCAGCCAATGGTTTGCAGGTGATACATGATCCGTCTGGCATAATGACTTTGCGAATTACCTTCCATTCCATGAAATAATATTACTGTAGGTTTATCAATAACTCCAGAGTTTACCCAGTCCAAATCAATAAAATCCCCATCTGGTGTATAGATTCGTTGGCGCTGATAATCAAGGTTTAACAAGTGATTAGTCAGGTAACGTGGCCAAATTGTTTGCCAATGACCATTATTACTAAGAGATTGCAATCTTTGGTCGGTAAGGATTCTTTTTAGCATAATTATAGCTTAACCGCAATCATTCTAAGCCGAACGTAATCTGCATACCATTTACCATCGTGATAGAGTTTATCTCTTCCGTAACTATCTACTAACTTTAAAAATTCTTGTTGCCGTTCTTCAGGGATAGACGCTATTACATTATTGCGAAACATCCGAACCCAGTTTTGTAATCCTTGTTCACCATCAAGTAAAGTTGGGCGTTCAAATAAAATAGCAAATGTTACTTTAAAGCCATTCTGCTCCAAGAGTGTGCTGTATTCACTAATTTTTGGATAATAATTGATTAATGCTAATTCCCCAAGTTTGAAATCATTAGCCGCAGATTGAATTGCATTTAAAACCTGTGCAACATTGCCATGACCACCCATTTCAAAGACAAAACGACCATTAGGTTTTAAGCTTGCAGCAACATTCTTAATAACCGCTTCGGCATTCATCATCCAGTGTAGAGCTGCATTGGAGAAAACCGCATCAAATTTCTCTGTAAATGGAAAAGCTTGTTCTGCATTATGTTGTAAGAAATTAATAGTAGGGTAGTCTTGTTGCGCTTTGGCAATCATTTCAGCCGAAAAATCAATACCATAGCATTTAGCTGCAATTTCAGCAATTTTGGCGGTTAATCCACCACTACCACAGCCTAAATCCAAAATTGTTTCATTGGCCTGCGGGTTTAGCAATTCAACTACGTTATCACCGTAATTAGTTACAAAATTATGTTTATCGTTATAAAATTCTGCGTTCCATTGATTAGTTGTCATTTTATTGCTTCCTTTTAGATTTGTCTAGAGGTAATTTATACCAACTATTTACTATATGCCAATCATGACTAATTTTATTGTTATTGAACTTCCATCCTCAAGCAAATTAGCCTCACGCACCGATTTCTTTAATGGCAGTAAATAAGATCCACTTTTCTTATCTGGAAAAACTGAAGTCTCCCATTGACTAACTCCAATGGTTGTGGATACTTTTATTGAACCAAATCCACCACTATAGCCAATATGCAGAGATTTTAATGCTTTGATTTCATCTGCCAACTCTTCGGGCAGCGTTACAAAATACCATGCTGCTTTACCAGCATATCTCCAGACTTTTCCTGTAAATGAATAGTGCCGCATAATATTTACTGATTATTTACTCTTTTTTAGTACTGGTGCTAGATATTTACCGGTATAGCCTTTGTTTAATTTTACAATTTGTTCAGGCGTTCCTGTTGCGATAATTTTACCGCCGCCTTCGCCGCCTTCCGGACCCAAGTCAATAACCCAGTCCGCAGTTTTGATTACGTCTAAATTATGTTCAATAACCACGACAGTGTTACCATGATCAGCAAATTTATGTAATACTTTAAGCAGCAAATCAATATCATGGAAATGTAAGCCAGTTGTTGGCTCATCCAGAATATACATCGTTCGTCCGGTATCACGCTTAGATAACTCAAGAGCAAGCTTAACTCGTTGTGCTTCACCGCCTGAGAGAGTTGTTGCCGATTGACCAAGACGGATATAGCCCAAACCAACATCAATAAGTGTTTTTAATTTACGTGAAATTACCGGAATCGCACTAAAAAACTCCAATGATTCTTCTACCGTCATTTCTAACACCTCATGGATGTTTTTACCTTTGTAGAGAACTTCTAGGGTTTCACGGTTATAACGTTTACCTTTACAAGTGTCACATAAAACATAGATATCTGGCAAGAAGTGCATTTCAACCTTGATTAAGCCATCACCCTGACAGGCCTCACAGCGCCCACCTTTGACATTGAAAGAAAATCTTCCTGGTCCATAACCACGTTCACGAGCCACCGTTACTTGTGTAAATAGCTCACGGATTGGCGTAAATAAGCCAGTATAGGTAGCTGGATTAGAGCGTGGTGTTCGCCCAATTGGACTTTGATCAACATTAATTACTTTATCAAAGTGTTCAAGCCCATTGATTTGTTTGAATACATCAGGCGATTGGCTACTATCATAAAGGTGTTGTGCCAGCGCCCGATAGAGTGTGTCATTGATTAAAGTTGATTTACCTGACCCTGATACACCAGTTATGCAGACTAAATTAGCTACGGGGATTTCCAGATTAACTTTTTTAAGATTGTTTCCACTTGCTTCGGTTAAAGTTAGATAACCTTTATCTTGTTTGCGTCGTTTTGCTGGGATCGCAATTTGCTTAGCTCCCGAAAGATATTGTCCAGTAATAGAGTTGGGGCATTTACGAATTTCGGGAGGTAAACCAGCAAAAATAACTTCTCCACCATGTTCGCCAGCACCAGGACCAATATCAACTAGGTAATCAGCATGTAAAATCGCATCTTCATCATGTTCCACTACAATTACCGTATTACCTAAGTCACGCAACTTGGTAAGCGTGCCGATCAAGCGATCATTGTCGCGCTGATGTAGTCCAATTGATGGCTCATCCAATACGTACATCACACCAGTCAATCCTGAGCCAATTTGGCTGGCTAAACGAATCCGCTGCGCTTCTCCGCCCGACAAGGTATCTGCAGAACGATTTAGCGTTAGATAATCCAAACCAACATCAATTAAAAAGCCAAGGCGCGTATTAATTTCTTTAACGATTTTAGTTGCGATTTCTTGCTTGTGACCTTCTAAATGTAAATCACTAAAATACTCGTAGCATTTTTTGAGTTGCCAAGCGCTAATTGCTGATAAATTATATTGCCCAACAGTTACACATTGGGCTTCTTTACGTAAACGTGAACCGTGACACTCTGGACATTCGCGATTATTTTGATATTTTGCTAATTCTTCTTTGATATGTGAGCTATCGGTTTCAAAATAGCGTCGTTCAAGTGTATTAACGACACCTTCAAAAGTTTGTTTGCTACTGCGGTAACCACCTCGCTCGTTGAGAATATTAAAGTTAATTAATTCATCTCCTGAACCGTAGAGTAATATCTGCTGAATTTTTTTGTCTAATTCATTCCATGGTTTTTCAATATCAAATTTATAGTGCTTAGCTAGTGACAACAACATCTGGTAGGTATATTGATTGCGTTTATCCCAACCTTTAATTGCACCATCACCAATCGATAATTCCGGACCAGTTATAACTTTATTGGGATCAAAAAAGGTTATATGCCCTAAACCATCACATTGTGGACAGGCACCAATGGGGTTATTGAATGAAAAAATCCGCGGTTCTAACTCAGGAATTGAGTAATCACACTCCGGACAAGCAAACTTACTGGAAAACCATTTTTCGCTATTATCCTCCAGATTAACTAATTTAATTTTACTTTCGCCATGATTAAGCCCAGTTTCAACCGAATCAGTTAGGCGTTGTTTGATGTCTTCGCGAATTTTTAAGCGATCAACAACTATTTCAATGGTATGCTTTTTATTCTTATCTAGTGGAGGCGTTTCACCCAGATTGTAGAGTGTATTATTAATCCGCACTTTAGTAAAACCTAATGCCTGAATATGGTTGAGTAAGTCAATATGTTCACCTTTGCGATTAACCATAAGTGGCGCAAGTAGCATTATCTTACTATCTACTGGTAATTCGAGAATAGTGTCTACAATTTGTCCAACCGACTGAGTTTGCAGCGCATTTTTATGAGTAGGGCAGAATGGTGTACCTGCTCGGGCAAAAAGTAAGCGTAAATAATCATAGATTTCGGTAACTGTCCCAACTGTTGAACGTGGATTATGTGAAGTAGCTTTTTGTTCAATTGAAATTGCTGGTGATAGTCCTTCAATCAAATCAACTTCAGGCTTGTCCATTTGCTGTAAAAACTGTCTGGCGTAAGCGGATAATGATTCAACATAGCGCCGTTGTCCTTCAGCATAAAGGGTATCAAACGCCAATGACGATTTTCCCGAACCAGACAGTCCTGTAATTACAACTAGTTTGTTTTTAGGAATATCCAGATCTATATTTTTCAGGTTATGGGTGCGTGCACCGCGAATGACAATTGTATCTAGCATTCTGATCTATCTCTTTTAAAAAGGACACTAATTATATCATAAATTAACCCATAAACTTAGCTTGCAAAAATACACTTTCTATTTCGTTTTACTGCTAGTGCATATTATCTGCATTTAGACATTATCTTCTAGATAATTAGGTTGATTTGTTGCAAAAAGCTTCTTTTTTGCGCTGCATCAATTAAAAATTTATGTGCTTATTTTTTGATTATTCCGGAAGTCATTGATGTGAAAAGGTTTATTTAAAATGCTTCTATTTGTATGTATTGATTGCTTTTTGTTGCTATGTTAAACTAACGTATAGGTGATAAATCTGTTGCTTTAGTATAATTTTTTTTATGAGATATGGGGACAATATTATGGCTAGAGGGTCTGTGAATAAAGTAATTCTGATCGGTAATCTTGGTGGGGATCCAGAAGTACGTTATATGATGAATAATGAGCCAGTAACTAGTTTTAGTTTGGCTACTACAGAGGCATGGCGTGATAAAGCTTCAGGCGAGAAAAAAGAGCAAACTGAATGGCATCGTGTGGTTGTTTACGGTAAATTAGCTGAAATTATTGGTAAATTTGCGCAAAAGGGCAGTCATATGTATGTTGAAGGACGTTTGCGCACGCGTAAATGGCAGGACCAGCAAAATAACAATCGTTTCACAACCGAAATTGTAGCTAATGAGGTGCATATTTTGGCAAATCGTACTAATTCAGTGGCTGATGATGAGGTGGCTGAAGAGTATCATTTCAATCAAGATTATTCTACTGGTTATGAATCCAGCTTTTAATCAATGCTTGGATGTGTAAGGTTTATTGTATAGTAGCTTATCAAATCTGAAAAAATTTAGGCAAAAATATAATGCTTATTTTATAATAGCGCCTGTGTTTTTCATCAGGAAAAGTGTCTGAGTGGCCGAAGGTACTCCCTTGGAAAGGGAGCAGACGGTAAAACGTCTCGCGGGTTCGAATCCCGCCTTTTCCGCCAGTAAAAATCAACTAAATCAACCCGTTAAAACATAATAAAATAACACAGTGACCATACAGTGACTAAAGTTAATAATTACCTTTCATCTTATACCCCCCAATTACACCCGAATCAGGAATAAATTTACCATAGTTTTTAATCACCATTTCCGTGTTAATATGCCCAAGCTGGGTAGCAATCCACGCAATATTTTCTCCATTCGTTAACAGAGTGCTTGCATAAGTATGCCTAGTTTGATAAAAATATCTGTATCGCACTTTACCATCTTTGAATAATTTTTGCCATTGCTGTCGAATTGCTTGGTCGTTAGCCCATGGCAAATTATAAGTAGGATTATGGAATACAAAATCATTTTGTGCACCAGTAATTTCAAACTGTCGAATTAGAGCTATTTCAGCTTGTGGCAACATGATAATTTTACGGACCCCAGATTTAGTTTTTGGTGCTTTCTCCTTTCCTCGAACTATATTATGCTTAACGTGAATTATTTTATTTTCAAGATCGACATCTTGCCAACGTAACGCAATTAATTCACCTGTTCGCAACCCAGCCCAAAAATTGAATTGAACTATATTTTTTAGCTGTCCAGTAGCGATATTAATCAAATACTCTTTTTCCTCCGTAGAAAATGGGTCTATCTTCTCTCTGATTGATGGCCTGGCAATATCCTTTATTATTTCGTCTAAGTCCAAATCTTCAAGTGGATTAGACTTGATTAATCTATCATTGAGTGCAGTTTTGAGAACCTTACTTAGTGGAATTAATGTATTACGAATTGTCTTAGCTGAGCAATTTAACGAATATATCCAATCTTTAATTAACATTGGGCTTAACTCGGTTATGTCATATTTGCCAAATGACGGGATTAAGTGTGCTTGGATTGAGTTCACATACCCCTGCAACGTTGAAATTGACATATTGCCGTTTAACTCACGTCCAGTGTAAAGCTCAATCTGTCGATTCAATAATTCATGCATTGTAAAATTTTGAACTGTAGCAAATTGCTTCACTCGTTGAGAGCCTGGGAAATACGTCGCATAGTCAAATTTATTCAGACTAATATCAAAAAGAATAGCGGCTCTTAGTTGAGCCACATATTTTAGATTTTTAAGGTTTGGTTCAAGTTGTAATGTTTCACGACAACGAACACCGCGATAATAAAAGTCTATTTCAATTCGTCCGTTTCGTTCTCTTATGCCGCTACTGACGGCTGCTTTTCTGCCCATTTTAAATATTCCTCATAGTTGACATAATGACCATCCCTAAGCAGCTTGACCATTCCTGCACCAACTCGCCAAGCAGGATAATTAACATTTTCTTTACGTCTTTTTACTGCTATTTCACTAATTCCGGTGAGTTTTGCAAACGCGCTTAGTTTAATCCACCCTAATTTAACATATGTTTCCATCACACCCTCCATAAACTCAACATTAATTCAATCGCAGCATCGAGCTGCAGCCTGTAGTACTCAATTAGTATGTCACTCATTATAAACTCCTGTTTTAGTGGTTACAAAAAGAATAGCTCACAACTTGTGTGAGCTATCTGTGGATAATTCGTTATTTTTGTGTATTTCGCAAATCAGTGAGATTAACCCACTCATCACCAGCAAAATCGGTTACAAACCTAACTGTCTGGCTCCCAAAATATTCGACTCTTAGTTGGCTCAAGATACTTTCCTTTCATTTAACTTGGCTTTAACCATATCCATTACCGATGGGGCATAGTAACATGTCTCAATTTGTTTGCTACTGTGTGGTGACTTATCCAACCGAAGCTCACATAATGCCGAATCATTCTTAATGCCAAGTTCATTAGTTATTCTGCCAACCATATTGGCAGATATTCCTAGCTGCTTGCCAATTTCTGTTGCATTTAACTTATGGGCTACTGCAGGCAGCATCGTTTCAACCGGAATGTCATACTCTTTATGAAGCAAGTATGCTCTGGCTAAAGTTTTGCGATCATCGCTAATCGTCATTTTCTCAATCATGCGGTCAGCAGCACGCATAGCAGATGCATTTGTGTGCCTGATAACTTTTACTGGTTCTGGTTTATGTTCAATCTGTGGATTTTGAGCTTTCTTCTCGCATTCGATGAAATACTTTCGCGCTTCTTTTCCTTTTGCATTATTTTCTACCATTGCTAATTCTTTTGCTGCAGATAAGGTAAAGTAATAATCTTTTGTTTTTGTACCTAAGTTACTGTTATGCCCACGTTTGACAAAATTGTCAACTCTGACAAAATCTTCATTTTCAATAAAATCAAACTGTTCGATACGATCTTTTACCCAGTGTGCAAATTCTCGCTTACTCTCTAAAAATTTGTGGATTTCACGGGCTTCAACAGTTTGAACTAAACCATTGTTGCTTTTTTGTTCATAAAGGTTAATAAGTTGGTTAGTAGTCATGATTTGATTCTCCTTGTCATCATGTCTGGTTAGTGGGTAAATATATTTGTGTAAGATAGTTGGGATTTGCTTATTTAGCTTTTCCGCCATGTATTGAATTTGTTTGAATGAGAAAAACGAATGAGTTACGCCATCAATGGCTACCCAGCGCCAGCCTACAAGACCGAGGCAAGCGTTCCATTGCCAGCCTAATGCTTGCTCAATGTTGCATGTAATAAATTGTTGTGATGGAACTATAGTAATAGTATGACCGTTGATGTCAATAGCAATGACATCAGCAGCACTAAGTTGTGTTGACATGATGATTTCCTGTTGAAAAGATTGTTTCTATTTTTCCTAGTTTCTAAGTAGGAAGTCGGGGGTTAGAAACACCGCAACAGGACGGCTGAGCTTATTTACCTTACGGCTATTGTATTCGCTCACCCCGACATTGATTGTAGCTAGAGCTACGCCCAATGATTGGGTATAGATATAAAAAAAGCCATAATTACGGTTAGGCGTTACCGCCTGTTGAAAAAGGAGTTTCTAAGTCCTAAGCGGTATTCTATCGCAATATGGCTCATCATGTCAATAAAAAACCGCCAATAATGAATATTGACGGTCTTATGGTATAATTCTGTTAACTACTGCAAGGTAGGAGGGGTGGGATGTATTGCGACAACAATTCCATCCCACGAGTGACAACGCGTTTCATAGGAGTAACTATGATCAGCGCCTTGATTTCATTACTAGGATTACTATCAATAATCGTTGTAGCGAAATGGAAAAAAATTAGAAAAATCACTATCTTAGGTGTTAAGATAGAGTTCTTCAAGTAGTTTTTACCCAGCTAAGGCTGGGTTTTTCCATCCCAGCTCTTCCGTAAAGAAGAAGTTAGCTACTCCCAAAGCTGCGTTCCTGTTAGAACCAATAAAATTAGTTCCACCGCTATTATACCATAGTATGCTTTTTTGTCAACTATGTACAATTAAGTAAAATTAAATAGGCTTAAAACTACTGACTATCTCCTGAATCAGCATCTCTAAGCCCACTGTTGCAAGCCATTCAAAACAACGCACTTCGCAATGCGCTGCAGTCAATGTCCTGTATGTTAGATGCTCACTCAAATTCATGAGTGAGTAAGTTTTATCAAGCAAAAGCAATATCTACAGCACAGGTTCGTTTGATAAAATTCTCTGCTCGAATAACGTTTTCTTTGCTGTAAAGATTAGTTAATATTCCATCAACTACTCCCTTTTTCTGTTCCGCTTTTAGATAAAAAGGAATAGCATCCACCCTCCAACCGCGTTTAATCAAATCGGCTTCGGTAATAAATTCTTTTTTAACCACTTGTTTCATGATTAAAGACTCCTAAAAATTAAAAATAGTTACCGTAAAAGAAAAGACACTAATTTTAATAGTCAATATCAAGACTAGTGTGTGGCTCCAAATCATCCCATTCTATCTTTGTTTCATTCATCACCAAGTTGAAAAGCAAGGCTTCAAAATCTGACATACCTCCAAAAGTAGATAGATTTTTCATATCTTTACCTTCAAAACTAAGTCGATAAATACGTTCATCATGCCATATACCCAATCTAACAAGATGATCATCAGCAGAATATCTGCGCTCAGGTTGAGAAAGACCCATTACTATTTCTTTGAGACCAGAAACATGTTCACTAACATCTTCAAGAACTTCAAAATGCCACCTACCATTAACGTTATATTTATCCTCTTCATCCACATTACTATTTAGATACTCTGTATATCTGTCCGCTAGCCACGACAATTTAATTGATTCACGCTTAATGAATAGCATATCATTTATTTGCTGCTGTGCTTTTTCGATGATATCTTGCTTGCATTGATTTTCAATTAAACTAGTTAATGCATTGAGAATAAATCCATTGTAAGAACTAAAATCAATTTTTGCAAAACATTGAGAAAACTGCTCAGTAAGCCGATTACCAATTACTTTTCTAAATTCATAAGATGAGAAAGTATCTCTAACTTCTTTAAGAATTGTACTTTCAATTGTTTTCTGAATTTCTGTTTCAATTGTTTTGCTTTCAGCTAACTCAGTTAGCTTTGATTGAACGATTTCATTTATATCTAACATTATATTTATCCTAAAAAATAGTTACCGTAATAAAAAAGGCACTAGACTAATCAACAAGATAGCTAGTGCCACAATAAGGGTTAATTCAAAAATCATCCTCAAATTTGCCTACTCCCTTCGTAAATAAATCAAGCGGTCTTTTAAACCGCAGACTTCATACCAACCAAGATGATTAAGCTGCTCCATAGTTACCGGATTAGCGGCTCTTTGATTGTATCGTTCTAAATCAGTAGCAGAAAAAACAAAAAAGCGCTTGCCATTGCTGCGTGAGTTAATGTAATAGCTTAGGTTATCGCAATCATTCATCACTAAACTCTTCGTCAATAGTAACTGTAGCTGCAGGCTTATGTTTTGCAACCTGAATCACGTTCATTGATAGTTTATCTTTTATTGGCACTGATAGTTGAGTTCTATTCAATTCAAAAATCTCACAAATTTCTGGATTTTTAGCAGCTGATTTAATTGCATACTCAATGAATAAACGTTTTTCACTAGCTCGGCTAAAGTGATTCAGTATTTCTTCAACCTCATCAGCTATAATTATTTGTAGCCTTGCCATAGCTAATCACCAAGTAACGTAAAATAACCATTTACATTAGAGTTTTCTGGTTCTGGTACGAAGTAAAACTGTTTACTCTCTGGTAGATAATCTGGAGCATAATTAGCCCCACCACCGGCAAAGATAATTATATCGGCACGTTTGAATAAATCAGCGTTTTTACTTCGGATCTGATTTAAAATCATTTCAAAATAAATCTGCTTTTCTTCTTCAATCCACACCGATAAATCACGGGTTTCACCGGCAATGCTAATTTGATTAGTTCTAATGATCTTGGTAACCTCGGCTTCACTGACCGAAATACCAAACTCACGATTAACTAGCTTTTGTATCTCCTGAATAACTTGATTCATTCCATCACATGTCGCATATGCTTCGGCCGCTAAAGCCTTGCCAGCCTCAAATGGAATCACGTCAAGCGTATTAGTTCCAATATCAACAATCAAGCATAATTGATTAGCCAAGCCCGCAACTCTTGCCAAACAATCCAAGTACACGCCTTTACCTTGTGGCACTAGCGTAATTTTGATGTTATTCACACGGATTTTATCGACAACAAAATCGCTTAGTCGTTCGGCAAACTCATTACGCTTGGACCAGTTCAATAAACTAAGCCCAGTTACTAGTTGAATCTCATCAACCAGATTGAACGCTGCTTGATTAATCGCTTCAAAGAGTAGCAGCGGTGCATATTTTGCTAGCCAACTATAATCACGCGTTGTCAGCGCATTTCTAACTGCAGCATCACCAAGTAAATAACGACCACCCTCAAATTCGTGAGCCAAGTTCAACGCTATATCCGCTTGATGCTTACGCGCGTGAGCAATTGCGGATGGGAAACTTGCTACCATTTTGTCGGTTTTATATTTGGTAAAACCGTAACCAATATCACATGCTATTTTCTGCATTATCAATCCTCAAAGTTAAGTCTTTTGTTAGTTTTTGGCTAATTCGTGAATGAATTGCGAATAAGCGCTGGTAGTTCGGAATATTTGGAAGTAAATTCAACGTTTGCTGGATATGCCCAAAGTAAAGCTCTTCGCTGAATTTATTCTCATTCGCTTCAATATAACTACAATATTCATCGGTTGAGATTAAAGCCCGCGCCCATAAATTATGTTGGGTGCTAAATCCATCAAGTATTTGCTGGTTAATCGAGGATAGGGGATTGCTTGCTGTATTTGTGTTCATAGTTATCTCCAAAATTAACCAACATAGTTGGCGTAGTATTGAACTGCAGCGCCATATTGTTCCGCGCTTTGATTCCATAGTCTGATTAAGCATTGAGCAATCCTGCCGCTCATTACTTGTTTAACTAAATGCTCACGGTTGTGATCTGAGAGATCATATTGAATGATTTGAAACATGATATTGTCCTGTGGGTAAAAATAAAAAATCAGGTAGCTAATCTGATTGTGATTAAAGTTTGTTGCTGAAGTTACTGTCTATTTTTTCTCCTATTTGCAAATTTTTTGATAAGAAAACAGCTACTTCATGAAGTGGGAAAATTACTTTTCCCCCGTTACCTTTGCCTTGTAGCTTCTTATAGTTTGGTAAGTTAATGCCTTTGGATATGTAATAGTTAATGGTGCTCTCAGAGCAACCTAACTCCTCCGCCAGCTCTCGTTTTGAAATAGCTGATTTATGATATTTTGCCTTTAGTTCCTGATAAATTTTATCGCTCATTTTAAATTCCAATAAATAAAGCCTACATGTTTAAATGTGGGCTATGGTTAACTTGGTTTTTGATGTATAAAAAAAACCCGACTTTCGTCAGGGTTGGGGTGGTTGAGAGGTTTTGCTTTCGAGCCATTTTTCAATAAATGGTAAAATTGTTCGGCGGTACCAGATATAAGGCTTACGATTAGTATCGTCGGGTGGTGGAATTTTGCCAGCATTTTTAAGTTGCCGGAACCATTCAACAGTGAAACCACAAGCGGCACAGATCTCTTCTCTGGTCCAATCTTGTTTAAGTTCGTTCTCTAACAATTGCGTTTCTCCTTTTCTTTGGTTGATAAAAGTTATCATAATTGGTGATTTGACCTTTTATGATATGACGTTCGGCAATAGCGCATGATTTTGCACTAATTCGTTCTGCTTTTTGAATAGCATAAACTGCAGCGCGGAGGTTGTCTCTTGCTTTACTCATTATATTTACTCCAGTTAGTTAAATTATTTATGCAATGCAATACCCAAAAACAATAAAAATACAATAGTTAAAAACCAATGTTCATAAATAAATTTAATAATTTCCATAATTACCTCTAATCAATAGCTTCCGCCAGAAAAAAATCTGGACAGTTTATGTTTAGCGTATATTCAATGTCAGTGTTATTGATAAAACCCATACCAGCAAAATCTACTATAAAATCTTCCAGCTCCACATTAGACATCTTGTCTATATTTAGCCACAGATTAACTCTCATATATCTTCCTTTAAAACAGTTAAATTCATGATGTTCCCTTGGTGATTGTTATAATAGAGTTCTCACACAACTATTTACTCCTAAAAAAGGAACATCATGGATGTAACTACTATAAATAGTGTTAATAATTTAGAAAAATATAAAAATGACTTGATTGACTTAAGGGAGTTCGGCTTTCTTCTTTTGGACTCAATGTTTGCTTCTTGTTATTCAAATGAAGAACTTAAAAAATTATTTTGTGATAATGGTAGAGTAGAACCAGAAAACTTAACTAATTATATTAATAATTTACCTTGCTTTCAGCTGGGTTATCAAGAATGGTATTCTAAATCTATATCTATAATTAAACTCTTATTACCTGAGAGGTTAGATGATTTTATTAGACAATATAAAATACCTGAAAATAGAAGTATAATTAACTATTCGTCATATGTTATTGAAGATTTTCTAAATGGTATTAGGCAAAAAGGCGTAGTTACTCTGGAAGCGGCAATTCCAAAATTTACACAACAACGAGCAATATTAAAAGCTTGTTATGAGCGATTTGATTCTTCTTTATTTGACATTAAGCGACTACTTCAAGCTGATTTATTTGATTCAGAACTTGAAGCAGCAAAAGAACTAATAAATAAAGGTTTTTATCGAGCAGCTGGAGCTATTGCTGGCGTAGTACTAGAATCATATTTCGCACAAATATGTGAAAGTAATAATCTAAAACTTCCTAAAAAAGATCCTAGTATCAATGATTATAATGAGTTTTTAAAAAAAGAAGAAGTTATAACACTGACTGAGTATAAGCATATTTCTATGCTTGCCACCATTAGAAATCAGTGTGTTCATAATAAATCTGAAGAACCAACTAAAAATGACGTGGAGACATTAATTAACGGGGTTGCAAAAGTTACAAATATAAATCAAATAACGGCATAGTTATAACGCTATACCAAATTTTTGCAACATTCGCTGATTAAAATTAAATTGCTATCACGTTTAGCTATTATTGTAGCTATATCCTCACTTTCTGCTCTATGAATAGCAATAATTTCTTCAAATGTCATTGAAGTTATTTTTGATTTTTTTGGTTTAAACTTTCTTGGAATAAATTTAAACTTTTTTTTCATTTTAACCCTTCCTGTAAATTACATCACGATAGCGACTATCAAATGTTATGACGATAATCGCTATTAGTTGCAATCTATATATCACAAGTTATATTGCACTCACTTATGACAGAGTGGATTTCCATCTCGTAGATTTAACTTGTTAAAGAGCTTTGTTTGGTTGGCTATACAACCAAGCTATAGCGTTATTATGTCACTAAAGAATATATTATGTCAAGATTTATGTATTCATATGTGAATATAATTTATCATGCAGTGCAAAAAATAGAATCAAAATAGTATATTGTGGCATGTGACGTTTTTATGGTAAATAGTGTTATAAGTAAATTAAATTGTTACATACACTAAAAAGGTGTATAATTCTGGTAATTAAACAAAGGTTATTTTAATGAAGTTGATTTATTCACAAGATATTGTTCAGTTTGATAAAAAAGTAGAGAAAGACTTAGCTAAAATTCCACATCAGATTTTAAAAAAATTAAAAATGTGGGTTAAATTAGTGAATCATCAGGGAATTATCATGGCTAGAAAAATACCGGGTTATCATGACGAGCCATTAGCTGGTGATAGAAAAGGTCAGCGCTCGATTCGCTTAAATAAAGCCTACAGAGCAATTTATATTGAAGAACAAAACTCGGTTAAAATTATTGTTATAGAGGTAAATAAACATGACTACTAGAAGCTTGGCTAGATATTTAGATGAGTTACTTGGTGAAGATGAATCTTTGGGTGATAATCTCAAAACTATTCGTCTATGCGATGAGTTAACCTTAAAGGAATTTGCTGAAAAGCTTGGGATTTCAGCTTCCTACCTTAGTGATATTGAGCATGGACGTAAATTTGTTAGCCCCAAAAAAGCCTATGAGTATGCCGAAAAACTTGGTTACTCAACGACTGAGTTTGTGCGTTTAGCACTACAAGATGAAGCTAATAGCTTTATGCACGAAAAGGGGATGCAAGCTAATGTTAGTGTTAATTTTGATACGATTAAATTTGCCTGAAAAAATCTATTCATGAAATTTGAAGTTGATATTGATGACGATTTATATCTTGAGTTACAAAAACGCGCGCAAGAGCTTGATTTATGTTATCTATTTATTAAAGAGAGAGCTTGTAACGGAGTAGTAAATAAGTAACCCGGTAAATTTACCGGGTTTTGTTTTTCATGAAAAGCTATCAGAGCTTGGTGGTTCTATAGTTTTATTAATCCATCTATGATTTTATCAAAAATTACTTTGTAGTTAGTTATCTGTTCCTCATAATGTGGTATTGCTATGCTTTCTTGAGAAAGAATAGTTCTATCAATTCCAACTACTGGTACACCATGTTTTTCTGATACTGTTTTTAACTGATTAAAGTCAGATATTCTAGCGATACAATATGGATCTTCACCCTTAAATAATTCTTTAAAGATTGTGCCAGATATTGCCATATCGTAAGTAAATAATGTTGATGCTAAATCTTTGGCAGATGTGTTAACTTTCTCCTCCCATTCTTTGAAAGACTTAGCTACACCAGTATCACCACTATTATGTTTTCTAAAGTTTTGAGAAACTAGCCCTAAAAATTTTGGTCTTGCGGTAATCCCCATTTCATTAAACTTATCTGCTCTGTAGTAGTCAATTTGGGTATTCCATTGTTTGAAAACACTTTTTAAATTATCAATAGCCTGTAAACAAAAAAAGCTAGGAAAAACAGGGACAATAAAATAATCTGATGACATTACATTAAACATGTTGAATACACCTAAATTGGGAGATAAATCAATCAATGTGAAGTCGTAATCTTTACTAAGTTCTTTAATGGAACGTTCAAAAACAACAGGTATATGTTTTGTAGCCATGGACTTAGTTCTAATTGCGTCAATAAATTCAAAATCATACTCAGACGCTCTTATATCACCAGATAATAGCGTTATATTTTCTTGGCTGTGACTATGTACAAAGAGTGGTTTCTTTAAATTTTCTAAATCACTTCCCGCAGTAAACAATCTAGGAGTTAAATATTCATATATGCTTAAAAAATCGCTTAACTTATATGCCTTATCATTAAATAAATCATATTCTATTTCATCAGAAAATCCATGCACTAAACCAGTTAAATTACATTGAGGATCTGCATCAATCAAAAGTACTTTTTTACCTTTGTTTGCTAAATGCCAAGCAATATTATGAGCTAGGGTAGTTTTACCTACACCACCTTTGTGATTAAAGAATGATATTACTTTTGACATTTATTTTGTTCCGATAAAATATTGATTTGAAGAACGTAATTCTACCACTTTGTATATTTCAATTGTTTTAATTACTACTGTTTTCTGATCTTAGTTATCCATACAGCTTATTATTGTTATTGAGTGCTGGCTACTCGGCAACATTGGTTAATTAATTTTTCTACCAAGTGAGAATAGCACTAATCCAACTGGTATAACTGGTGTACCATCATTTAGAGGTTTATCAAATTCTCTGTATTCTTCATTATCTGATTGCCATTTGCCACCTGCAGGGGTTATTCTGTAACGTTTAACCCATGTTTGATTTTGGGTTGTTATTGCATATACATGATTGTCAAGCGGGTCTTTTTGAGAGAAATCAATAACAACCAGTTCATTGCTTAAAAGTGTAGGGTGCATACTATCTCCTACTACTTGGACAATTGCTAAATTATTTTTTTTCACTCTAAAATCAGTTAAAAATTCTTCGTTAAAAGTATGGTAGCGTTTGATGTTTTCAGGGTGTATTACTTCCTCACCAAGTCCAGCTGAGAGTTTTACATTATATTCTGGTATGCGAAATGTATCAGGCTCTAAAGTATCATTTTCATTGTGATTTTTATCTAAATAACCATGTGGTAAATTTGTTTTTTCTTCAATCTTACGCGCTAAAATCTCACCAAACGTTCGATTGCCTTTGATTACTTGATATAAGTTGGAATAATCAATTCCGCTCTCAAGGCAAAATGTACGTAAGTTTTTATGTTTCTCAATGATTAAATTGATATTTAATCTTCTTAGTTCTTCAATTGTCATATTTAAATATTCACATAAGAATATATTTGTTGTATAATCACGTTATCGGTAGTTTATCCACCGATAACACCAACCGCATAAATCCTAGCCATGTTGCTAGGTCGCGGCAATGTTGTTTAATCGAGCTTAACCCGAAAGTAAAATATGTTACTAATAAAATTCTTAATTGCAAAACTCCGTCAGTTAAGACGTTATATGCGAAAAGAAGTTGATAATATTAAAAGCCCATCAATGCTTAAAGCTTACGCAACACTCTTGAAGAAGCGGATAGATGCGGAAAAAGCTAAAGATAGTCTTTAAGTATTAACTTAAATTATGCCATAACCTATTTAAAAAGCGGTTTGGTGCAAGCCCAAACACAAAAAATTAATGTTGTTTAATCGAGTTTAACCCAAAAGTAAATATTTTAATTAAAGGCTAATAATGTATAAATCTAATGAATTAGAAATTAAAGAACTAAAATACGATCTCAAATGGACAAGGATCAGCCTTTTTATAATGGCATATTTGTCTAGCGCATTTTTCTCATTATTCATAGATATACGTAGCCAATTAAAAACGGTCAATGCCTTAAAATGTAACCAAGAAATTTATAAGCATATGGAGTCAACATCCCTAAACACCATCCAAAAAAAATAGCCATTAGCGGATGGTAAGATATTTTGATAATTTTACGTTTTACTTGATTTTCAAGTAATAAGTTTGATTTATCTGTTACTCTGTAATAAACAGTAGCAGGCAAAGCTGGTACAGATGATTCTTCCGTCCAGCTGTCCAGTAGATTGTTTTTTTTCATATCAATTATCGTTTGATGGATAGCATCAGTTGAATATCCAATATGAATTAATGCATTTGTTAATTGATACTGATTACTATAACTACCATTTTGGATATATAAATATGAAACTATATCTTTAGCTATTTTTTTATTTATACGTTGTTTAATCAAATTGCCTCATCTCTCAATTCACAAATAAAGATTTGATGATTTGGCATTTTAGCCATTTAAATTTTAAAAAGCGGTTTGGTGCAAGCCCAAACACAAAAAGCGCACACTGGTGAAAGCCCAGTTTGTTCTTCCCTCACGGGGCGCGTGCTATCAGTCCAAAGTTTTCGCCGACCAAAACTGATAGCACTCCAACCAAGCTGAGATAAATCTCATTATGGTATCGTGAATCCTGTTATTAACAGGATAATTCCATTATATCATAAATTTTTCTGATTTATGCAAAATATTATTATTTGATAATTTATTTTGTACCCGTCTTTAGCTTGTTTGGTGTTGGATTACTCACAATTGTTCATTATTGCTCACATTTGAGCAGAATTGAACAAAACTGAGTAAAAGTGAGTAATTAATACTCAGTAGTGAGTAAGCTTTACTCAATAGTGAGCAAACAAGAACAAAAAGCAGTAAACAATGCACAGTAAATAATTCTTATTTCAATTTAATTTGAAATAGCAAACAATTTTAGCCCAACTATTTGGCATATCAGCAGGGTAATCACGGCTGGTATTCGATAGTCTTGGCTAAAAAAGTGTCCTGTGGGTCAAGGGCGGAGTAGCTACCGCCTGAGATTCATTTTATACGGACTTCTTGTGCTGCTTATTGGTTTTAAAGGACAAAAATATCATGTTAGAATCAGAACTCAGTGTGCTCAATGTACTCGTACATGATGCCAGCATTATTCCTTACCGTAAAGAATTTAATCGAATCACCGGAAGCGTGACTGCGTCTATTCTCCTGCAGCAGATAATTTATCGCTGTGGTCATCAAAACACACCATTTTACAAATTCAAAGAACCATGCGAGCATGAGCTTTATCAGACAGATCAGTCCTGGACCGAAGAGCTTGGATTTTCGCGTCGTGAGTTTGATACAGCTATCGCTGCAATCAGTACCAAAATCAAAAAAGGTGATGATTTATCGGAAATTACTACTCCAATCGTGCACTGGACAACCATAGACCGAATCACTTATTACCAGCTAAATTTAGGCGCTTTACGTAAAGTACTAAACCGCCTTTACGTAACGGCGGAAAGCGCCGCTTTAATAAAGGCGGAAAGCGCCTGTACGGATAGTGCGAAAGCGCCTTTAGTTATAAATAACAGAGAAGTATCAGAGAATACAGATAATAAAAAAATAAATAAAAAAAGTTTGAATAAATCGGATGAAGTTAATGAAGTCTTTTTATTCTGGCAAGAAATTATGAAAACACACAAAGCTAAACTCGATGCAAAACGTAGCAAGATGATTAAGCTGCGTTTGCAGGATTTTTCTGTTCAAGATTTAAAAACTGCAATTCTAGGTTGCAGTAAGTCAAAGTGGCATATGGGGGCAAATCCAAACCAAACGGCATACAACCAGATTAGCAACATCTTTGGTTCAATTGAAAATGTTGAGAAGTTCATGGATATGCAAAGCAGAAAGCGAGTAGCGGTCAATGATCACGATTTATCAACTCAGTCATACGATAATGCACAAGAGCATTTCGATGTTCCTGTTAACCAATTCTGTATTTGAGGGTTATCACCATGAGTAAAGATTTCATTAGTACAAGCGAAATAGTAGGTGAGAGTAAACATTTTTATAATTACCAGACTTTGGTGTGTGAAGAGCATGGCGAGTTTATGTCTGCGACTTTCACTCTAAAAGGTGAAAGCAGAGCTACTAGTTGTCCTGTTTGTGTCTCTCACAAACGAGATTATGACTACATAAAACAACGGAAAGAACAAGAACAGGAAAACCAATTAGCAGCAATTAAAGCAGTGATAAATCGTGCAGCAATTCCCCCCTCATTCGAGCACTGCACCTTTGACAACTACGTGATTTATGCTGGTGAAACTCAGGCTAGGGTTGTTAATAATTTGCGCTCTTTCGCAGAAAATTTTGCTCAGGTAAAAACAAAAAACATTCACGGAATACTAACCGGCTCAACTGGAACTGGAAAAACTCACTTAGCTGCAGCAATAATTAATGAGTTGATAAACCGAGGCTATACCGCAGTATTCGCAACAATGAGCGATATTGTTAATACCATTCAGAGTACTTTCGCAAATAAAGCGCAGAGCAAGCAATCAGTTATCAAGCGATTTATTGATATTGACTTGCTGATTATTGATGAGGGTGCAGTTACTAACCGTGACTTTGACCGTAATGAAATATTCGATATTATCAACACAAGATATAACTTAAAGCACCCAACTTTGCTGATTACTAACATTATTGATGATCTTAAAACTAAGCTTGGAGATCGGGTAATTTCGCGGATGCAGCAGGGTAAGTTTGTACAGGTTTTTAACTGGGATGATTATCGTTTAAAAAGTTCTAACCATTCAGGAGTGTAAAATGAATAGACAAGAAAATCCGACATTTAAGTCGTTTTATGAATTTGGCAAATGGTGGTTTGGTCGCTATAGCAATGAGCGATTCAGCCGTCGTGAGCTTGGTAAGCAAATGCGGCAAAACCGTTGTGTTGGCTATAACTACTAAACAAAAATAAGAGGTTAACATGCAAATTATTCAGGTATCACCAAATAAAATCAAGTACTACGAGCGCAATAATAAGAAGCATCCGCCAGAACAAATTCGTCAATTAATGAACGCTATCAGCGAATTTGGTTTTGTAAATCCAGTTTTGCTTGATGATGATAACGTTCTTATCGCCGGACATGGTAGAACTGAAGCTGCCAAAACATTAAACTTGACTGAGATTCCAGCTATTCGTTTGTCTGGACTATCTGATTCACAGAAAAAAGCTTTACGGATTGCTGACAATAAAATTGCTGAAAATTCGGCATGGGATACCGAAGCGCTGGCATTTGAGCTGCAACTATTGGCTGAAGATGGTTTTGATATGGATTTACTCGGCTTTAGCGATGAAGAGCTTGAACGAATGACTGCTGATGTTGATAATTTATCAACTGAGGCAGTTGAAGTTACGCCAAAGCCTAAGCGCTCACGGATTATCATTGACTGTGCTGAATCTGACGCGGAAGCTCTAAATATTGAGATCAATAGCTTGATTAATAGCAAAAAATATGATGCTGAAACTAATTTAATAAAGTAATCAATATGCAATGTAAATCAATTAATTCCGCACTGTTTTATATCTGTAATCTTGCACGGCAGAGTTCTCTATCTGCTGCGAATTATGAAACTATTTATGCAACAACTAATCCAGAAGCTAAAGAGTCACTTTCAGAGAAAATCAAGCGTGCAGAACGGATTAAAGCGCAAATTGAAAAGCATTGCTCTGCGTTGGAATGTTCAATTTTAAATTTTTATTATGGATTTACGGATAGATTTGATGATAATGCAGCGTTGGATAATCTTGCAAAGTATATCACTATCGGCAAAAAATACCAGGAAAATATCGAAGCTGGCAAGGTTATTATTCGAGCATGGCGTGATAGCCTTGTGCGCTATGATCTGGAATTAGCTGCAGCTTTAACTATATCAGCTCGTCATGCTCGTAGAATGCTTGCAAATGAGAAAGCTATATTAGAAAGCCAGCGCCTAAAGTTCTATCACGATGATTATGTGTTGGCTTCTGAAATAGCAGCTATTTTGATTCGCGATGGTGTTTTGTGTGAGAAATATGCTTAATAATGGAGTTGGAAGATATTTTAATTTTGGTATTGCTCCGTTCCTACTAAACTAACCTTATAGCCAATTAAAGGATTTTTCATGTGGTATAATATTGAAAATTACAAGGAGCGACTAGTTATGAGCATCAGAAATGATAATTTAGCAAACATAATTTATGGGAAAATTACAAAATTTTCATTAATGAATGTTTACTATGAAGCTGTGGCAAATGCACTTGATGCTGGTGCTAGCCGTATTAAAGTTAATATTTATCTAAAAAAGCCTAATGCTACAACGATAATTGACGCTCTTGAGTTTATTGATAATGGTGTTGGATTTACTCAAACTAATATTGATAATTATAGCGAAGCAGCTAAGCCAAAAGATAGTAACCACAAAGGGTTAGGTCGATTTGCTTCTTTTATGTACTTTAAAAAACATCATATAGATAGCCAAACAGGTAGTAAGAAAGTTAGTTTTGATTTCAATCATGATTTTTCTCTTGGCGTTGATAATAAAATAGAACGCGATGAAGTTTCAGAGCCTTTAACAAAAATTAGATATTTTGATTTTACAGGAAGTAAGGTACACGATAAAAACTTTTATTCATGTGACTATATTACTCAAAAATTAATGTATGAGCACTATCCAAAACTATTTAGCTTAGTAGATTTTGAGATTGTAGTCACGTCATATTTTTGTGAAAAGAGTGGTGAGTGCGTTCAAACTTCATCGAAATCACTTACCCGTGCAAATCTTTTTGAGTTCAAAGAACAGCTTATACCGATACAGTTAGATGAACTCAATCCTACTGAATTTAAGTTACGGTATAGTATAAATAAGAATGGCAAATTGGGGTCAGATGAACCATCTTCTATTATTAGTTTTGTTAGTGTTGACAATAGAACCATTGAATATCACATTGTAAACGTAAAATCTTTGCCAAATGGTTATGATTTTATTCTTGCTTTAGAAAGTAGTTATTTTGATAATAAAGCTTCTAAAGATAGAACCGAAATTATTAATGATTTGTATCATGATGTTATTGCCGATGAGGTTAAACGCACTATTCAAAAAATTATGCAAAAAGATTATCCTGAAATACTAACCAAAAATGATCAGATAAGACAAAATTTGCAATCAAGGTATCCTCATTTAAATGGCATATTTGAGTTTTCTGCCATGGAATTTGATGAAAAAACCATTGTATCTAAAGCTGCTAATTTATTTATGAGGCAGCAATTAGAAATCTTGGATAAGCGAAATTCATCTGAGCTTACTGCCGAAGATTATCAGAAGTCACAGGATCTTTCCTCTCGGGTATTGCTAGAATATGTTTTATATCGTAATTTCACCATAAATAAAATAAAGGATTTGATAGATAAAAATGAGCTAGAAAAAGAAATACATAACCTGATTATTCCACAATATACTAAGGGTAGCAGTCAAAAAATATCTAAATTTATTAATAACCTATGGTTATTTGATGACAGATTTATGTCTTTTGATCAAGTTTTTAGCAATGAGCAAATAAAAACCATATTTCCACAGCTTAGTCAACACTTAGTTCAACCTGATATATTGACGATTACAGCGAACTCTACTGACAAAACTAAGATTAATGACATAATCATTATTGAGTTAAAGCGACCTGATAATGACATTACTCCAGCGAGGGCTGAAGAGCAGTTATTAGAATATGCTGACTATACAAATGACGCATTTGATAAAAATAAGCCTAGAATATGGCTATATGCATTTTTAGATCTTACCGATAATATTAGAGCATTAGAGCTAAAACAATATAACAAAATTTATGTGTCAGGTAAGAATCCAATCTGCTATAAATACTTTGAAAGCGTTAATGCCATAATCAACTTTTTAGATTATAGGTCACTTGTAGCTGATGCTGAACAACGTAATAAAACATTTATAGAGATAATTCAAAATGGATTCAATGATACATTAAGCCAAATTTCTAATATAGACAAACCAACCGCGTAAAGACGAGGTTTTTAACACATAATTGACAGAAAAGTCATGATTTCGGTATAATACCGCTAGGACTTCAAACATCCTTACAGAGCGGTGCAGCCTATCCCGCAAAACATGGCTTTTTTTATATCTATACCCAGCATTACTAACTCTGAACTTTCAAAGTTACAACAATGTTCGGGGGCGAGCGAATAAAATAGCCGTAAGGTAAATAAGCTCAGCCGACTCTGTACGGTGTTTGAATCCCCGAACTTCCCATTTCAAACGTGGGAAAATTTCAAACAATTTTACAGAGAAATCATTATGTCTAATACACCTGATCATAAAGTTATTCTATTTAATAACCAAACAATCACAATTGACCCCAAACAACGCCTAATCTCGGTAAACGTACTAGAGTGCTATAATATAGCGATCTTTGAGATTGGCTATACTTACGGTCCAACCGCCTTTGTTAAAATTGACGAGCAAACTTACGTTAAAGAAAAGTATTTAAGAGAGTTTTGCGAAGAGTTTGGACGTCAGTATATAGATGTGTTCAATTTAAGAACTAATGTTGAAACTATGAGTAGTTTGGAGATTGCACAGTTAACTGGTAAACGTCATGATCATGTTTTACGTGATATAGAAAATATGATTTCTGAACTGGAAAATGCATTAACCCCAAATTTGGGTTTGATGTATAGAACAGTAACTTATGATGTAAAAGCTGGTTTTGGCACCCGTAAAGAAAAAATGTATGAGCTTAATGAGGAATTAACTCTCACTCTCACCTCAGGATATTCAATTATACAGCGCCATGCCATTATCAGGGAATGGCAAGCACATCGGCGCGGGGAATTAATTGATTACCAACCGCAGACAATCCCACCAACTACGCCACATCTCCAGATCGAACGACCGCAAACCAGTAAACCACGTAACGCCGCATTCTTGCAAACTACTATTAAACAAATAGACTCTCTGCAAATCAGTGCTGAAAGCCGTCAGGTATTGAAAGCTCATTTGCTGCACGAACAGGCTGGGCTACCATTAGAATTAATGCTGCCAGTAATTCGTGATGAAAAACTATCGCCAGCGCAAATCGCTTTGCGGATGAATGTTTCAGCGCAAGCAGTTGGGCATATTATCAGTAAATTAGGCATTCGTGGCAATCAAAATTACAGTGAGGCGCGGTTATCACACTCAGAACGTTCAAAAAAAGACGTAGTCGTACATTTTTATAATAATCAGGCGGTAAATATGATTCAACAAGCTTTAAAGGACAAGCAAAATGAAAAAAAGAACTGAATTTTTTGGAAGCAATCCGGTGCGTTATCTTACTGATGATAGTGGACTGGATTATGTTTGTGTGCAAGATTTACGTGATGCCTGTAATCTGACGATGATAGAGCATCCCGGTAATAAAACAATTAATTAGACTTTACAAACTATACCAGAGCCAGTTATTACCGACTGGCTTATTCTCTGTATTTAGCAGCGTATCAATATAATCCGCCCATTTTTGCAGCAACTCTTTTCGCTCTTGTAATAAATTAGATTTAAGGTAGTGCTTTTTTACCCCAGCGACTACATGGCCCAGAGCACTATCAATCACATCAAAACGATGTCCAAGTTCGGCAAGTAAAGTCATTCCGGTACGGCGTAAATCGTGCGGCGTCCATTTCTTAATTCCATAGCGCCCAATCGTCCAGTTTAGATCATTGCGCAATGTGCTCTCGTGATAGGACTTGCTCTTAGTAGCAAAGACATAAGGGCTATCTGGGTTTAGTTTGCGTAAATTAAGCCAAACTTGCAAAACCTGCTGGGGCACTATCATAGTGAAATTACTAATGGCTTTAGTTTGCTCAATTATTACTCGCCCAGTTTCAATATCAACATTTTCCCATTTGAGATTTAACAATTCATTTTTACGGCTCAAACAAACTAATAGACTATATAAAACTGCTTTAGTTATTGCTAACACTGAATTATCGGCAAATAATTGATTATAGAAGCTGGCTATTTCTTGTGGCTGCAGGTAGCGTTCAACAACATTAACTTTATAAGTGCGATCCATTTCAATCAAATTATTACTTGTCAAATATCCTTCTTTTTTCGCCCACTTAAATACTTGTTTGGTGCGCTGGAGTAATCCAGCACTAACTGATTTAGCACCAGATTTATCAGCTTTATCTATTATAAGTTGTAAATCAATTTCGGTTATCTTCTCAATTGGTGCATTATCCAGCACCTGCATCCGTTGCATTACAGTGTTCCATGATTCAATCGACCGTGGACGCAAGCGGCTAACATGCTCAGCTTTGTATAGCTCGTGAACTTCGCCCCATGTTTTGCCTAATTTTGCTATATCGCTGCTGTACGTTGCTGGGTTGATGCCATTCGCAATTAATGTTCTAACTCCATTGGCTTTTTTGCGCGCTTGTTCTAAGGTTAACTCAGGATATTTTCCAAGCGTATACCAAGTCTTTTTAGTACCGGATGCGGTCTTTAATGTTACAAAAAACCAAAATGACGGTTGATTATCCTTGTACATCCGTAAATATAATCTGCGCCCATCGTTAATTGTTGATCTAACAGGTGGACGGCTTTTTATCCATTGTTTAATCATATTGTCTGTTAGTTTATTATAGTGAATCGCTGGCATTTTTTGCTCCTAAATTGAGTTGAGAAATTATACAGGATATTAATGGGGATATTCTGTTTATTTTGCACTTAATATACTGAATTGATTTAATATCAATGAGGGAGTATTTATTTTAAATGGTTTGATTTTCATTTATTTTCATTCATTTGCACACATATACATAGCTGCATTTTGGAATGTGTATCTAGGGGTATTTTATAAAAAAATTTGCAGAAGGCGCACAAATCAGCTACAATTGTCATACTTGAGACAATTACAAGCAAAAAAAGCCATCCGAAAGGGTGGTTTTTTGCATTTTAAGAGTTAACTAATGAAAGTCTTATTAAATAGAACAAAACTAGCTGATTTACTTGGAGTTTCTCGCAGGACGATCTACAATATGGTAGCCAGCGGCGAGCTACCAGAATGTGATTATAAGATCACTCATCGCGGAATTAATTTATGGTATCAGCACAACATTATCAAAGCACTAGAGTATAATAAAAATAAAACAAAACAAGACTTTAAACAAAAACCAGCTAAGCAATAAAGCTGGTTTTTTTATTAACTATTGCTAATAAACTAGGTTCTCCCGGCGGGGGTCTTAAGCCTTGCGGGTCTTTCGAACCCCACGCTAGCGCTAGTTATGAGGTTTAAAAGTTTGGAATAATTTGGAATAATTTTTCTGTTTCAAATTGCAACAGATAATTATTAGATTTAATTATATCAATAAGATATTCAGGTATTCTTTGGAATAAATAGGAATAATTCGGAATAATTTATTTTTAAAAATGAGCTATGAAAAAATTAATATCACAAACGCAGTTTGCTGCATTGGTTAAAGCTAATCAGGGGACAATTTCAAAATATGTAAAAAATGGAAAGCTTCCTGCACAGGGTAATAAATTGATAATGCCAGATGCAGAAGCAGCATATTATTTACTATTGGGTGGAGCAACAACGCAGCAAGCTGCCGAAAATGCTGAAAAAACGATTGGAGTTAATGCTAGCTTTGCTCAGGCTAAAGCAGTATATCAAACTTATCTTGCGAAAATTAAAAAGCTTGATTTTGAACAAATGCAAGGTAATTTAATTTCAGTGGACGACGTTATCAAAGAAGTTGAAACTGTTGCTACTGTTATGAGGACGGAGTTATTTTCAATTCCGGCAAAAGTCGCACCTGAGTGTGAAGGGAAAAGCATTAGCCAGATTGAATTAATTATTCATAATGCAATTAATGAAGCCTTTTGCTTGTTAAATGATTTTGATTATTATCAATTTAATCCTGCAGGGGAAAGCTTAGGTTAGGATAAAAAATGGTTGTCGGTAAAATTATTAAAGCTTTTATTGCCGTATTAAAACCACAGCCAAAATTAACTGTAAGCCAATGGGCGGATGAGTATCGTTATATTGCTCGTGGAACTGGACCAGAGCCGGGGCGGTGGAGAACTTCTCGCGCACCATACTCTCAAGAAATCATGGACGAATTTAATCGCGATAGTAACCTAGTTGTTTTTATGGCCGGATCGCAGGTAGGTAAAACAGAAATAGCGTTAAACGTCATGGGGAATTTCGTACATCAGGATCCGTCGTCAATAATGTATTTGTTACCTACTGATGGAAATGCGGAAGATTTTAGCAAGACGCGGATTCAAAAAACGATTGATGACACTCCTGTATTAAGTAAATTATTTGGTAATAAATCCCGAGATGGTGATAATACAATTGGCTTAAAGAATTTTACTGGTGGCTATATAACAATTCATGGTGCAAGCACGCCGACAAAATTAGCTAGTAAACCAATTCGAATTTTGTTAGCTGATGAGATAGATCGCTTTCCAAAAGAAGTTGGTGGCGAGGGAAATCCTATTAAATTGGCAATGCAACGCACAACTAATTTTCACAATAAGAAAATTTTCCTATTATCAACACCTACAGTTAGAGGTAATTCACAAATTGAAGAATGGTTCGAGCGCACTGATAAACGTTATTACAATGTGCCGTGTCCAGATTGCGGGCATGAATTTGTACTCAATTGGTCGCAAATGCGTTGGGATAAAGATGAGAACAACGAACCAATTGATGAGTCGGTACATTTGGAATGTCCAGCGTGCTTTTATCATATTACTGACCGTTATAAATCTGAGATGCTCGCTGCGGGCAAGTGGATTAAGACACAGCCACATAAAAAAATAGCTGGCTTTCATATTTCGTCACTTTATAGCCCATGGTTAAAATTTAAGGAGTTAGTTGCAGAATTTCACGAAGCGACTAAAACTCGTGACCGTAAAAAATTACGCGAATTTATCAATTTGAAACTCGGTGAGTCATTCGAAGAGGATTATTCTGAAATTGATGTTGGTGAGCTTGAATCACATCGTGAAGATTATCCGGCTGCAGTTCCGGATAAAGTTCTGCTTTTAACTTGCGCGGTCGATGTGCAAGATAATCGCTTTGAGCTTCAATTCACAGGCTGGGGAGTTGGTGAAGAATCTTGGGTTATCAAGTACTATAAATTATTTGGTGATTTAACTAGTTCTGTGTTTTGGCAAGAACTTGAAACACACATTTTTCAGAGCTTTAATTATGCTGATGGTACGCCGATTATAGCTGATTGTGTCGTAATTGATAGCGGTGGACATTTTACACAAGAAGTTTACAAGTTTGTTAAGCAATTACAATTAGCCAAAAGAAATGTTTATTCAATTAAAGGGAGCAACCAACTTGGCGGCGTGCCGGTAGTCGGTAAACATAGCAAAGTTGGGCGGCAGCAAGTAATGAACTTCATGATTGGGGTACACAATGCAAAAGATGTAATTCATCATCGATTAAGAAATAATTTTGTTGGTGCTGGATTTATGCATTTTCCGCGTAATCCAGATATGAACTGTGATCAGAGTTATTTTGAAATGTTGTTGTCTGAGCATAAAGTCAAACGCAAAACCAGTCGAGGTTATATTGATGTCTGGGAAAAAATCTATCCATCAGCACGGAATGAAGCGCTGGATTTGACTGTCTATAATTTGGCGGCGCTACGGATTCGTAATCCACCGCTAGAATATCTTGCTAAGATAAATCATAAGCGCTTACAAAATAGCGCAGTTGAAAATCTTAAGCAAGCGATAGTAGAAAACCCTGAGCTTACTGATTTAGCCAAAAGTCCAGAACTGCAGCCGGCGCAGGATGCTGTTCCATTAACTTCACGAGTTCCACCTGTGAAGCGTAAACGTAGAACTTTATCGCGCGGAATAAATTTTGATTAAAGCAGCTAATCCTTGGCTGTTTTTTTATTGTAAAGGTTATAAGAATGGATTTAGCAACTGCCAAAATACATTTAGATGCTTGGCTAAAGGCAGACTTAGCTCTAGCGACTAGCAAAAGTTATCAGCTGGGCGATAGACAATTAACTAGAGCTAATGCTTCTGAGATTAAAGAGCGAATTAGCTATTGGCAACGAGCAGTAAACCAATTATCTGGCAGAGGTCGCAAAGTTCGTTATGGAGTACCGCAGGGATGAATATATTTGCAAAAATTGCACCGAATTGGGTTTTAAAACGAGAGCTGGCTAAAACAAAATTAGCCGCAATTGATAAAGCAAAAATGTATATGTCAGGCTCTGGCTATGCTGGCGCTGGTGCATCAACTTCTAAGCGTAACTTCTTAGGTTGGAAGCCTTTTAGCCAAACTGCAGATCAGGATATAACCGCAAATTTACCAATATTACGCAATCGTTCCCGAGCTCTATATGTTGGTGGTGGATTGCCTCGTGGTGCGATTAATAAATTAGTTACCAATGTGGTTGGCTCGGGATTAATGCTTAATTCACAGATTGACTACAATTATTTGGGTATTTCACGTGATGAAGCTAGTCAAATTGAGCGGACGATTGAGCGTGAATTTAAACTGTGGGCTGATGATAAATATAGTTGCGACATTGGTAATAGTGTAAATTTCTACGAAATGCAGGGGTTAGCATTCTTGTCGATGCTGATGTCGGGTGATTGTTTTGTTCTATTGCCGCAAAAATTACGCAGCGGTAATAGTTACCGCTTGAAACTACAGTTACTGGAATCAGATCGCGTGACTAATCCGATTAATCCAGATATAACCAAAGATATTCTGGAGGGTATTGAATCTGATACCTATGGCGCGCCGATTGCTTATCATATTAAGCAGCGTAATTCACCGCTTGACCATGAGACTAAATTTGCTCGTGTGGAAGCGTATACCAAAAACGGTCGTGCGAATGTTTTACATCTTATGACGAGAGAACGCCCAGAACAACGGCGTGGAATTCCGTTAATCTCTGGAATAATTGAGCAAGTTAAGCAATTGACCAGATATGCCGATGCGGAACTTGATGCTGCAGTATTATCAGCGTTTTTTACGATATTCATTAAGAAAGCAGCGCCAGAATATAACGCAGAATGGACGCCACCGACAGAATCAGAATCCGAGGGGCAAGCAGATCCGTCAGGCATGGAGTCACCAAATGAAAAACCAACTGATATGAAGCTTGCTCCAGGTGCGATTCATGAACTAGATGAGGGTGAAAGTATTGAAATAGCCAACCCAAGCCGTCCAAATCAGCAGTTTGATGCGTTTACTACGGCTATTATTCGCCAGATTGGGGTTGCTATAGAGGTGCCGTATGAGGTTTTGGTTCAACATTTTCAATCAAGCTATAGCGCTAGCCGTGCCGCAATTTTACAAGCTTGGCAAATGTTCTACAATCGCCGTGATTGGCTGATAGCTAATTTTTGTCTGCCGGTGTACAAAGAATGGATGACCGAAGCTGTAGTATTTGGGCGTCTGAGCTTGCCAGGTTTCTTAGATAATCCGTTGGCGCGTCAAGCGTGGCTAGGGGTTAATTTTTATGGTAGTTCAATGCCTGAGATTGATCCTAATAAAGCAGTAACGGCAGCGATAGCTAGAATTGAAGCTGCATTATCAACCCGCGAGCGCGAGGCTATGACGTTGACTGGTATGAATTTTGACGAAGTTGTTGGCACTAGAATTGCCGAAGAGAAAAGTATGAACGAAATTCGTAAAATCGTGAGTGAAACTAATGTTTCTCCACCAAATCAAAGCTAGATAAGGTAGCAAAGCAAAAACCCCGACGAGTTAGCAGCTCATATGTCGGGGTTTTTTTATAACGTATCAGAGGGAATTTTATCATAAAACAGGAAAATAATTTTTATTTTAATTTGAACAGGTGGTTTTATATGTGCCTAAAACTAATTAGTAAATCAAAATCATTATTAGCTTTACTTTGGGGCGTTTTAATTATGATGTTTGCTACTTTTGGGTTACCAAAGATTCTAGAGATATTTTTTAAGTAAATGGGTTTTAAAGTGTGTGAGTTATTAGAAAAAGGCAGAAATTTACGCCGATTTGTTATTGAAGTTATAGTGATTTCATGGATCGGCATCTTATTGCTACCAATATCATGGGCATTTGCAAAATGGTTATTTAAAATATAATGGTGTGATATAATACGGGCTAGGAATTAGTAACTCCTTTAATTAACTGATAGCGTTAGCCACGTTCAAAGGCTTTTTTTATTTGTACAGCAATGGGCTGGAGTGCTATGAATATCCAATAAATAGCAGCCGTCTATCAGCGGTGTTACTAAGCTCCAACCCTACCCAACACGGTAGTAATTAGTAACAATTTCTCTGATAGGAAAATCATCATGACTAATATACCTGATCATAAAGTTATTGTATTCAATAACCAAACAATCACCATTAACCCTAAAGAGCGCCTGATTTCGGTAAACATACTGGAGTGCTATAATATAGCGATCTTTGAGATTGGCTATACTTATGGTCCAAGCGCCTTTGTTAAGATTGACGAGCAAACTTACGTTAAAGAAAAGTATTTAAGAGAGTTTTGCGAAGATTTTGAGCGCGAGTATATAGATGTGTTCAATTTAAGAACTAATGTTGAAACTATGAGCAGTTTACAGATTGCGGAATTAACTGGCAAACGTCATGATGCTGTAATGCGTGATATAAAAAACATGTTAGAACAGTTGAATATTCAATCTCCACAGTTTTGTGGAGATTACAAAGACAGCCGTGGACGAACTTATCCATGCTATAACCTAAACGAAGAACTAACCCTAACTTTAACCTCTGGTTACTCAGTTATACAACGCAATGCGATTATCAAAGAATGGCAAGCACATCGGCGCGGAGGAATGATGCCAACAGTTCAGCAGCCAGCCGAACTATCGCGTAAGGATTTATTGCTGATGGCGCTGAAATCTGAGGAAGAAAAAGAGCGCTTGCAATTTGAGCGCGATGAGGCAGTTCGTTGCAAGTCGTGGATTAGCGAATCGCGTGAGGCTTCAGTAATGGGGAAACTGGCACGTGCTAATGATAAAATCAAATGGCAAGATGAACAGATTAGCCAACTTGAGGCTAAATTAAGCTCACCTAAGACAGAATACCAATATGCAACGGTACTTGCAGTGCAAAGCCGACTGAAACATCTAAAAGTTAGCGGTTTGAAATTAACTTACTATTGTAATCGTAATGGTCTGATAATGAAAGATATTCCCGATGACAGATATGGGGTAGTGCATTCGTATCCAGCGCAGGCATGGCGAGATGTTTATCAGATTGATATCAATAACGTTTTAAATAAGGTGGCATAAAATGGCAGAAAAATTCAGTGATTATTTTAATGGTCGAATGGTACGCTTTTTAGAACATGAAGATCGGCTGTATATCGATGCCGATGATTTAGCGTTGCTCCTGACTGAGCCAACCAAACATTAACCAGCCGCCTTCGGGCGGTTTTTTAATGTCCAAAGCAAAAACCCCGACGAGTTAGCAGCTCATATGTCGGGGTTTTTTCATTTCAACGAAAGGAATTATATCATAAATGAATTTTTATAGTAATAGGTATTTTGTAATGATTCTAGAAGTTTTACGTGACTCGCCATCGTTACAGATGATGTTTTATGCATTCATTGTAGCAGGCGTTATTAAAAGTGCCATGCCAGTACTCAGGTCATGGATTGAAAACCACAAAAATGATAAAACAAATAAATAATGTTGGTAAGCTAATTTTTTATGGAGTAAAAATGACAAACAAGACCAACCAGCCAGCTGATCAAGGCTGGTTTTTTAATTCGGGTACTAAAACCGATACTGCTGCCGAATTGTATTTTTATGGCAATGTCAGCAATACCGATTACTCAAGTTGGGCTGATGACGGGATTTTTACCAACCAAGTCCGACAAACTCTGCAAGAAGTGCGTGGCAAAGAATTAACAATTCACATTAACAGCTACGGTGGCGATGTTTACGGTGGTTATGCAATTTATTCGCTAATCAAACAACATGATAAGAAAGTTACCGCAGTTATTGATGGTGTGGCAATGAGTGCAGCAAGTGTAATTGCTTTAGCTGCTGATGAAGTTAAGATGTCAGAAGCTGCGGTTTTTATGATTCATAATGTTTGGACTATTGCCATGGGAGACAGCAACGCATTACGTGAGAAAGCGGATTATCTCGATAAAATCGGAGTTATAGCCAATGATATTTACGCTAAAAAAACTGGAAAAACAGCAGAAGAAATTAAACAGCTTATGGATGCTGAAACCTATTTTACTGCTGAAGAAGCATTAGCTGCTGGTTTTGTCGATGAGATTCTACAGAATGAAAAACAGTTATCTGCTCAGATGTCGGGCGATAAATTAATCTGGGGCGGTGTTGATGTAACTCAATTTAAAGATAAATTAAATTTAGCTAAATTAATGCCGCAACCTCAGCAGACTTTAGCTTTGCAATTGTCACAGTCAGCACAACAACCAATTATTAACAAATTTTCAGGAGAGCCATCAATGTTAACAAACCAAGCAGATAACCAAGCACCACAGGCTGCAGCCAATCCTCAGCTGGATTTGTCTTTAGCAGATTTAAAATCAAAATATCCTGCAGTCTACCAAGCTGCAGTCAATGAAGAGCGCGAGCGTATTCAAGCGATTGATGAATTAGCCGAAGCTGGACATGAAGATCTAATTAATCAAGCGAAATATCAGACATTCATGTCGGCTGGTGATTTTGCCATTGCTTTAGCCAAAGCCAACAAAGCTAAAATTATTCAGCAGCAGCAAGACTATGTTGATGGAGTTCAAGCGAGCGGCGTTAATAATATTACTGGTGTTGGAATTGCACATGCTCATGCTGGGATTGAGCAGCCAAATGCGAATAGCTCTGATGAGGCAGAAGTTAAGCTGTTTCAGTCGGTTGCACACTTAGTTAAATAATTTAAAAAGGAATAAACATGCCAAGATCAACAACGATTGATAGCACTCAAGCAGATAGTTTGGTGTTAGATGATTATAAAGATGTCGTAACTGAATATTTTCCAATTGCACCAAATCAGACAATTAAGCGTGGTCATGCTTTGGCGGTATTAAACAATCAATTAGTGTTTTGTGATGGTAGTAAAACAGATGGGAGCGAAATTATCTTTGCCATTGCCACGCAAGATATAACAGTCGGTTCATCTGCCACAACTGGCTTGGTTTATACCGAGGGTACATTTAATCCTAATCAGGTTATCTGGAAAAACTCAGCGGATAATTGCAGCAATATCGTGCATAAAATCAATGCGCGCAAGCTCGGTATCTACTTTAAACAAGTACTATAATTAAACAAATCTACATCTACCTGCTTTAACAGGTTTTTTAATAACTAAGGATGAAATTATGCCAACTTTTGACATGACCCGCACGGGTACGTTATTGCAAGAAATTAGACTTTTAAAGCCGATTGACAGCTTTTTAGTTGATACGTTCTTTCCGTTTAATCAAAAAAACGTTAGTAATACCGATGAGGTCTATTTTGATACTGTAAAAGGTGGTCGCAAAATTGCGCCATTAGTATCGCCGTACGGCAAGCTACGCGAATTAACACGCGAACCATATAGCACGGATAAAATTATTCCGGCTAAAGTCGGCTTTAGTCGTTCAATTACACCTGAGACGGTGGCAAAACGGGTTGCTGGTGAGCCAATTTTCAGCGGTGGACTTACTCCGGCACAACGTGCCCAGCTTGTGCAAGCTCAGGACATGAAAGATATTCTGGATACGATTAAGCGTCGTCAAGAGCATATGATTCGTAATTTGTTATTAACTGGTAAAGTTAATTCAATTGCAAATTATGATGAAGATACTTCGCTCAATATTGATTACGGAATGTCAGCCGACTGTATTATCACCTTATCTGGTACTGATTTATGGACTAACTCATCAAGTGATCCAATTATGCAGCTGGTGGCAAATCGCCGTAAGATAATGGAACGCTCAGGGATTGCTCCTGGAATCGCATTTATGGGGATTGATGCGTGGAAAGCATTTAGAGCTAATCCAAATATTAAGGAAAAATTTTGGTATAACAATCCAGCTTATACTTTCGGACAAATGACACCACGTATTGTGAATGAAGATATTACCTATCTTGGACGGATTAATGAAGCTAATCTTGATCTATTCATTTATGATGGTTGGACAATTGATCCAGTAACTGGAACTAGTATGCAGGTTGTGCCAGACAATGCGGTTATTGAGTTACCAATTGGTAGTGATATTGCTAAGGCATTCTCGATGATGTATGGTGCTGTGACTTATTTGGATAAATCTGAACAATTTGTCACTGTCGCAGAACAATATGTACCGCGTGAATTTGTTGACTTAAGAAGTAATACCAAAGGGTTGGATATTGTCAGTCGCAGCTTGCCGGTGATTAATATCGTTGATTCATTCATCACAATGTACGTATGTTAATTTGAGCGGTAGTGATACCGCTTTTTTTTGAAAGTTAAAAAATCATGAGTGAAAAACAAATTAATCTGGTGAAAGTGAAGCTATCTGGAGCTGTTCAACATAATGGCTGTTTGCATTATTCTGGTGAAGTAATCGAAATGGACGTTAATGATGCCAAGCGTTTAGCTGATATGAAAATTGCTGATTTGGTGGATAATATGCCAAATTCGGAAGCTCAGGCGGACGATACTGAAGCCAAAAAAACAGGCAAAAAATAACATGAGCTTTGCTGAGCAGGTAGCGCTAGACTGCAGCGTGTTTTTTAATCTTGATGAATTTGCGGAAACTCATAATGTCGCTGGTAGCGATGTTGTGAGTATCGTTAAGGAAATCAGTAGCGAAAAATGGAGCGATGGCACACAACTAACTGAGTTTGATAATTCGGTTAGTGTAAAAAAAGCCGAGTTAATATTAAAGGCAAATGATCTGGAGTTTGATATAGTCGCTGGTGGCGTGATTGTGGTTGATACGCAGGAGTGGGAGATTTTTGAGGCTAAAAACATTGCTGGAATTATCACTGCCACATTAACCAGAAAATATTGAGGTGAGAAATGATTAGCGTTAAGATTGATGAAAATCAATTACAATATGTTATCAATGGATTAAAACATATTAAGGATGGTGCGCCGCGAGCTATTTCGCAGGCTATCAACCGCAGTTTGACCCATATGCGCCAGATTGTGGTTGAGGAAGTTACCACCCAGTATTTCGTCCGTCAGAGTGAGATGCGGAATTTAATAGAAATCGAACCATCATATCGTACCACTTTGAATGGACGGATATTTTTGGAAGGAAAACCAACTCCGCTGATTAAATTTGACCTTAATAAACGGCGCTTAGCTAGCGTTAAACCACGCAAGAAGAAAAAGAGTAAGCTTCAGCCCTTAACGGTTGCTGTTATGCGCAATGGTGGAAAGAAAACAATTAATGGAGCATTTGTTAATCAGACAAAGAGCGGTTATATGGGTGTATTTCGGCGTTCAACGGATGCTCGTTATCCACTTGCCCAGCTGTATGGACCATCAATTCCGCAGATGGCGCAAAATTTACTAGTATCTGATAGTGTTCAAGAAAAAGGTGCTAGCTATTTCTTTAAGCGGCTTGAACACGAAGTTAATAGGATTAATCGCTTGCCAGATGATAAAGTTCTTGGAGTGTAATAATGATTAGAGAGTTGATCAGTTCATTAACTGCAGAGCTTGAGCTATGTATAACTGATAATATTATCGAAATTGATGGTTTAAAAGTTTATCCGTATCGTTTACCGTTTAAAAAGCAGCCACCAAAACAAGCAAATGGATTAGCTCCAGATAGTCAGCCAGTGCCCGATTTACCCGCGATTGTAGTTCAATTCGACGATACCAACACGGATGAGCCGTTTTCTGAAAAGGGCAAAGTAGCACGAATTACATTTGTTATCGGTATGCTAAATGATAATCCGGCGGTCGGTATAAATAATGTGCTTGATGTTGCGGAAAAACTGGAGGATTATTTCACTAAAAACCCTGTAGTGGCGGGTAAATTTAGGATGGAGTATCCGATAAAAATCAGATTATTTAATGATCAGCCACATCCGCAGTATTTTGCTGGAGTGGAGACAGACTGGAATTTACCACAAGCAGTGGAGCCGTATGATCCGAGCTAAATAGAGATTATTAAAAGCAAAAACCCCGACGAGTTAGCAGCTCATATGTCAGGGTTTTTTCATTCAATAGGAGGTAATTATAATTGAAATTATGGCTTTTTGTCAATAAGGGAGCTAATCAAATGGCTGATAAAATAGAAGATAAATCAAAGTTTAGATGGTTTGCTTGGGGTGCATTGATTTGTATTACTATATTAATGCCGATAGCTTGGCAATTAAAAGGCATTATTGCTTTATTTGTCCATTGAATATGAAATAATGAAGTATCGCAAAGCAAAAACCCCGACGAGTTGGAAGCTCATATGTCGGGGTTTTTTCATTCAATAACAAGAGAATTACGAAGAGGATTACGAAGAGGATTATAAGTTATGTTAATGTTAAATGTCAAGGGAAATATAAATAAAATGTTTAAAATTATTGAACGTAGTAAAGCGGTTAGAGCATTTCTCTATTTTGCAATTTGTTGTGGCGTATTATCTCAGCTGATTTATGAGTTGCCAAATATTTTGAGGGTAATAAATCATGGATAAAATAGCTTTTAATTGTGTAGTATTCTGTATGCTAATGGTTTGGAACATGTTTATATTGGGTGTCGGCGGCTATTTTGTTGTAGTGTATCATGCATGGTGGGTTGTAATTGTTGTTTTAATTCTTGGCGTGGATCCGTTTAATTTTGAGACAATCATTAAAAGTGATGAAGATGATGAAAGCAACGAACCAAGAGATAATACAGAGATTAATAGCCGTGTTAAAACCTAATAAAATTTTAAAGATGTGATATAATACCAGCAGATTAAAGAAAAAAGCCACCCCCGAAGGGTGGCGAAAAAACTACTTAAACAATTTGATTAATTGAATAAGCTGATTTGCTAATGAAGCGATTGCGGTAATGGTCGAGATTACAACAATATTAAAGAGTATATAAGCTATGCACACTATTGACTATATCAAACAATTAAAAGACGCCAAATTCAATGATGAACAAATTACAGCTATTGCAACAATTGTGACTGATATTGAAGAAAAGCAGAAAACACACTTAGTTACTAATGAAAAATTAGATAAAACAATTGCTGAATTAAAGTTTGAATTAATCAAATGGATAGCCGGAACTGGTTTTGCAACCATCTTAGCTATCGCTGGATTATTAAAATATATGATACACTAGATCTAACGTGTATTAAAAGACCAAGTTTTTACTTGGTCTTTTTTATTGGCATGACAAAATGGTGTGATATAATACGGGTTAGGAATTAGTACCTCCTATAATTAACTTCTAGCAGCGCCAACTGTTCAATGGCTTTTTTTATTTCTACAGCAATGGGCTGGAGTGTTGCCGAATATCCAATAAGCAACAGCCGTCTAGAAGCGGTGGTACTAAGCTCCAACCCTACCCACAAGGTAGGGAATTAGTACACTTTTCTTCTAGGAAAATCATCATGACTAATATACCTGATCATAAAGTTATTGTATTCAATAACCAAACAATCACCATTAACCCTAAAGAGCGCCTGATTTCGGTAAACATACTGGAGTGCTATAATATAGCGATCTTTGAGATTGGCTATACTTATGGTCCAAAGGCTTTTGTTAAGATTGACGAGCAAACTTATGTTCAAGAAAAGTATTTAAGAGAGTTTTGCGAAGATTTTGGACGCGAGTATATAGATGTGTTCAATTTAAGAACTAATGTTGAAACTATGAGTAGTTTGGAGATTGCTCAATTAACTGGCAAAGAGCATAAAGATGTAATGCGTGATATTCGTGTAATGCTTGAGGCTCTAGGTATAGATATCAGAGCGCAAAATTGCGCTGTGATAGAAACATCATACAAAGCTGGTACAGGCAAGGCTTATCCAATGTACTTGCTCAATGAAGAACTAACCTTAACTTTAACTTCTGGTTACTCAATTATACAACGTAATGCGATTATCAAAGAATGGCAAGCTCACCGCCGCGGAGGAATGACACCAACAGTTCAGCAGCCAGCCGAACTATCGCGTAAGGATTTATTGCTGATGGCGCTGAAATCTGAGGAAGAAAAAGAGCGCTTGCAATTTGAGCGCGATGAGGCGATTAAAACCAAAGGGCAAATTAGCACCAGCCGCGAAGCTAGCATTATGGGTAAGCTTGCTCGAACTAATGAAAAGGTACGCCAATTAGAAGCTAAGTTGGCAATAGTTAACCAAGCTCCAGAATATGCTTATGCTACAGTGCTTGCAATACAAAGTCGGTTGAAACATCTAAAAGTTAGCGGTTTGAAATTAACTTATTATTGTAATCGTAATGGTCTGGTAATGAAAGATATTCCAGATGAACGCTATGGGGTGGTGCATTCATATCCTGCGCAGGCATGGAAAGAGGTGTATCAGATTGATATTAATACAGTTTTAAATAAGGTAGCATAAAATGGCAGAGAAATTTAGTGATTATTTTAATGGTCGAATGGTACGTTTTTTGGAACATGAAGATCGGCTGTATGTTGATGCCGATGATCTTGCGTTGCTCCTGACCGAACCAACCAAACATTAATGAGTAGTTGGTATTGTTTAGATTTATTATTTTAATTAAATAGTTTGACTAATTAGGTAGAATTGCTATAAAATGACGAAAGGAAAAAGAGGTGTTTGTACCACCTCTCTTGCCAGAGCTAAGCCAAAAGCGCGAGTGCTAGTTTCAACGCTAGCACTACTATTTTCAGACATAGTATTACTATAGTCATAATCATAGCAGTTCTCCTTTCCCAAAAAATTAAAATGTCCTTATTACTCTGTAATTTAAACGATTCTAACTCTCAAGAAAGTGCTATTGGTCGCACATGACGTGATTATTATAGCATAAATGGTATTTTTATATTTACAGCCGCCTTCGGGCGGTTTTTTTATTGCCAATTAATTTTTTATGGAGTAAATTATGACTCATGGAGTTAGTTTTAATGTAGCGGATACGAAGCTATTAGCACCTGTTGCTAGTGATATTAATCTTATTTTCGCGGTCGGTACTGCACCGATTAATTTAGCGGATACTAGCAATGTCAATCAGATTAAGTTATGCAATACCTATGATGAAGCGATTAGTTTTTTCGGTAAGTCAGACAATTTTACTGATTACACTCTATCAGAAGTGATTGACTGTGAATTTAGCTTGATGAATTCTGCGCCGATTGTTTTGGTCAATGTTCTTGATCCGGCTAAGCATTACACAACAGTAATTGAATCCGCGGTTATTGTCAATAATCAAGCTACTTTGGTAGCTAAAGGAGTAATTTTATCAACTGTGGTTGTTAAAGTTGGAACTGACACAATGACTTTGGGTGAAGATTATAGTCTTGAATTTACTGATACTGGTTTATGCCGAATCAACATCATTACTGATGGATTGATTGAATCTACTGATACGCTTAGTATTAGTCTTAATCGTCTTGATGTTAGTAAAGTGACAGCCGATGACATTATCGGTGGTTACAACAATGCCACTGGTAAATATACTGGACTATGGCTGGTTGATCAGGTATTTCCGCAAACTCGTAAAGTTGTTATGCAAATTGTTTGTCCTGAATATTCTAAAAACAGCGAAATTGAAGCGGTAATGAAAGCAAAAGCTAATAAAGTCAATGGATTATTCGGCGCAGCTGCCGTAGTTGATTTAGATGATAGCGCGCTTGACAATTATGCTGCAGCACCAGCCAAAAAAGTGCAAAGTAACTATACTTCACAATATGAAGATGTTTGTCTTGGTAGCGTCGGCTTAGGTAGCAAACGATATCGCTTAAGTACGCAGTTTGCTTGCTTAACTCATCGGATTGCGGGGTTAAATAATTCGCCACATGTGTCAAGCTCAAATAAAGCTTTACAAATGGATAGCTACTATGTCAATAGTCAGCAAGTTAATCTAGAGCAGCGCCAAGCAAATTATCTCAATGAGAATGGTATTATCACTGCATTGAATTTTATTGAATGGACTGCGTGGGGTAATCGTACCGGCGCATTTCCAGCATCAACTGACCCAGTAAAAGTATTCAGCCAGCAACGGAATTTATTCAACTGGATTGGTAATACTTTAATACTGACTTATTGGAAAAAAGTTGATGATCCGACCAATCGCCCGCTAATTGATGATGTTGTGAAGTCAATTAATATTTGGCTGAATGGTTTAACCGCGCGTGGGGTGTTACTTGGTGGCTCAGTTGAATTTAACAAAGCTGAGAATCAATTAACTGATCTCATCGCGGGTAAGATTAAATTTCGCTTGAAGCTGGCAGGACCTATTCCGGCAGAAGATATTCTCTTCACGCTGGAATTTGACACTAGCTTATTGTCTAATATTTCGGCATAGGAGTAAATATGTCAGTACCTGAAAAATTAACCAATTTCCGGCTCTACGTAAGTGGTAAGCCGGATTATGCAACAGCTACAATTGAGCTGCCAAAACTTGAAGCAATGACTGAGACTATCTCAGCTGCCGGAATCGCCGGAGAATATGAAGCCCCTGCATCTGGGCATTTTAAGGCGATTAAAGTACCGATCGAGTTTTTAAACCCCAGCACAGTATTTTTAACCATCCCAGCCAGTGGCGTTGTGAGTTTATCAGCTTATGGTAATCTGGAGGTATTTGATGGTAATACCCGCACAAATGTACCGATTGTGGTAACTCTGACGGGCAGCGTGTTAACTAAAGAAGGTGGTAAATGGGAGCCCGCCAAGAAAATCAGCCCTAAAATTGAGGTGGATTGTACATATTATCAATATAAGCAAAACGGCGTGGTTATTGATGAAATTGACAAGATCAATTTTGTAGCAATCGTTGGTGGTGGGCAAAATCTACTTTCAGAAGTTGCGGATAATCTTGGATTGTCGGGTATTGCTGGTTCGGTGCGTTCTGGTGGCAGTGATGCGGTACAAGCTGCGATGAGTAAAGTCGGTATTTAATTGTATACCCAGATTGAGTATCTGGGTTTTTAAGGATTTATTAATATGTTACACAAATTTAAAAAACCCGTAAAGTGGGAAGGGCAAGAAGTTAAAGAAATTGAATTGAATCTCGAAAACATCAATGCTAAAAAGTCATTTGAAGTAGATCGCAGATTCAAACAGGAAAATCCGGAATTTATCGGAATCCCAATTTTTGAAAATCAGTATGTGATTATGTTGGCTCAGTCAGTATCAGATAAGCCGTTGGAGTTCTTTGAGTCATTAAGCATTAGTGAAATGTACACATTGGTAGCTGGGGTGCGCAATTTTTTGGATCATGGCTAGAGGACATAAGAGTACTGCGAAAAATCATTATTACATTAAGCAAAAAACTTTATACTAGTATTGAGTATTTAGAGAATTTGAGTCTGATAGAGTTAGTTGAGATTATCAATAGTGTACTTGAGACTACTAGCGATTAATTATTTTTGTAATTATCTGGCAGCCAAGTGTTATACGGCTCTTTTTGTGGTTTTTTATGCAGACGAATAATATCAAAAATGGCAGCAATAAATCCGGCACTATAAGCAATTATTAGTGCTGGAACTAAAATAATCATAAGAATGAGTAAAAATAAATACAGCATAATAATAATCTCCAAAAGATTAATTATTATAGCACAAATTCATAAAAAAATACAATAAACTGGAGTTTAATCATGGCGGGTAAAGTATTTCAAGTTGCTTTTGAAATTGGTGCTAAATTAGGCAGCCAGTTTAGCGGTGCATTTAGTTCTGCTAATTCGCGTATGATGCAGATGCAGCAACAGTTGGCAAAACTAAATTCAACGCAGGGATTAATTCATAATTTTGAGAAATTAAGCGGTAAAACTACTGATTTACAAAATAAATTTCAATCAGCAAAACAAGAGGTTTTAAATTTTCAGAAAGAAATTGGCGCGGTCGGTGTACCAACTAAAAAAATGGTCGCTGATATTGCAAAGGCACAAAATGAAGCTGGAAAGTTAGCTAGTTCGTTAACAATGGAGCAGGAGAAATTAAAACAAACATCTGGTGCGCTCAAAGCTGCAGGTGTTGATACTAAAAATTTATATCAATCGCAAAGTCAATTACAGCAACAAATTACAAAAACTGCAGCGCAACAAGCAAAATATAACAAGCTGCTAAATGCTCAGAAGTCACTACGTGCATCGCGTGAAAATGTAGAGCAATCATTTAGTTCTGTACGTAATACAGCATTGTCAGCTGCTGGATTTAGCTATATGGTAGGTAAACCAATCCAGCAAGCTGCGGAAGCTGAATATCAGCAACAACTGATTGCGAATACTGTTGGATTAACCAAGCAACAACAAATTGAATTAAATCAAAAAGTTGCTGAATATTCTAAACTAACCAACCAAACACAGGGTGACTTAACCAAGGGTGTAGGCTTTCTAACTGCAGCTGGAATGGATTACTCAACGGCTATTAATATGCTGGGAACAATGGGTAAAACTGCAACTGCTACGGGTAGCAATATTGAGGATGTAGCCAAGACGCTTTATGCAGTTAATTCCAATTTGAAAATAACTGCCAGCGAAGGTGCTGCTGCCATGGATGCAGTGTTGATTGCATCAAAAGAGGGGAATGTTGAATTTAAAGATATGGCCGCCTATTTACCAACAGTAACCGCAGGTGCTGCCAGTCTTGGAATTACTGGACAAAAAGGTTTAGCGGCTTTAGCTGCTGGTGCTGAGGTTGCGCGTATCGGTGCTGGTAGTGCCGAGGAAGCTTTTAATAATCAGAAAAACTTCTTGCAAAAAATAACCTCAAAAGAATTTGTTACTAATGCTGCTAAAATGGGCATTAACATGAAAGACCAGATTCAAAAAGGTCTGGCAAGCGGTGATTTACTTGGCTATTTGACTAAGTTTTTTAAAGACTTAACCAAGGGCGATAAATTTAAGACCAGTGCTTTATTTACAGATATGCAAGCACAAGGCTACATCAATGCTCAAATGCAGAACTATGATAAGTATATTGCCATTCGTGATAAAGCTTTAAATGGCGGCGGTGAAGTCGATAAAGATGCTGGCAAAATGATGAGTACGACGCAAGAACAGATGAAAGCTTTGCAGATTCGGATGCAGGAAACTGCTTTAATTCTGGGCAAAAGCTTGATGCCTGCTTTTCAGTCGTTAATAAAGTCAATGCAACCATATATTGAGGCGATTGGTTCCTTTATCCAGGAACACCCAAAAGTGACGGTGGGATTAGTTGCTATTTCAGCGGGATTCTTTGCTTTAAAAATTGGGCTTGGAGTAGGCGCATTGATTAAAGATGTAGCTGTTGCATTTAAATTAGCGACTGTAAGCGCTTGGTTATTCAATGCTGCGCTGTGGGCAAATCCAGTTACTTGGATAATTGGCGGAGTAGTTGCCTTAACTGGCGCATTATATTTGTTTTTTACTAAGACAGAGCTGGGTCGCAAAGCTTGGAGCGGATTAACTGCTTTTATTTCATTTACACTAGCAAATATTAAAAATGACTTTATGGCTTTTGTTAATTTAGTTTCAAGTAGTTTTGACACTATTGCCAAGCTTTATAATGGAGTTAAATCATTTCTCGGTTTAGGTGGCAATACAACGGTTACTGCAAATATGCAGCATCTAATTCCTCAGCAGAATGCGAATGGTTTGGGTAATAAGTTGGCTAGTGCGAATCAACAGTTAGCGAAACAAAGCCAAAATAATAGCAGAACTAACAATAACACTCAGCATATTACCTATTCACCATCGATTGTGATACAGGGTAATGCGGATAAGTCACAAGTTCAACAAGCTATGACTGCTGGACAAAGTAATTTTGATGAGATGATGCGCAATAAATATCGGCTCAGTTATTAAGACTAGGATTATAAAATGAGAACAGCGAAAACAAAACAAGGCGACACTTGGGACATTATTGCATTGCGAGAGTTAGGCTCTGAATTATTGATGCATGAGTTAATCAATGTAAATATGATGTATTCTGGCACTGCATTTTTTGAAGCGAATATTATTTTAAATATTCCCGAGCTGGATTATCAAGCATATGCCGATACCAATTTACCGCCTTGGAGATAATGATGGCTAATCTCGCCCGTCGTGCCGAAGTAAAAATAATAGTACAAGGCAAAAATGTTACAAAAGATTTAGCGCCATTTTTGACTGATTTTACTTATAATGATAAAACCAGTGATCAAGTTGATGATATAGCTATTACGCTTGAAGATCGGGACTTATTGTTTGAATCCGATTGGTTGCCTGAGCGTGGCGATAGTATTGAGTGCAGCATTGTCCTGTATCACTGGGATAACTTTACTGATAAACCCAAAGAGCTAAGATGCGGTAAATTTGAAGTTGATGAAGTTGAAGCCAGTGGAATGCCGGAAGTGATCACAATCAAAGCCGTATCGAGTCTTAATGCTTCAATACGTCGTGAGCTGCATAATAAGACTTGGGAGAAAGTAAGTTTCATCAAGATTTGCCAAGAGATCGCGACTAATCATAAAATGAAGTTACAGTTTTTAGTTGATGATTTTCAGATGGATAAAATTGATCAGCATGATGAGTCAGATTTGAAATTGATAGCTAGATTGTGCGATGACAACGGTTGTAAGCTTAAAATCCAAGATGACACGTTAGTTATCTTTGACGAAGCCGAACAAGAAAATCAAAAAGCAGCTTGTGAAATAAGTAAATATGAACTAATGCCGCAATATTCTTTTAGAACTCAAGCACACGATATTTACAAGGAAGCTAAAGTTAGCTACTTTGACCCACACAAGAAAAAAACCAGTAAAGTTAGTGTGAAGCATACGGATATCAAAGCTAAACAGATTACTAACGAAATTTACGGCGTTAGCGCCACTAGTAAAAAATCTGGTAAGAAGCCAGCTGCACATTATTCCAGTTACACCTATCTAGATAAAGCTACTGCTAATGGTGGTGGCAAAACATTGGTAATTCGGCAAAAAGTGCATTCACAGGAAGAAGCCGAACGTCTTGCCAAGTCACGCCTCAGAGCTAAAAATAAGGGCGAATGGACCGCGGAGTTTGGTAAGTCTGGTGATGTGCGCTTAGTTGCTGGGATTAATATCAATATTGTAGATTTTGGTAAATTTGGTGGTTTATTCGCCGTCGATGAAACTACGCACAAAGTTAATCGCAGCAGCAGTTACACAACGAGTATCAAAGCCCATCGGGTATTGTGAGAATAAAAAATGATTGAAAATCTAATAAGCCAGCTAATTCGCACAGGTAAAGTTAGCTCAATTAATCCAGCTAATTGCACGGCAAAAGTAGTTTTTGAAGATTTGGACAATAAAGTATCGGGTGATTTACGCTTGCTGATGAATAAAACGCAAGACGATAAAGACTACTGGATGCCAGACATTGGCGAGATGGTTGAGTGTTTATTTTTGCCAATAGGGATGGCTGAAGGTATCATACTTGGTAGTACTTACAACGAAGCCGATATGCCACCATGGAATGATGCAAACATTCGCGGTACGAAATTTAAGGACGGCAGTTTCTGGTGTTACAACCGTAAGACTGGAGTTTTAGACATTGAAATTGTCAAGCAGATAAATTTAAAAGCACCTGATTTGATTATAAAAAGTAACGTTAAAATAACTGGTGAGGTTGCTGTAAATGGCGGCATTAGCGCCACTGGCACAATCAAATCAGACAGTGATGTATTAGCTAATACAATCAGTCTAAAACAACATGTTCACACTGGTAACCTTGGTAATCCAACCAGTGCACCGATAGGGGGTTAAAATGGCAGAAAACTGGATTGATAAGTTAAAAGATCAGATAGTTCCGCGCCAAAATAAGCAGAGTAATATCGGTTCATTGGGTAGTATTGTTTTTGAAGCCTCAACTGATAAAATCCACTCATTTAACGCATTAACTAAAACTAGCAAAAGTAAGTATGCAGAGCATGAAATTACTGGAGGTAAGCCTAAATTAGCTTATGTCGGTGAAGAGTTGGACGAATATAGTATGGAAATCGCGCTTAAAAAATCATTAGGTGTAGATCCAGATAGCGCCGTGAGTGCGCTAGAACAATATAGAGCTGACGGTGAAGTTATTGTACTAATGTTGGGTAAATCTGTTAAGGGTCAAGTAGTTATAACAGATCTAAAAGCTGAATATCGACATGTTGATAATAATGGCACTGTGCATACGATTAACGCTAGTTTGACATTGAAAGAATATAACTGATGACTGAGATGATAATTGATGCTACTAGTGATGATCCAATAAAATGGAGTCCAGCTAATGAAGATGAAGAAATTTACCAAAATTGCAAATCCATACTCAAAACAATTCGCTCAACTTGTCCACTCCATCGTGAATTTGGGTTAAGTATCAAATCTGTTGATTTACCGCAACCGCAGGCTCTGGCAAGTTTATCACAGGATATTGTGACCACCTTTGGCAAATACGAACCACGGGTGAAAGTGATTGAGATAATTCCGCTTAGTAACAACGGTGATGGACAGTTGCCGGTTAAAGTTAAAGTAAGAAAAGTTTAAGTTATTAACAAAGCGTAGGCTCCAGTTATCTGGAGCTTTTTTATTGGTGTGCAAATGGGACTAATCAACAATTTACCGGAAATTACTTTTGCCGAAAAAGATGCAAGCGTTATTGAATCAGAGATTATCAGCCGCGCGCAAACTTTATTAAATACTACTTTTGCACCAGCAGATCCACGGCTACTATTTCTTAAGACTTTTGCGTATTACATTGCGCTGCAACGCTCGAAAATTGATTATACAGGTAAGCAAAACTTATTGGCTTATGCAGAAGATACTTATTTAGATCACAAAGGCATTGATCTTGATACAACTCGGAATGATGCCGAGGCTGCTAGTGTCACAGTGCGCTTTGCGCTCTCAGCAATACAGAGCTCAGTAGTGAATATCGCGCAGGGAAAACGGGTTACCGCTGGAGATAATGTATTTTTTTATGTCCGTAGTGGCGGAGAAATTGCAGCAGGGGCAATGTCGGTTGATTTAATTTGTGATTGCTTAAGCGCCGGAACTATCGGCAATGATTACCAAGCAGGACAATTAAATATCCTTGTTGATCCAATTCCATACATTGCGGCTGTGAGTAATATTGATGTATCAAGCGGTGGAATTGATGAAGAAAGTGACGACGCATATCGCGAGCGGATTCAATTATCCCCAGAGAAATTTACCACCGCTGGTAGTGACGATGGCTATAAGTATTGGGCAAAAACTGCAACGCAAAATATCCTAGATGTTGAAGTTTACTCTCCATCGCCAGGCGAAGTTAATGTAGTTGCTTTAATGCAGGGTGGAACTCTGCCAACTTCTACAGAGCTTGAATTAATTAATGAAGTACTAAGCTCAAGCAAGCGCCGACCACTAACTGATAAAGTTAATGTAATGTCACCGCAACAAGTTAACTATCAGATTGAATTAACTTATTATCTTAGTACTCAAGATGTAATGAATATTGAAGCATTACAGAATAATATAAATACTGCAGTAAGTCAATTTGTCACTTGGCAAAAAACTAAATTAGGGCGAAATATAAACCCGTCAAAATTAATTAATTTGATAATGCAGGCTGGTGCTGAACGAGTAGAAATTATTGCTCCGACATTACAGGTGTTACAACGTTATCAGACTGCTAACTGTACCAATACTACTGTCAACTATGGTGGATTGGAATTATCATGATGCAGCTAACTGATTTGAAGCTGATTGATTTATGCCCATCATCACTAAAAAATAATCCGGATATTATTGCAATTTGCCAAGCGCTCCAGCCTGAATTTGACGAGGTGGATAGTGAGATAGATAATGTCTTATTTATTCCAAACTTAGAAAATCAACCAGACGATGTGCTTGAGCATCTTGCGTGGGAGCGCAAGCTTGGCAGTGAAGATGGTTGGCTATTAGCAGATACCAATGATAAAAAGATAAATCTAATCAGAAATGCTTATGAGATTAAGCGCTACAAAGGTACAACATATGCTGTAGAGAAAGCGTTAGAGCTAGTGGGGCTGACCGGCACGGTTCAAGAATGGTTTGAGTACGGTGGAGCACCATATTGGTTTCGTATTAATATCGATGGAACGCAGAACTTTACTCCGCAGCAGCTTGATTTGCTTGATTATTATGTAATTAAGAATAAAAATACTCGTAGCTGGTGCATGTTAATTGTCAGCACAACCAAAAGCTCTAAGTTTAACGTGGCAGCTGGTTTAATTGAGAGTAGTACTATAACATTTTACGCGCCACCGGCAAGTGGTGAAACTATTTATATCACTGGTAAAAATTATTATGCTGCCAACATAATAATCAGCGAAGAAGTAATGATTAACGAAGGATAAACAATGAACTATTATGCAATTGCAACTAATTTAGGTGCTGCTAAATTTGCTGAACTGGTAGCAACAGGACAGCAACTAATTCTGCAGGATTTTGCAGTAGGTGATGGTAACGGTAGCGCTTATGGTCCAGTGGCAACTCAGAACGCTTTGCGGCGTGAAATGTACCGCGCCGTAATTAATTCGTTAACAGTGGATTCAAATAACGATAAACAAGTAATTATTGAATGCCTCATACCCGAAAATTCAGGCGGGTGGTATATCAGAGAATTAGGTATTTTTGATGAGGCTGGCGATTTAATTTTAGTTGCAAAATATCCTGAAACTTATAAGCCCAGCCCCGCTGATGGCGCACTCTTGAAGCAATTCACAATTAAGATGGTGATGGAGGTTGGTAGTCCAGATAATGTTGCGCTGTCGATTGAAGCTGGTAGTGTAGCTACAACTGAGTATGTAGACAATAAAAAAGCTCTACTAACTGATGAAACTGTAACAGACTTATCTAATGATGAGAATTATTTAACTGCATATGTTTTTGCTAATTTAGCTGCTACGGTTAATAAATATGGCGTGACAAAACTAGCTAATGACCTAGAAGTAAAGCAGCAATCAATATCAGACAAAGTAATAACACCGGCGTCACTACCAGCCCTAAGACCAACGCTTAACGAGTTAAAAGCAGGGAAGGCAGATAGGTTTGTTAATCCGGCAATCTTATTGCAGTTAATAGCTGCAACAGATCAGCTAGGTTTGACAACTCTGGCAACAGATGCAATCGCACGGGCTATGGCCTCGCAGAACACTACGCTAACACCAAAGAACCTAGCGGCGCTTAAAGCAACGCTCGCTGAATTAACGGCGGGTAATGCCAACAGATTAATATCGGCTGATATTTTAATGCAGTTGCTAGCTACAACTACACAAAAAGGTTTAGTAGAGCTAGCGACTGCAGCGGAAACTTTAGCTCAAACCGAAACAGACAAGGCAGTTACACCTAGCGGCTTAACCTTATTGATTGCAACTTTAGCAGAAGCGCAAGCTGGAACTAATGCTGTTAAGTACATCACTCCAGCTGTGTTACTACAGTTATTAGCAACGACTACACAAAAAGGCTTAGTTGAGCTAGCGACTGGAGCGGAAACTTTAGCTCAAACCGAAACAGACAAGGCAGTTACACCTAGCGGCTTAACCTTATTGATTGCAACTTTAGCAGAAGCGCAAGCTGGAACTAATGCAGTCAAGTATATTACGCCGTCAACGTTGGCATCTATTATCACAGGTAATGGCGGTGGAATTATAGCAAGCGGTACAGGGTGGTTTAAGTTCAAAAATGGGGTAATCGTACAATATGGACAAACAGTTATATTTAGCACCACGCCTCAAGTACAGAGTTTACCTATTTCATTCTCTAATGCATTTTATCATATATTTCTATCAGCTTTGGGATCAAATGCATTAAATAATAATAATGTTATTTATCCAAATAACTCGTCGTCTTTTGCATTACAGAGTGCAGCTGGACAAACAGTAAACGGATCATATTTAGCAATAGGGGTGTAAAATGGAAGAATACAATTATTACATTAAATTTGATGAGAATAATAAATTTTTAGGCTTTGGAGTGCAGTTTTTGTCTGCAAAAAACACAGATTTACCGGATAATGTTTTTATTATCACACATGAACAGCATGCAAAATACATTGCGGCAGATAAAGACCCGCTTAAGTCTATTGTATTAGACAAAGGCAAGGTTAAAATTGTTAACAAATATACAGCATCAGAGCTAGCTGAGCAAAAAGTTCAGCAAGCAAAGCAAGCGCTAATTGCAGAAGCTAGAACGTTACTGCTAGCAAATGAGTTTCGTTGGACTAATAAAATTAAATGGGAGCGTTACGATGACAAAACCCGTGCAGCAATCATGCAATATTATGATGCATTGGTTGCAGTGATTAATGGCGAATCTGAGACTATACCAACTCTGGAGATATAACAATGGCTTATCAAGTAATCTTAACAACAATTGGCGAAGCAAAACTAGCCGCTGGAATTGTTAACCTAACTCATATGGCAATAGGTGATGGTGGCGGTAGCGAATACCAGCCAACTGGCAGCGAAATTGAATTAGTTAACGAAGTATATCGTAAGCCGCTTAGCTCGTATAACGTTACTGGCAATAAAGTTGTTATGCAGTTGAGCATTACGTTAGCTGATGGCGGGTTTTATGTTCGTGAAGCGGGTATATTTGATGAAGATGGTGATATGATCTATATTGCCAATATCGCTACTCGATATAAACCATTACCGACAGAGGGAAGTGCAAGTGATTTATCAGTTACTTTAGTTTCAACCGTTAGCAATCTTGCAAATCTAAGCGTTACAGTTGATGGTACAGCATATGTTACGCATAATATTTTAGCAATCGAATTATCTGACAAACTAGATAAGACCGATGATAAAGCTACGAGCACGGAAGCAATAGCTGCAACTGATGGTGATAAATTTATGACACCAGAAACAGTTTATACAGCATATGGCTCAGCTGATCCGATTGTCTTAACTAGCGGCAGCACTCATACCCAAGCGATTGATGAGAGTATCATTACCAGCGCAATTGCGCCGATGACTATTGAGTTAGCGGGCACTGGCGATTATCCAAAATCAAAGCGAAATCGCATAGCCCTTACTATTGCTAATTTAAGCAATAGTAACTGGACAATAAATGGGAAAGCTAGTGGTAGTACTAATGTAGCGTTATCAATAGCAGGAGCAACTAATAATCCTCCAGTTTACGCACTGGACACGACCAGCTTACCAACAATAGCCAATGGCACTGTGGCAAGCAACGTATTTACTGCATCAGCTAATGCAGCAAGTGCTCAGACCTTTGACTATGTTTCAAGCGGGGATATAAGCAGCATTACACCACAAATGAAATTTGTGCCTGGAACAGTATTAACAGTTGATCCAGCAAGCACAACTGGCAGCACTAAATTTAATTACTCTGCGAGTAATACTGTACAAGTGGGGAGTAAATTATTAATTGATTTAGCCGGTGCAATAAGTGAGGTAACCGTATCTGCTGGTAGTCAAAATAGCTCTAGTTCTACTAATGGAGTTATATTTATTTTAAATACTTCTACTGGGCGGTTATATACATCGTCTAATAAGCTGACCTCTATTGATAGTACCAACTTAGAAACAAGCGTTTTAACATCGATAACTAATGCAGCTTATTTTAATAACAAGTATTACCTAAGCGGTTTTTGCAGTGGTGGAGATGGGATTATTTATACATCATCTGATTTAGTTAATTGGTCTATAGCGGATACACTTGTAGGGTACCCACGCTGCGTGGTTATGTCTAATGGAAGTATATTATCTTGCGCGTATGGTAAAAATTCCTATAATCTATTAACGATAAGAACGTCTACTGACGGTAGTACATTTACCACTCAAACAACAGCGCTCGGGGTTTCAGTTCAGGGTGGTGGGGCACAACAGGGTACGATTATTTGGTGCGGGCAATATCAAAATGGATACTTTCTGATTCGGGCGGGTGCGGCTTCTTTATATAGTGTCGACGGTATTACATATGCTGTAGTTAATAGTGGTGGTGATGGTGGTTATGGTATAGGCAAATTCGGTTCATACTTTATTTTAAACCAATATAATGCTAGCATATTAATCTCAACGAATTTTAGCTCTTGGTCAGCGGCAGATGGAACAAACCGCGGGTCAGTAATTGGACAGGTTTCGGTGAATACAGCTAATACTAAAGTATGCATTGTTGCTGCGTCAGGAACTGCATACTATAGTACAACTGGGAATACTTTTAGTAACATAACAATAGGTACTGGATACACTCCTGTTGGTTCTAATAGTGGGCAAACGTGTGCCGTGGTTGGCGATACAATTATTAACGCGACGACAACACCTGGACGCGTGAACATCTCTAACGATTTTGGTTTAACATGGACAAGTTTAGATTTAAGCGCCAGCATATCTGGAACGTTGAGTGTAGCTAGCGTATCAAACATATCCTCTGGTTATCAATTCACCATGACTTCTCCATCAATTGCCAAGCCCAATTGGGCTGCGTTAAGTGGAGAGCAGTTACAATATTCTGTGTCAGCAACTAGCACACCAGCACTTACTACAGCAACTTCACCAACTTATACACGCAGCGGAAATGTAATCACAGTAACATATGCACAAGTTACTGGACTGTCAGGTACGCATGTGCAATTAAAAGCGTCATCTCTAAATAGCGGTGATGTACTTAGCCAAATTGGTGCAACATTGTTAACTGTTGGTAGACAAACGATTAATGGTAAGACAAACATGACGCTAGCTGCTGGCAAAGTTGCAATGATGGTTCCAACGCCTAATGGTTGGCTCTCAACATAATCTATTTGAAGGAAAGCAATGGATGCAAAGCAATCGTTTAATCCAGTGGATCAGACAGCTTGGGAAACCTTTTTATTTCTTATAGCGTGGAACACATTCAATGACACAATCCCAGCAATGCTGGGATTGATGCTTATTTGCGTAGTCAATGGGGTCTTATTGCAAAATCGAGAGTACATTAAAAAATTTGTCATGATGTGTTTTCTAGGCTATGTCTTTTACTTTTCGCATATTTGGCTTTTAAAGTGGGAGTATAAAATGTTCGATACTGATCTACCTCTTTACAATTTTATCGTAAGTTATTTTATCGTGTGGGAGCTTCATATCTTATTCGCTTTCGCAGATAAAGTTTATGGTCTGAGAGTTCCTTTTGTAACTAATTTTTTCGAGAAGTGGTCGGCTGCAATTGAAAAACAATCGACACCAAAGCGCAAAAGGAGTAACAATGTTCAATCAACAGACGTGGAGTGATTTTTGGGATAAACTACAACAAGATACCGCAGATACGCTTCAAAATAATATTCTAAATTTTAGCACGCTAGTTGCAGGAGTGAGCGCTTATATTAAAGTATTTCATCCACAGTACAGTGAAATGGCAAATGACATGATGCTGACTTATTTAACTGTTTTACCGAAAGTGAAATCATGACTACTATTACAGCTAACTCAATTATTAACATACTGAATCAATACGGAATTACTAATAAGCTTGAGCAAGCTCATTTTCTAGCACAAGCTGAGCACGAATCTGCGGGTTTTACAAAATTGTCAGAAGGTATAAACTACCGTTTCGGCAGAGCTAAAAGAATCTGGCCAGCACGAAAATCTGCAATCCAAGCAAAACAAGATGAACTAAAAGCTAGTGATAATGACTTTTGTCCGCAACCTTGGTTATTCAATACTGTCTACGGTGGCAGAATGGGTAACGAAAAGAACGGGAGCAATGATAATGATGGTTTTGATTATTGCGGTGGTGGAATCTTTCAATTAACTGGCAAAGATAATCATCTTGCTTTTTTGAACTGGCTGCATAAAAATGGCAAATACCTTAATTTAACTTTGGACAACGTTGATGAGTTCGTGAAAAGTGAAGAGGGCGCGATTATCTCAGCTATCTGGTTCTGGCAAGCTAATAGTATCGGCATATCTGCAAGAGCTGATAACGTCACAAAAGTCAGCGTAGCAATCAACGGCGGCACTATCGGACTAGAAGAGCGGCAGAAATTAACTGAGAAATACAAGAAGGAGTTAGGTATATGATGAATTTTCAGACCAAGTTATTTGCCGTACTGATTTTATCCTTGGCTTTAATCGGTGTCTATACTGCTGGAGTAAATCAAGGTAAATCAGACGAACGACTGAAAGCAGAGCAAGCTTACAACGTAAAGCTAGTGAAATACAATCAGACTCTGCAATCTGTAACCGAATCTAACAACCAGCAAAAACTTAAAATCTCAACATTAGAAAGTGAATTAAAGCATGAAACATCTAAAAATGCTCAGCTACTCAATGATAACAATCGTCTTAGTCGGCAGTTTACAAAGCTGTACGACTCCAGTACACAACTGTCCGTTGCCGCCAGTAACGAGTCAGATGCTACAACCGCCAGCGCCATTGCTCCAGATCGAATCTTACAGATAATGCAACAAAACAACTTAAACCATCAGCGCTGTATCGCTGATTTGATTGCTTGGCAGGAGTGGTATCGGCAGAATAGCTAGTAATTAATTAGTACAAAACACAAAACCCCGCAGAGTTGACGCTCTTATGCGGGGTTTTTTAATTCAAATAGAAAGGAATTATATCATAAATGAATTTTTATAGTAATAGGAGTTTTGTCATGATTCTGGAAATCATAAGAGATTCAGCAGCACTACAGGCAATATTCTACACATGGATAGGATATTTGCTAATCAAGCAGATACTAAGAAATGCACCAGCATTATTAAATGCTATCAAGGACTTCATTAAGTCAGATGCAGATAAGTAGCCCCGCGAGGGGCTATTTTAATGCTTTGTTGGCTCCGTTAAGAGCAGGGCTAAATCATCTGCATCAACATACAGCCGATCTTCATGTTCCAAAAATCGCACCATTCTACCATTAAAATAATCACTAAATTTCTCTGCCATGTTATGCCACCTTATTTAAAACTGCATTAATATCAATCTGATACACCTCTTTCCATGCCTGCGCCGGATAGGAATGTACCACGCCAAATCTGTCATCTGGAATATCTTTCATCACCAGACCATTACGATTACAATAATAGGTTAACTTCAAACCGCTGACTTTTAAATGTTTCAGTCGGCTTTGCACTGCGAGTACCGTTGCATATTGGTATTCTGTCTTAGGTGAACTTAATTTAGCCTCAAGTTGGCTAATCTGTTCATCCTGCCATTTGATTTTATCATTAGCACGTGCCAGTTTCCCCATTACTGAAGCTTCACGACTGCTAGCAATATGCGACTTTTCTCTAATTACTTGACTAAGTTCAGTGCCTAATAGATCATAATTGCGCTGCAACGACTCTTTTTCTTCTTCGGATTTAAGTGCCAACAACAATAAATCCTTACGTGATAGCTCAACTGCTTGAGGAGCTGCTGGAGCAGCAACCTGTCCATAGCTGCCAGTTTTACGAATTGATGGTAAAATTTCACTAACTACAAATTCCTCAAATTTTTCTGCGGTTGGTAATTTAGAACGCATTACTAGGCGGTAAACATCGCGTTCTGGGATAATTTTTACTGTTTGCATCCCACCTTTTGAAGGGGTGAACGTTTCGCTCACCCCTTTGCAATGGTCTCGTATTGCTTTATGTGGGTTGCTATAACCTAATTTTTCCGCTACCTCTTTACCAATAAACCACAAACTGCCATCATCATGGGTTAGCACCGTCAAATCACCAAATAAATCACTATGGAATTTATGGCTATGCTTATCTGGCTGCGGCTGTTCAATTTTATCCACCGGATTAAACAGTGGTGTTAGTACCTTTTTTACAAACTCAAGAATATGAGGAATATATTTATCTCTTGGGGCATTAACAATTAATTCTCCAATTTGTGAGATGCTAATATAATAATCTTCTCGCGGAACAAAACCCTTGCAATTAGTGTACTGGCGTAACATCGGCTTAGATAGAGCAGCGTGAACAGACTCTTTTGTGTATCCAAGATGCAGAAATATCGGATAAGCGATAACTAGCTGTTTTTCAGTATCAATAAAGGTAAAGCAGTTGAGTAGATTGTCTAAAACATGCTCTTTAGACGTATTGGACGGTTCTATAGCCATTGGCAATTGTTTAGTCATGATGATTTCCTCGTTTTATTTTGAGATTATCTACCACATTTTTTGAAGTTATGGGTAGAGCTGGAGGTTCAAAAACCGAAACGAGACGGTCGGACTTATTCAATATATTCGTCGCCCTCCAACCCATTGGATACACCAATGCTTTGGGGTGTAGAAATAAAAAAAAGCCATGTTTTGCGGAATAGGCTGCTACCGCTCGTTTAGAGGTTTTTGACGTCCTCAGGATGCTTGCACATCCATAAGCGGTATTTTACCGAAAACATAGCTTATGTGTCAAAAAATTATGTATAATACATCATATTTATGGAGGAAATATGAGTAATTCACATTATGTTGAACCACAATTTAATATTGAAGCATTTAATTGTCCACATTGCAAAGTATTAACACATCATACTTGGTTTGGTAATGTTATGATCAATGATGGGCGCTATTACAACAAGTATGATAACCATACTAATTTTTCTTTGTGTTATACATGTAATGAGTATAGTATTTGGTATAAGGAAAAGATGATTTATCCTAAATTTAACTCTTCTGTTATACCTGATCCAAATCAAGACCTTTCAGAAGATTGTAAAACTCTATATAATGAAGCTAAAGATGTTTATCCCATTTCAAAGAGAGCTGCTGCAGCATTATTACGACTATGCGTTGAGTCATTATGTATGCAGTTAGGCAAAACTATTGATGCTAAAAATTCGTTAGATTCAGCTATTAGAGAATTGGTAAGAGATGGGCTAAACCCAAGAATACAACAAGCACTGGATATTCTTCGAGTCGTGGGAAACCATGCTGTACATCCAGGTCTTATCAAAATTGATGATGAGGCTCTTGAAATATCGAAACTATTTAATTTTATTAATTTAATAGCAAAAACCCTGATTTCAGATCCGAAAGAAACGGAAGAAGTTTATTTATTATTACCAGAAGGTGAACGTAATAAAATAGAAAAGAAAGATAACATAGGTACTGTGTGATAGAATAATGCCATCAGTGGCGAGAATATTAACTGCCTCTCTGTATATAAAGAAATATTAGATTACAAATGTAACGTTGTTTTTTTATAGAAAGGAGGTGAGATTATGATTACAATTACGATTATAGTCTTAAAAGTAATTGTGCTAGTTTTACAACTAGCACAAATGTTCATCAAGTAGCCAACTGATGATTGGGGATGGGCTCGCCCACCCCTCCTTTAGGTACCGTTATTTTACTACAACTTAGATCTTGTTATACAGTTATTTATGCTATTGTAACACATTTCCTCCAAGAGCATAATCGCTCCGGCTCTAAATCACCCCGAAGTCATCAGACATGACATTATAATTAATACCGTTGTGGTGATCTGCTGACCGACTATTAATCCGTGACGGGCTAGGGGATGGTTAGATTGCTGACTGTGAAAATATCCTAGGTGACTAGGCTACTTTATTTCATTTTGGCAATGCTTTTAATCAGTGCTGCAAAATGTTTTCCTGCTTTAGATAACTCTAAAAAGTCACCGTTATTTAAAATAATATCTTCTGGTTCATTTCCCGAAATCCCCAAATTATTAAATGAAACCAATTCACTTATTAGATTATGGAAGAATACAATGTTATCATTTCCATATTTTGTAGTTAATTTATTTTCTAGTAATGATTTTTGGATGTTACCTTTATTCTCTACGATAGTTTGTAAGATAAAGTTTAATACTTCTAATTTATCACTCATACCTACCTCCAAAAGTAAAATTATACCAGCCCAATATCTACCTGTCACCTAGCAGCGCAGCATTTACATTATAAATGGTTATTGTACTAATACAAAAACCCCGCTACTTGCGGGGTTCTATTAATGTTGGTGTTTATGATCATTTGATTTGTGCTTAGTAGGAATAAGCAATGCAATTAAACCAATTACTGCTATTATTAAGCTAATCCACATAACGGTATCCATATCATTCTCCTTCCTTTTCTTCCAGCGCTCTAAGATTTAATTTAAACGCCAGTATTTGTAATCCACCAAAATACCAGATAATGGCAAGTGTTGAATGGATGCTAGGCGCTCCAAGGCTAAAATATGCCATCATTCCACTAGCGCCCCAAGATAGCGTCTTAATTGTGTCTGATAGCCATTTGTAAAATTCGTAACGTTTATTTACCATAATACTAGCATTCTACCGCAACACAGCCCATCATGTCAATAAAAAAGCCACCAGTATTAAACTAGTGGCTTTTACGCTATAATCCCGCTCTGCTCTTCGCGCTAACCTCATAATGGTTGGACGCCTGAGTGGTTAGTGCTTTCCGGGCAGAAAAAGGAGGGTACTATGAAAAAACTGGTTAAAGCTATGATTGTTGCAATCTCTGCCATTACTGCAATCGCTAATCTAGTAAACCAACTTATCCAATTGTTAAAATTGATTAAGTAGTTTTTTCGCCATCATTCGGCGTGGTTTTTTTATTTCAGTTATTATAACCATAGTATGTTTTTTTGTCAACTATACAACACGGCTCCTCATGCCAAGCTTGTCACCCAGTATAAAACTGAAATGTTATCCATTCTGATTAAAGTATCAGTATGCTATAATTTATTACTGTTGCGGTTAATTATTATGGACACGGTGAAATACCATGAATACAAATTACCTCTCGATTCTTGGATTAGCTTCAATGATATTCATTGCTAATACTCATGCAGACAATATAATGAATAATGATAGAATTGTAAGAATAGACTTTGATTATCGTCAATCAGTTTCCAATATACAATCAAATGGCACATGTCTTGGCGTTTTATTAAATCCATTGGTTGTGTTAACTTCCTCTGAGTGTGTTTACAATAAAGATTTAAGTGAAATAGACGTAAGTACACCTGATGATGACACTAAAATTGGATACGGAACTAATTTGTCCAGCACAGTAAATTTATTTAGTACTAAAAAAAACATTGGCTGGAAATTAATTCCCAATTCAAGTTTGGCGCTTTTGAAACTTAGTAAACCAATAATTTTTACACCTAAATATGATATTGCACAACATTGTAAATCAGATCAATTGTCAAAATATATTGACAGATCTACAATAATCTATGCATTTGATGACAAAGACGGCAATAAAATCATAAATGATGAAAATAAAATATCTGATATTATTGATGTAATCGACCATGATGGAAAAATAGCTATCTTAGATGATGATTTAACAATAGACAAAACTGATAGTGGCGGTGCGTGGGTCTCTGAAAACAATATAATTGCTATAACAGTAAGAGGTATTGGAGATCATTCAATTTTTGGTGCACTTATTTGCCCATATTCAAAAGTGGTATTTCATGATGCGAAAGTTCTTGAATATAATTAAATTTTGAATATATTCTTTAAAGCATACACTTAATAAAATCCCAGTATTAAACTGGGATTCACTTTATCCTAACAGCACAATATCAAAGGGCTGTGATTTTTCTGTTATAAATCCATGGAAGAATGGATCGCAGTGATGTAGCGAAACTTTGCCATCTTTAGATACTGTATAGTCCATAAATCTATGTAGATTATTCCTGGCTTCAACTTTACCCTCACCATCAACGACTTTAATGGTTAATTTTGGTAACTGAGCTATAATCGTAGAATAATGCTTTTTACAAATTTCATCATAACTCATTTCTAACTCAGCCAATTTATTTTGATTGATTTTCATATCCACCTCCAAAAATCAAATTATACCAGTCCAACATCTGCCCGTCACCTAGCAGCGCACCATTAAGCCATGCTTAATAAGTTCAACTGTACTGATTTAAGTTTATAAAAAAGCCCGGACTAAATCCGAGCATTAATAAACGGTTCTCTTTTTCCAAGAGCACAATCGCTCTGGCTCTAAATCATAAACCCCAAAGTCATCAGATATGACATTATAGCTAATTCCGTTATGATTGACTTGCTCACCCACTACAAGACCATGGTGGGCTAAGGGGTGGTTAGATTTGATTTTCATGATATAATACTCTTTCTATATAAAAAGAGCATCAATGATTAAATTTTCTCGGTGAAAAAACTTAATGATTAATGCTTGTTATTTTTTAGTCACTCAGTGACCAAATTAAGTATAAATAAGTACATTTAAGTACACTATTTACAATGTGTAAAATAAAAATATATAATGATAACAGTTTGTTGATTGATTTTATTGGTTTGTGTGCTCGGGTTCGAATCCCGCCTTTTCCGCCAGTATGTTTTTACCTATCTCAATAATATCAATTCTTTAACAATCAAACCCTTTAAAATCAAAGCTTTCAGAACATCTTCAAATTGTTGGCAGTTGTAATTAATTGTCAGGAATTGCTTGTAATTATATCCAAAATTGACCTAAAATTGACCTAAAATATTTTGAGTATTTTTTTGCCTACCTCCTGCTTTATAAATCGTGTATAATGCATCGTATCTAAAAACCTAGACACCTTTGTTTAAGACATTGCTACCATTAGCC
>DAORIZ010000007.1:0-95163 GCA_035438765.1 Burkholderiales bacterium | reverse complement strand
CTCGTAGCGAAAACAAAGTGTCTGACTACGATCCATTTGTTTCTAATGTCTATATTCGTACTGGTTTGAATCTAAAAAAATACGGTTCAAATTTATTCCAAATGCCAGACTCTTTTGCTCCAGACCAAAATATTCCAGTGCCTAGCAATTACGTAGTTGGACCTGGTGACTCCTTGAAAATCCAATCTTGGGGTGCGGTGGATGGTGATACTAATGCAAAAGTGAGCTCTAATGGTACCATATTTATTCCTAAGCTTGGGGAAATTCCAGTAACTGGTGTAAAATCGGGAGAATTGGATGGGTATCTCAAAAAACGTTTAGGTAAGATATACCGTAACTTTGATGTAGCAGCTAACGTTAATAAAGTTCGTTCAATTCAGGTTACTGTTGCGGGTATGGCAAGTCAGCCTGGTACTTATACCTTAAGTTCATTGTCAACATTGTCTAATGCAATTATGGCAGTCGGTGGTCCATCTGGGCAAGGTTCAATGCGAGATATCGAGTTGAAGCGCCATGGAGTAGTTGTTGACCATTTTGATCTATACGACTTATTAATTCGTGGTAATAATGCTCACGATGTACAAGTTTTGGCTGGCGATGTAATTGTATTTAAGCCATTAGGTAATGAAGTTGCGCTTTATGATGGCGTAAAAAGACCCGCGATATACGAAACAAAGTTAGGTGAAACGGTGCGCGACCTAATTGTTTTTGCTGGCGGTTATAGCAACGATGCTAAAACCGATAAAATAGTGATAGAAACAATTGGTGGCGATAAAGCGATTGGTGTTAATAGCTATGCAACTTCGCAAGCACTAAATTTTAACTTGAGTGATGGTGAAATTATTCATTTTTTTAGAACAACAAACAAATACGAAAATAGTGTAGCGGTAATAGGCAATGTGGTTGACCCAACCCGTACAGGCTATAAAAATGGAATGACCATTCGCGATTTGATTCCTAACAAAGAAGTGTTGTTAACACGTGGTTACTATAATAGTTTCTCTTATAATACTTACGGACGTGATAATACAATGAGCCAAGCGGACACTGAAAAAACAACTGGTCAATCTGCTACTAGTGGATTAAATTTTACTACTGGATTACAGTTGACGCAAAATATGTCAAATACTCAACAAGTATTTGGTGGTGGTCAGAATTTATTTACAGCAGGACCAGTGAGTATTCCAGAGGCTGATATTAATTGGGATTACGCATTAATTGTACGAGTAGATCCTGTCAATTATAATACACACATTATTCCATTTAATCTTAAAAAAGCTATCGCAGGAGATATTGCTAATAATATTAAATTAAAGCCGGGTGATATTGTTAATGTTTTATCTACCAAAGATGTTAGAAAATCTATTTCTTCTGGGGTAGTTTATGTATTTATTGATGGTGAGGTTAATTCACCAGGCGTTTACGAGTTGCATACCGGACAAACCCTTAAAGATGTCATTGAGTCTGCTGGCGGCGTTTCGACTAGCGCATATATGTTTGGATTAGAGTTAAATCGCGATTCGGTGAGGAAACAACAAACAGCAGCATTAAACCAAATGTTAGACCAAGCTCAGCAAAGTATATTGGCGCAATCGGCTTCGGCTTCGAATGTCACAAGCTCTGATCAAGCAAAGATGCAACAAATGGCGGTGCAGCAACAAATAGCGCTTATTAGTAAAATGCGCGAAGTAAAGCCAACAGGACGGATTGTTCTGAATTTGCAATCTGCTTCTACTAAAGTAAGCGACCTACCTGATTTTAGATTGGAAAATGGTGACACGATTTATATTCCACCAATACCAGATACTGTTAATGTGATCGGACAGGTCTATAATCCAGCAACGTTTATCTATAAGCCTGATTATTCTGTAGGTAAATATATTAATTTGGCTGGCACTGAGAATCAATATGCTGATACTTCTGTAGAGTACGTATTACGAGCTGATGGTACTTTGTACAGTAAGCAACAAGCTGGTTGGTTTGGTTCTTTTGCTGGGCGGACATTAAATCCTGGTGATGTAATTATAGTTCCGCAAGAAGCTCAAATTGGTGGGGCAATACAGAATCTGCTTAATTGGACACAAATATTGTCCAACTTTGGGACTGCAGCAGCAGCAATTACTGTCTTTAAAAATTAAATGTGAAATAAAAATAATGGAAAATAAGCAAAAAGAAATTGATTTAAGTAAAGTTGTTCTCGTACTTAAGGATAATAAAAAACCAATTGGTATAGTTACTGGAATTACTACACTAATTGCTATAGCTTATTGTGTTTTTGCAACGCCTATTTATACTGCTAAAACTATAATCAATCCACCTAAGCTTACAGATGCTGGAAGCGGAGTATCTCAAGCCTTGGGCGGTTTAGCCGCGCTAGCTGGTGGTGGTGGGGGACTGTTATCGCAAAAAACTGACGCGGATGTGGCAATAGCCTTGTTAAATACAGCCGCTCTTAAAAACATGATTATTGAACGCTTTGGCTTGTTGAAATATTTCAATGCAAAAGATATTGAGTTAGCAAGAGGTGGATTAGATGCCAGAGTTAAATTTATTCCGGATATGAAAAGTGGCTTTTTAGAAATTGACGTTGATGATAAAGATCCAAGACTGGCTGCAAATATAGCTAATTATTATACGATTGCGCTAGGTCAATTAATTAGTAATATAGCATATAATCGTAGCCAACAAAAGGTGCAGTTTTTTGAAGGTCAGTTAAAAGTTACCAAGCAAAATCTATCCCAGTCGGAGAGTGCGATTAAGACGTTTATTCAGAAAAATGGTGTAATTGCAGGTCAGCAGGTGCAAGTGTTGGCGAGCATCGCAACGCAACTCCAGAGCAAATTAGTAGTCGCTCAGGCGCAACTTCAGTCGTTGGCATATTATGCAAGTACAGATAACCCTGAATACAAATTCTTACAAGCCCAAATAGATAGTTATAAACAGCAGTTAAATCAGTTGAATGATCATGATAATACTGATAATATTGCGATACCTTCAAATTTAGCGCCAGAGTTAGCACAGCAGTATTTAAATTTGATGCGTAACTTTGTGCTACAAGAAGAAATCTATAAGCTATTAACTAAACAATATCAAGCAAATCGTTTAGATGCTTTGAGTGAGATGATTCCTACTGCAATACAAGTAGCTGATCCAGCGCAAGTACCGTTACATAAGTCAAGACCAAAGCGTTTAAAAGTTATACTTGGTGCAATTTTGTTAAGTGGATTGTTTAGTAGTGTTTACTTTATTATCCGTAATCGTAAAAAAATAATCATTGAAGTCTAATAAAGTTATCGGAAAGGTATAGAATAATGAAATGTGTATTGTTAGCTGGAGGCTTGGGCACAAGACTATCAGAAGAAACTTCCGTGCGCCCTAAGCCGATGGTAGAGATTGGTGGGAAGCCAATTCTGTGGCATATAATGAAGATATATTCACATTATGGTGTGAATGAATTTATTATTTGCTTGGGTTATAAAGGTTATATAATTAAAGAATATTTTGCAAATTACTTCTTACACATGTCAGATGTGACATTTGATATGCAGAATAACCAAATGACGGTTCATAATCAACATGCGGAGCCATGGAAAGTAACTCTAGTTGACACTGGTGATGATTCAATGACAGGTGGTCGTTTGGCACGAGTAAAAGAATATATAAAAGATGAAGAAGCTTTTTGCTTTACTTATGGTGATGGGGTAAGTGATATAGACATAGGGCAACTGATTCAATTTCATCAAAAGCATGGCAAATTGGCAACGCTAACTGCGGTGACCCCTCCTGGTCGTTTTGGGGCATTGGATATTCAAAGTGGAGCAATAAAAAGTTTTAAAGAAAAGCCTAAAGGTGATGGCGCTTTAATTAACGGTGGTTTTTTTGTCCTGTCTCCCAAGGTTATGGATTTAATTGATGGTGATAAATGCGTTTGGGAGCAAAGACCGTTGGAGCAACTAGCTAAAGAAGGTGAATTAATGGCGTTTAATCATGAGGGTTTTTGGCAACCGATGGACACCTTGCGTGATAAACATTATTTAGAAGAACTATGGCAAAATAATCAAGCTCCATGGAAGTCATGGAAATGATAAATCAATCGTTCTGGCATGGTAAAAGAATATTAGTAACTGGCTGTACCGGTTTTAAAGGAAGTTGGTTAACCGTTTGGCTACATGCTTTGGGTGCTCAAGTTTATGGCTATGCGTTAACCCCTCCGACCGATCCATCAATGTGGGAGGATATGCAACTAGAGAAGTTATGCATCAATGTTTGTTATGCGGATATCCGTGATTATGCTACACTCAAACAATTCATTATTGATAGTAATGCAGAAATAGTTATACACATGGCAGCGCAGCCCTTGGTGCGTTATTCATATAGTTATCCGAGGGAAACTTATGAAGTAAATGTGATGGGAACGGTGAATCTACTTGATGCAGTACGCGAAACGGGTATAGCTAAAGTTGTGGTTAATGTAACAACTGATAAGTGCTATGAGAATAAAGAGTGGCTATGGGCATATCGTGAGAATGAACCGATGGGTGGACATGATCCTTATAGCAATAGTAAGGGTTGTTCTGAGCTAGTGACCTCTGCATTTATCAATTCTTATTTTGCGGACCCACAAAGCAAAGCAGTAATTGCCAGTGCCAGAGCAGGTAATGTTATCGGTGGTGGCGATTGGGCTAATGATCGCCTGATCCCGGATATTATTCGGAGTTTTAGCAATAACCAAGAAGTATTTATTCGCTATCCTAGTGCAGTACGTCCGTGGCAACATGTTTTAGAACCTTTGTCTGGTTATTTAGCTTTGGCAGAGAAACTCTATAGTGAAGGGCAAAAATATAGCGGGGGCTGGAATTTTGGGCCGTTAGATAGTGATACCAAAACAGTAGAGCAAATCGTAACGCAAATGTGTAATATTTGGGGCAATGGAGGAAATTGGACAAAAGATAACAGCGAGCACCCTCATGAAGCAAACTTATTGCGTTTAGATTGCTCCAAAGCGCGCATGATTTTGGGGTGGCATCCGGTATGGAATAGTGAAACTACTTTAAATAAATTAACCCTATGGTATAAAGCATATTTCAGTCAAAATAATATGCTAGAATTAACCCGACAACAGATTGATGAATATATGAAAGAATTAGTATGTTAGAACAAATCCAAAGTAAAATCTCAGCATTAGTTAGTCAATATGCAGAGGAAAAATATAAAACTAAAGATTTTATTCCAGGGCAAACCGTAATTCCTCCTGCAGGCAAAGTAATAGGTGAATTAGAGTTGCAATACATGGTTGAAGCTTCTCTTGATGGATGGCTTACTACTGGTCGCTTCAATGATAAATTTGAAAAAGAGCTAGCTGCATATCTTGGGGTAAAACATCTTATTACCGTTAACTCTGGTTCATCTGCGAATTTGGTCGCATTTAGCGCGCTAACTTCTCCAAAATTAGGTGATAGAGCAGTTAAAGTCGGTGACGAAGTTATCTCGGTTGCAGCAGGATTTCCTACTACTATTAATCCAATCATTCAATTTGGTGCGATTCCTGTATTTTTAGATGTCGATATTCCAACTTATAATATTGATGTAACGAAACTTGAACAAGCGCTTAGCCCAAAAACAAAAGCAGTGTTTATTGCACATACCTTGGGCAACCCATATGATTTGAAAGCTATTCGAGCTTTTTGTGACACCCATAAGCTGTGGCTAATTGAAGATTGCTGCGATGCGCTTGGTTCGCGTTACGATGGTAAATTAGTTGGCACGTTTGGTGATATTGCTACAGTTAGCTTTTATCCTGCACATCATATTACGATGGGTGAAGGTGGCGCAGTATTTACTAATAACGACCAATTGAAAACAATAGCTGAATCTTTCCGAGACTGGGGACGCGATTGTTATTGTCAACCTGGTTGCGACAATACCTGTGGTAAACGCTATTGCCAACAGCTTGGTCAATTACCAGCAGGTTATGACCATAAATACACTTATTCACATTTGGGTTATAATCTAAAGATCACAGATATGCAAGCAGCATGCGGACTGGCACAATTAGCGCGGTTGGATGATTTTGTTCAGAAACGTAAAGATAATTTTAATTACCTTAAAACTAAACTGCAAGAGTGTAACGAATTCTTAATACTTCCAGAAGCAACACCTAATTCCGAACCATCATGGTTTGGCTTTCCAATTACAATTAAAGAATCCGCCGGATTTACCCGCGGTGAGTTATTAACTTACTTGGATGATAATAAAGTCGGTACTCGTTTACTTTTCGCCGGAAATGTAACTAAACAGCCATATATGCAAGGGCGCAATTATCGTGTAGTTGGTGAACTAACTAATTCAGATCGAATTATGAGTCAAACCTTCTGGGTCGGTATTTATCCGGGGCTAACTGAAGAAATGCTGGATTATACAGCAGAGATTATTGGACAGTTTTGTGGTGTAGGGTTCTAGGTAACCAAATGGAAAAAATAAAAGCATCTGATTATATAGTTGAGTGGTTATCAGCACACGGTGTTGATACTGTATTCGGTTATCAGGGTGGTATGGTTACGCATCTGGCAGATTCAATCAGTAATCATTCCAAGATGAAGTTTGTTCAAGTCTACCACGAGCAAACTGCTGCTTTTGCTGCAGTTGGTTATGCGCGACATAATTGCCGCCTCGGTATTGCTATAGCAACCAGCGGACCTGGTGCAACTAATCTTATTACTGGTATTGCAGATGCTTTTTTTGATTCGGTACCTGTTATATTTATTACGGGGCAGGTCAATACCTACGAATATAAGTATGAGAAACCAATCCGTCAACTAGGCTTTCAAGAGACCAATATTGTTGAAGTTGTAAAACCAATCACTAAGTATGCAAAATTAGTCGACAAAATTGAAGATTTACCAAATGAGTTAGCGAAAGCTTTTGAGATTGCTAATAGTGGCAGAAAAGGTCCGGTATTATTAGATTTACCGATGAATATCCAGCGTGAGTTTTTGTTTCATGAGCAGTTAGCAGACATTAAACCACAAGAGAAAACTACTAATTTGGCTGCGCAAGAACTTGAGCTTAAAAATGTTGTAGATGAAATAAAGAAATCTAAACGTCCATTATTGCTTATTGGTGGTGGTATTGCGACCGCTAATGCCTTTGAACTACTAAATTCATTTCTTGAGAAAACACAGCTTCCATTTGTTTCATCTTTATTAGGTAAAACCGCATGTAATGAAAAGCTGGAGCACTATGTCGGGACGATAGGATCCTATGGTAATCGCTGCGCTAATATGGCAATTGCTAATGCGGACTTGCTTTTAGTGCTTGGAGCTCGGTTAGATGTTAGACAGACCGGTGGGGTAGTAAGTTGTTTTGTCAAAGAAGGTAAAATTATTCATCTTGATATTGACCGTAATGAACTTGAGCATAGTCGAATCTCAGATAAGAGCAATATTAACATTGATATTAGCGATGCATTGAAGCGGTTAATATCTAGAGTTGAACCACTATTTAATTCGGAATGGCATAATTATTTAACTATGCTTAAAAATAACTATAACCAAACACGAGAGATAATAAGGACACAAGTAAAAAGTGCTCCATATGATTTAATGAATTATTTAAATATAATTTCAGAAGATACAGATATTTACTGTGCAGATGTTGGGCAGAATCAAATGTGGGCGATGCAGATGCTGCAGCTAACACAAAATCAGCGATTTTATACTTCTGGTGGGTTTGGGGCGATGGGTAGTGCGCTTCCTATTTCGCTTGGGGTAGCGTTTGCCAAGAAAAATGATGCCACTATCTACTCTATAAATGGAGATGGTGGCACGCACATGGCATTGCAAAGCCTCATGCTGATAAAACAGTATGATTTACCGATTAAAGTTATCGTGATTAATAATAAAACCTTGGGGATGATAACGCAGTTTCAAGAGCTATACTTTAACAATAATATGGTGGGAACTACAGCGCACGGCGGATATTTGGTGCCTGACTTTGAGTCATTGGCAAAAGCTTATGGGTTAAATTATTTTAGAGTTGATCAGACTAATAACCGCCAATTTGATAAGAGTGACTTTATCGGTTTTGTGCAATCAAAGAACTGTTTATTGGAATACATTATTGATAACGACTGTAGAGTGTACCCGAAGCTAGAGTTTAATCAGCCGATTTATAACTCTTCTCCTGCTTTGCCAAGAGATGAATTAATTGATGCAATGTTAATAAAGATCGTCGATATTAACGACTAAAGCAACGTATTGATTTGTTGCAAATAGATGGCTGTCTTTGGGTGTGCCGCTGTTTTTCGGATGGCTGCTTAATTTTTAGAGGTGTTAATTACTTTGAATATCAAAAGTGAAGATATTATAAGCATAGTAGATGGTTTTAATCACTGGAGTAAGTTGGAGGGGGCTACTATTCTTGTCTCTGGAGCAAATGGATTTTTGCCAGCATACATGGTAGAAACGATTTTATTTTTAAATGATACTGTGTTCAATAAAAAAGCAAAACTTATTCTTATTGTTAGAAGTATTAAAAATGCGAGTGCAAGGTTTGGTAGTGATTTAGAGCGCAGCGATGTTCTTGTTTTGGAGCAAGATATTAGTAAAAATATTAATATTGAGCTTAATATTGATTACGTTATTCATGCAGCAAGTTTTGCGAGTCCTAAATATTATAGTACTGTTCCAGTGGATGTTATAACTCCAAATGTAATTGGGACACATAATCTGCTTGAGTTATCTAGACAAAAAAATATTAAAAGTTTTTTGTTTTTTAGTAGTGCAGAAGTTTATGGGACAGGAATTAAAGATCCCATCAAAGAAGAAGATGGTGCGTTCATTAATCAATTGTATACGCGAGCGTGTTATTCGGAAAGTAAAAGAATGGGTGAAGCTCTCTGTGTTGCATATTTAAGGCAATATAACATTCCAGTGAAAATAGTTCGCCCCTTTCATACTTATGGTCCAGGGATGAAGCTGGACGACGGTAGAGTTTTTGCTGATTTTGTAAGATGTATAGTCAATAGACAACCTATTCAACTATTGAGTAGCGGAGCATCAAAGCGATCATTTTGTTATTTATCAGATGCTACATTGGCATTTTTTATGGTGCTAATTAATGGTGTAGACGGAGAAGCATATAATGTTGGTAATCCAAATTGTGAATTTAGTATATTAGATTTAGCCATAAGCTTAGCGAATGCTTATGCCAAGGATGGTGTAAAATTGGAGCATAATATAAAACAAACAGGAAATGTATATTATGATAGAGTTTGCCCAAGTATCGCTAAAATTACTAAACTCGGATGGATGCCTAACGTTAATATTATTGATGGTTTTGATCGCACAATTAAAAGTTTTGAAGTTGATCAATATCAATAAATTATGAAAATACCAAGAACCTTATTAATCGCTTCTGCTGGATGGTCTAATCGAATTGTTGCGGCATTAGTTCAAATTATTTCAATTCCTCTCTTTATTAAGTTGTTGGGAATTGATGGTTACGCAGCTTTTTTAGTTGCTTCTGGTTTAGTTTCTTGGTTTGCACTATCTGAGCTAGGAATAGGTAGCGTCCTGCAAAATGAAATATCTGCATTAAGAGTAAAAAACCAAACTTTAGATGGCGTGCTTGAGTTATATCTTTCTCTATTGATCAAAGTTACGCTGTTATGTATTATTGTTTATTTACCTATCAGTTTTGGATTAAATTGGTTTTTTGACAAAACATTTGATCATTATCGATATCTACTGTTAGTGACTGGTGTTTTGTATATTTTATTTATTAATTCAAATATAGTTTATAAAATATATTTTGCTAATCATCTAGGATATATTGGATATTTTTATCAAACAGTTGCGAATATAATTTGGTTTGCACTGGTTTTTTTACTTTCACGGTTTTTGAGCAAGGATGCAACTCCGGAGCTTCTCATTACAATAATGCTACTACCTCAGATATTGATTGCAATGTTTTTATTTACGAGACTAAAACTTGATTGGCAAAAGGTTAAACTCTGGCCAAATATGGAATTAATTTGGATGTATATTAGTATTCTGAATAAGTCGAAGAATTTTTTCTGGGTGCTTGTAACTTCTAATTTTGTGCTAGGCATTGATTATATATTTATTGCAAAGCTACTGAACCAACATGATATTGTAACATATAGTGTTATTAATAAAGTCTATTTGTTTGTTGCATTTGGATATAATGTTCTTCTAGCTTCGCTCTGGCCTGTTCTTGCTGAGTTATATGCGAGTGGCGCTAAAGGTAATTATAAGAAAGCTAACTTGATTCTTATTAAATACATTGTCTCCGCTGCATCATATGTAATTTTGGCGTCATTATTTATTATTGCTTTACGGGAGCAAATTACTTCGTTACTGGTTAAGTCTAGAATTGAGATTCCATTAGAGTTGATTGGTCTTTTTTGTTTATATTATTGTATACGTGTTTTTGTGGACTTTATTTGCGTTGCTCTTCAAAGTCGTAATCAAGTTAGAATCTTAATGTTAACTGCGCCGATACAAGCGTTAGTAACAATACTGTTGATGTTTTTATTTGTAGACAAATATGCTTTAGATGGAGTAATGTATTCTTTGATTTTGGGTTTTATTTTAACCGCTGGCTGGACATTACCTTTAGCCTATTTAAGAGGGAATAGTGAATGTTAAGGAGTCAGAAGAAATTAACCATTGCAATACCGACGTATAATCGCGCTAATTATTTGGATATTCTATTAAATTCCATTCTGATCCAATATACAAATGTCAGTGAACATTTGGAACTGTTTGTTTCTGATAATGCATCAACTGATAATACCAAAGAAGTAGTTGATAAATATTTGTCATTGGGTTTGCAGATAAAATATTTTTGCCAAACAGAAAACTTAGGTCCGGATAGGAATATTGCTAATTGTTTTATTCAGACATCTGGTGAATATATTTGGGTTATTGGCGATGATGATCATTTTTTACCAGATGCTATATCTGTAGTATTATTACAACTCATTAATAATGACGAGGTCGCAATTATTCATGTTAAAGCTACTACTCTAGAATGTGGAGCCGCTCTAGGACAAAAGGGTTTTACTATGAGAGTAGTTAATAAAAATGTTTTTGTAAAAAACATCAATGTTTTTTTAACATTTATCTCTGGGAATATTATAAATAAAAATATGTTTTTAAAGTATGAAACTCAAGATGTAATAAAAATATACTTTGACACGTATATAGTTCAACTCAGTTGGATTTACAAATCAATTGCAGTTGGTGATAAATTTATTATTTGTGATACTCCATTGATTGTTTCAACGCCAGATAACACAGGTGGTTATAGTTTGTTTGAGATTTTTGCGACAAACCAATCAAAGATAGCCACGAAGGAGTTGAAGGATTACCCAAAGTTAATTAAGTATATTGAAAAAGGAACTTTGTTAAAATTCTTCCCACAATGGATTAATTTATATTTAGAAGGCAAGATGAGTTCTTTTATCAAGGATAAAGATCCATTTATTATCCTTAGAAGTGTATATGGAAAATATTTTGAATTTTGGGCTTTTATTTATCCCATGAAATTTTTGCCTAAAACTTTACGGCGTGTATTTATTAAAATGATCGGTCTACTAAATTTAGTTATTAGATATTAATTAATATGACGTTATTCTTAATAAAACTCCTAATTATTCGTTAAAGTAATCAGAAATTTGATTATTCATAAATTGTCAAAATGCAACACAGGTGTTGTAAAACATGGTTCTTGATTTCATGAAATGTCGTTTTAATGTGGTAAATTGGTAGTGTAAAGGGTTTTTTGTGGGTATAAAATCAATTTTTAAAAAAATACATATGATAATTAAGAATGATGGTTATTTGATGCTGCCCCGTCGTTTTTGGTTATCTTTGAAAAATAGAATAATAAAACTCTTCTATTTTGTTAATTATCGATTTTACAACGCATGGTTTGGCATTAGTCCTTTTTTATTTGGTCTAAAGCACTGTAAAATTGGGAAGAATTTTTATGCCGAGCGATTTTTTAGATTTGAAATTATTACTGCTCACAGTGCAAAACTATTTAAACCAATTTGTGAGATTGGAAATAATGTTCGAATTAGTGATTTTACGCATATCGGATGTTGTAATAAACTAATCATTGGAAATAATGTATTGATTGGTAGTAACGTTTTAATTACCGATCATAGTCATGGGATATATTCTGGTAAAGATATTCACTCTAATCCAAATGAAGAACCTAATAATAGAGCATTACAATTAGGGGAAGTTTATATTGGAGATAATGTTTTTATTGGTGATGGCGTAATTATTTTGCCAAATGTCCAAATTGGAATGGGCGTAATAATTGCCGCAAATTCAGTAGTTGCTTCTGGTAGCATTATACCTAAATATACCTTGGCAGCAGGAAGCCCTGCTAAAGTAATAAAGCAATTTAATTTTATAGAAAATAAATGGTTACCTATTAAAAATTTTGAGAGATAGTTATGGAAGTAATAGCTTATTATTTGGCTCAATATCATCCAATTGAAGAAAATAATAAATATTGGGGTGATGGATTTACTGAGTGGCACAATGTGGCGAAAGCTCGTCCATTATTTCCTGGACATGTGCAACCAAAATTACCTGGTAGCTTAAGTTTTTATGACTTAAGGTGTGAAGAGGTTCTGTTAGAACAAATGGATTATGCTAAAAAATTTGGCGTAACATCTTTTTGTTTTTGGCATTACTGGTTTGCAGGTAAAAGAATACTACATGACCCAATGGATAGAATGCTAAAATTGCCAGATAATGGTATAAAATTTATGTTAGGTTGGGCAAATGAAAGTTGGTCTGGGATTTGGCATGGTGCTAGTAATAGTGTATTTATAGAACAAACATATAATGATCAAGAAATGGATAGTCATGCTAAGCTAATTGCAGATTATATACAAACAGGGAGATTTCTAAGAGTTAATGACAAATATCCTTTTGTAGTTTATAAGCCGCGCTTAATTCCTGATGTTAAAAATTACCTTACTAAGTTTAAACAATTAGTGAAAAAATATTCTGGGCAAGAGTTATATCTTATTGGTAATTGGGGTCCTGGAAGAACCCAGATTATTACTAAACCAAAAGATTTAGGATTAGATGCCGTGGTTATTACACCTGTTGCTGCATATTTTGAATCAAAGTTAATGAATATTGCTTACGCTGGTGCGTGGCGTTTTGCTCGTAAATTTGGTATTGGTCCAGAAATTAGAAGTTTTACTTCTTTGAATCAAATTCAAGAGCGAGCAATTAAAGAAATTGATGGGATAGCTCATGCAACTGTTGTGACTGGTTGGGATAATACTCCTAGATCAGGTCGTAAGGGACTGGTTTTAACCAATTATAACTCACAGACATTTGCTGAACATGTTAATCAGTCTATAATTTTAGAGCAAAAAAATATAACTCAATTGTTATTTTTGAAGTCGTGGAATGAGTGGGCTGAAGGTAACATGATTGAACCTTTATTTAAAGAGCTGTGGTCTGCTGGTAATGTTCTATCTAGGTTGCTTAAAAATTGAAAGTAAATTATTTTAATCAAAAGTTATTTCTATTTTTAGTATTGTGTTTGGCATGCGGGCTATTATCTTTTCGCCCGCTTCCTTCGACTGCTGATTTAAATGATAGTGGACGTTATTTAGCTAGTTTTTTTAGCATGTGTAAAGCAAATACATTATTCGATGGTAAAGATATTAGCTATAAAATTTTTAATTCTGCGTTTGGTTCAATTTGCTTTTTGCATAGCCCGCAGTTATACTTATTTTTAACTTCAATTTTAACATCATTAGTATTTTTGTCATTATCAAGTGTTGGGGAAGGAAAGCTGTTTGTTATTTTAGCAGCATTTTTTAATGCGTATCAATTTGAAATGATGACAAATGCCTTACGTCAATCATTTAGTTTAGCTTTTTTGTTTATTGCGATCTATTTCATTTTAGCAGGTAAGAAAAAAAGTGCTCTATTGCTTGGTATCATAACGGTAATCATGCATTCTTCAAATGCTCCATACTTACCCTTTTTAATATTTTTATGTTTTCGTAATTATTTCTCACATATTAGTAAAAAAAACATCCTGATTATAATTTCGTTGATTGTTATATTGATTATATTAATTGCAGTTGCCACAGATTTTCTTGTTTATTTAAATTTTCTACAAGCTGTTTATGTTGATGAGCTTAGCCCAACTTTTTTAATATTTATGCTACTACCTACATATGGGTTATTTTTTATACGGTATCACTTTTCTAGAGAAAATATTTCTCAACCAGAGAAAGAGCATTTTATTTACTCAAGTATATTGTATTTAGTGTGTTATTTTTTGTTTCCAGCAATTGTATATCGTTTGCCAATGACCTTGATTCCGTTACAATTATATTATATGATTAATGCAACAAGAGTCAAAGTTAATGAAGGATTTTGTATCTTGTTGTTTATGTCATTGCATTTATTCGCTTATTTATTTTTATCTAGTAGGGTCGTCGATGCAGTATTTTTTATTCAATCAAATAATTATTAGCAAATACTAAAAAATGGGAAAATTAATTTCAATTATAATACCTACTTACAATCGTCAATCTAAGACAGTTGATGCAATTAATTCTGTGCGTAGTACTTCTCCTGAGCAGGTAGAAATTATGGTTGTTGATGATGCTAGTTCAGAGTTATTCACTACTAGTAATACTAATTGTAATAATATAGACGTGCGTATTATTCGAGTAGATGGTAATGGTGGTGCTGGTTTAGCAAGAAAAATTGGTGTAGCAAATGCTCAAGCAGATGTAGTAGCATTTTTAGATTCAGATGATTGTTACGATCCTAATTGGGTTGAATGTGTTATGAAGTTAATATGCGCAGAAAGGTGCAATAATTTTATTATTGTAGGGCAAGTAAATGGAGCAAGTCATATACATGGCTTGGTCTATAAATTATTAATGTCTACGCCAAAATTCCTGCAGTTAATACTTACAAGGCTGGTGACTGTTTTCTTTAATCCATTTTATACACCTTCACTGGTAATGAGTAAACAAAATTGTAACTTCCATGACTCGCTTAGATATTGTGAAGATTATTATACTTTCTCTGCTGCTATATTTAAGACAGATAAAATATACATATTAGAAAATAATGCATGTATAATTGGACGAGAACCAAATACAGCTGGTGGGCTTTCTCACTCCAATCAGAAAATGTTTGCAGGGGAATTATCTGTAAGAAAGTCAATGTTTTTTATGGCTGATGTTCCAATTGCTTATAAACTTATTGTTCCATTGGGCTTTTTATATCAGTATTTTCGGCAGGTAATCAAAAATATTATAAGAGGTTTAAAATGAAAAAAATTGCGATTTTAGGTATAAGAGGTATTCCTGCTCAATACGGTGGTTTTGAAACATTTGCCGAAGAAATCTCTATAAGATTAGCAGAGAGTGGTGTTGATGTTACCGTTTATTGTGAGAGTAATAGCGAAAAGCAATATGCCCCAGCGATATACAAAGGTGTAAAGCTGGTATATTTGTCCTCTCCAAGTTTAGGATCATTGTCAACAATTGTTTTTGATTTAAAATGTTTTTGGCATGCTCGTAAAAACTATGATGTTGTTTACATGTTAGGTTATGGCGCTAGTATGTTTGCCTTTATTCCTCGACTATTTGGTTCTAAAGTATGGATCAATATGGACGGTCTAGAGTGGGTACGCTCAAAATGGTCTGGTTTAGCTAAGACGTGGTTAAAATTTGGTGAGAAAATGTCAATGTGGACACCAAATAGAATTATTGCTGATGCTCAAGCAATTCAAGATAATTTAAATTCACGATATAAAAAAATGCCTAATTGTTCTGTCATTCCATATGGTGCATATATTGTAAAAGATGCCGATAAAAATTTATTAATTGATTTTGAGTTGCGTCCACAAGAGTATTTTCTAATAGTGTGTAGGTTGGAACCTGAGAATTATATATTAGAAATTATCCAAGGATTTTTACAATCAGATACATCTTTCCCTCTTGTCGTTGTCGGTAATCATAGTACTGGTACTGATTATGTTAGCCATTTATTGAAATTTAAAGATAAACGAATAAGATTTGTTGGTACGGTTTATGAGCAGCCAAAATTACAAGCGCTTCGTTCTTTTACTTTAGGTTATTTCCATGGTCATTCTGTAGGTGGAACAAATCCATCTTTATTAGAGGCTTTAGGGTGCGGTAGTCCTGTAATAGCACACAATAACCCATTTAATCACGAAGTAATTCAAAATGCAGGAATGTTTTTTAGTGAACCTGTCGATATTCCAGATCTTATAAGTAAGCTTGAAAATGATGTATCTTTACGTGAGCAAATGATTACTTTGGGTCATAAAATTATTCAAGAAAGATATACCTGGGAAAAAATTACTGACTCATACTTAAAGTTACTTGACTAAAATGAAATCTATTTTTAGATTTATAATATTTGCATTTATAATCGGTAATGCTATTGCTAATAATTCTTTTCCATTGATAATTATGGGTGGTGTGTGGTCTTCAGAATCAAAGCCTACATATAGTGATTTATCACGTGTTTGTAAAGTAGGATTTACACACATATTTAGTTATATTACTGAACCTAATATTGGCGAAAGCCGAACTGTTATGACGCAGGTACAAGTTTCTAAGCAGTTTGCCAATGTAGTCGAGAATCATTGTCCACAATTGGGCTTAGTTATGGGTATACCTAGTGATTGGATATATCAGAATAGACTTGATTTGATCAGTGAGTATATAGAGTCATTGCAGAAAAATAACATAAAAATTGATTATTGGTTATCTGATGAAGTAATCAATGCTATGACTAATCATGGGATGAGACTGGAATCAGCAACACAGCGAGCTTCTCAAGTAATGTCATTTGTTGAAAGTAAGTCACATGCTAAGTATATTTGGATTGAGCCTGGAAATTATGGTTCACACTATGAATCTATATTGAATAATTTAAGTAATCTTAAGAGTGGTGTTAAATCTTATGACCAATATATTATTAGCAAATATGGTAATTTAGCTAATGCAGTTGATAAATTTAATTTATTAAATACGACGCTGGTTAATTTAAAACAAAAGAATAGTGTATTTCCAGTCTGTGAAATTGGCGGAAGTGGTAATCAAGTTCATTATCCTACTGAGGGGGAGTTTAATTCGATATTAGTTTCTTTATTAATGAATAAGGCTGATGGGTTTGTTTTTTGGGAGGAGCGTTGGACTAATAATAAAACGCTTGCATCTTTGCAACGTTCTCTAAATTTAATTGCTAAAATTCAAAAAATTGGAGTAACAAGATTTAACTTGATAACAAATGAGCCTGTAGTTTGGAGCGCTCATAGAAATGGATTAACTTATAAAGTTATTATTAATAATACTAAGAAAAGTATAAATCTTCAGAAGATTAATATTAAGTCTGATGATGTATTAATACCAACGCAAGTATATTTAGATTTTCCTAAATGATTAATTCAATGGTTTTTTTGAAAAAGTATTTTTTTATATTTATTAGCTTAATGCTTGCCTCAATGGTTTTTGTTTATAATTTTGATTTACCAATTTCAGAATTTATTTTTCAATCTAAGGCAATTGAATTTAACACGAATAGATTAATGTATAACTATCCAATAATCGTCTCTGAAGATTTTTTAGCTGTGATTGTATTGGTTTTATTATCAGGATTTATAGTTTTGCTAAAATTCAAAAGAAATATAAATATCTATGTCGTTTTAATGTATCTGATAATTGGTTTATTTGTAACTATAGAAATAAAATCCGGATTAAAATTTTTTTTTGGCAGATGTGTTCCTAATTTATGGTTAAGTCATAAATGTAATTTAGGTGCTGGATTATACCCATTTAATTGGAAGTCTGGTATTGATCATGAAGGTAGTTTTCCATCAGGGCATTGTGTAATCATTACATATTGTCTAGTTTGGATAGATTATTTTTTACCTAAGCATAAAATATTGTTAATGATATTTTTAATAATAACTGTTTTATTATTAGTTTTATTGAAGTTTCATTTTCTTGGTGATTGTTTTGCAGGTACTGCATTTGGTTATATATGTGCTGCAATTGTGATTAGTCTGTATAAAATACTACATTGGAAAGATAATAGTGAAATCATATGAATTAATTAAACCTACAATTGAATTAGATTTAATTTTGTCAATTTTAATTAATGACAATGATGCTGTTAGGAGCTTAGATGTTAAGCTGGTTAATTGGGACAAATTATATATACTAATTCTTAGACATAAGGTAGTTTTGCAAATTTACCCTGCTTTACAAGTGAGCAAACTTGCTCCGCAGTGTTTTATGCAGAAATTAGTATTAGAATATAATAAAGTTAAATTTAATATGTTACCAATTGTTGGTGAAACTATGAGGATTAGTAAAGCATTTACCAATGATAATTTATCATATATAATGTTAAAAGGTGTGTTACTTGGTGATCTTCTTTATGGTGGCTCGTGTCACCGTCAGTGCAAAGATATTGATATTTGGGTTGATCAAGATCAATTTTATAAGGCTAGATCTATATTGCATTTAATGGGGTACGGTGCAGCTTATTCCAAGTTTTGAAATTACTCCACATAATCAGGCTAGTTACTTTAAAAAATATAATGACATAACATTATTTCATCCTATTCGTAAAGTTCAAGTTGAATTACATTATAAACAAAAATTTTTTGGTAAATCATTCTATACTTTTGGAAGTGCAAAAACAAATTTTGTTAATTTACAAAGTGTTGTAATTAATACATTAGATAATAATTATCATGCGCTGTATTTAATGCTGCATGGAACAAAACATGCTTGGTTAAGAATTAGATGGTTATATGATATATATTTGTTAATTGTAACACAACAATGTGATATAAAAGAAATTTATAGATTAAGTAAAGGGCTAAAATCTTGCGATGTTGTTCTTCAAGCTCTTTGGCTGGTAAGAGATGTATTTAAACTCGATGATAATTTTCTTAATGAGCTATTAAATTCCATGGGTTATCTTAGCTCCTTATTAGCTAAGAATTCAGCGCATTTTATTTATTCTGACCATAATTTATCAATAAATCCACTACATTTTGGTCTGCTAGGCATTAAGAACAAAATAATTAAATCATTGCTACATTTATAAGAGCTTGTTCAAAATTTTCTTGTGGCTTAAATTCAATTAAGAAGATTATAGAGGAGACTCGGCGAGTAATTTAGCTCTTGTCAATAAGGAAGATAGCTTAAGTTTATGGTTAAAATAAAAAATAGAGGCTTACCTCGAGTCTGGTATAATCCATCTATAGAGTCAAGTACTAAAGTAATAGTATATGGTTGTTCATTGTGGTTTTAAATAAAAATACAATAGGTTAGGAGCCAATATGATTGGTGTAATTATTTCGTTTATTATTTCTCTAACTGTAGCCAAGGTTATTATTTATACTGGCGAAGTTCATAGTCAGTTAACGTTAGACCATGATTTATCAGGTATCCAAAAAATGCATGAAACTCCAGTTCCGCGCGTCGGAGGGGTTGCAATTTTTGTAAGCTTGGTATTTACTGCTCTGTATTCAGCTAATGCTGGTGCGGTGTGGAGTGGTTTTTATGCTGGTTTAATTACTGCTTTGTTTTTTGTTTTTATTGGCGGTTTGACCGAAGACTTATCTAAGGCTGTTTCGCCATTAGTTCGCATGAGTTTTATGTTGTTCGCTGTATTATATGCCGTATATGTCTCTCATAGCATGCCTCTGATTCATCATATGGGGCATCAAAGTATAAACTATGTTCTCCGCTTTGATGTTGTCGCAATCTTTCTAACGTGCTTTGCTGTTATTGGTATTTCCAATGCATATAACATCATAGATGGATTTAATGGTTTATCGACTACCGCAGGTATCATAAATATTATTGGCTTAGCATATTTATCTGCGATGGTTGGCGATATGACGTTGCTTTTTGTTTCTTTAAGCCTTATTGCTGCAATACTGGGATTTTTAGTATTTAATTACCCCAAAGGAAAAATATTCCTTGGAGATGGCGGTTCTTATTCTCTTGGGTTTATGATTTCACTAATAAGCCTAAACCTAACTGAGACTTACCATCATCAAATCTCTCCATATGCGATACTACTCTTAGCTGTTTACCCTTTCACGGAAACTGTATTTTCGATTGTTCGTCGTAAATTTGTGCATAAAACTCGAGCAATGGCACCGGATAACCTACATTTACATCAGTTGGTTTTTGACCGTTGTCTGCCGCGTGGTCTTCCGCTTATTCAACGTAATAGTGGAGTAATGCCTATTATGCTGCTATTCATGATGCCTCAACTTTTTATGGTAATATTTTACTATCATTCTAACGCAATTATGTTGCTTGGTTTGCTCTTATATGTCATATTATATGTTTATATCTATATGCGCCTGATAAAATTCAAAGTGCCGCGTTGGTTAATCGTAAAAAAAAGTTAGGAATTATTTTTACGTTGTCTGTTTGGTCAGCTATGTTATTGTAATGTATGGTTGTGTGAGATATTAATATTGTATTAGGATAGCAAAAAATGAAGAAAGTAGCATTAATAACTGGTGTAAATGGTCAGGATGGTTCATATTTAGCCGAGCTTTTAATTGAAAAAGGCTACGAAGTCCATGGGATATTACGCCGGAGTTCTATTTTTAATACTCAAAGAATTGAACATCTTTATTTAGATGATCTAGTTGAAGATATGCATAAAGCACGCAAATTACAGCTTCATTATGGCGATATGACTGACTCCAGTTCACTAATAAACATTATTCAAAAAACTCAGCCTGATGAAATTTATAATTTGGCGGCTCAATCACATGTTAAAGTGTCGTTTGAAATACCAGAGTATACTGCTAATGGGGATGCGCTGGGTACATTACGTATTTTAGAAGCCGTGCGTATTTTGGGCTTAGAAAAAAAGACTAGAATTTATCAAGCATCAACTTCTGAACTATACGGTAAAGTTCAAGAAATTCCACAAACCGAAACTACCTCATTTTATCCTCGTTCACCTTATGCTGTAGCTAAACAATATGCTTTCTGGATTACTAAAAACTATCGTGAAGCATATGGTTTGTATGCTGTAAATGGAATTTTATTTAATCATGAGTCAGAGCGTCGTGGTGAAACCTTTGTTACGCGTAAGATCACACTGGCAGTAGCTAATATTAAAAAAGGCTACCAGAAAAAACTATATTTAGGAAATTTGAACTCTTTACGCGATTGGGGCTATGCCAAAGATTATGTAGAATGTATGTGGTTGATACTACAACATGAAACCCCAGAAGACTTTGTGATTGCAACAGGCGAACAACATTCAGTTAGAGAGTTTACTGAATTGGCGTTTAAGCATGTGGGGATTGAGATTGAGTGGCAAGGAGAAGGAGTTGACGAGAAAGGGATTTGTAAACAAACTGGTGCAGTCTTGGTTGAAGTGGATCCTAAATACTTTAGACCAACCGAAGTTGATACTTTGCTTGGTAATCCTCAAAAAGCTAAATCACTACTGGGTTGGAATCCTACTAAAACTTCATTTGCACAATTGGTTGAAATTATGGTGAAACATGATCTTGATTATGTTGAGAAAGTGAAATTGGCGAGATACTAACTTATGGATAAAAATAGTAAAATATATGTTGCAGGTCATCGCGGTCTAGTCGGTTCTGCGCTAGTTCGTAAGTTACAGTCCGAAGGTTACCAAAATCTAATACTACGAACACACCACGAGCTGAATTTAACTAATCAACAAGCCGTGCACCTTTTTTTTGAGCAAGAAAAACCAGAGTATGTTTTTTTGGCGGCTGCTAAAGTTGGTGGTATTCTGGCGAATAATACTTATCGGGCGGATTTCATTTATGATAATCTCCAAATCCAGAACAATATAATTCATGCTAGCTATCAAAATCAAGTTAAAAAATTGCTTTTTTTAGGAAGTAGTTGTATTTATCCTAAAAATGCACCACAACCAATGCCAGAAGATTGTTTGCTAAGTGGTGAACTTGAGTATACTAATGAACCATATGCAATTGCTAAAATTGCTGGAATTAAGCTCTGTGAGAGTTATAATCTCCAATATGAGACTAACTATATATCAGTAATGCCAACCAATCTTTATGGCCCAAATGATAACTTTGATCTGGACAAGTCACATGTTTTACCAGCAATGATACGTAAGATGTATTTGGCAAAATTATTGGACGAGAGTAACTACTCTACAATTGCTAAAAATTTACAGATTGAGAGTGAGCAATTACAGGTTGAAGAAAAGTTGAAACACTATGGGATTAGTAAAACGAATCAAATCACAACATTAAAACTTTGGGGTAGTGGAACGCCATGTCGTGAGTTTTTACATGTTGATGATATGGCGGATGCCTGTCTATTTGTAATGAATAATGTGAACTTTAATGATTTGATAAAAGACAAGAAAGAAATAAGAAATACTCATATTAATATTGGTACAGGTGAAGATTTAACTATTAAAGAGCTGGCATTTCTAATCAAAGAACAAATTCAATTTAATGGGCAAATAGAGTTTGACGTAACGAAACCAGATGGGACGATGAAGAAGCTTCAGGATGTCAGTAAATTGCATAAGCTTGGTTGGAAGCATAAGGTTGACTTTGCTATTGGAATAAAGCAAGTAATTGAATGGTATTATAATATTTGATACTAATATGATTGTTTGTAAGATATTCTGATAAGGATGTATGACTGAGGAGGGAGATTGCTATTGTAGTAGCGAAGCATCCTGAGAGTTCAAGTGCGAACTGCAAAGAAATAGATTAAACTTATAGCTTGTATTTCGCGAGGCACTATAGCAAAAAGATTAACATTAGAAAAGCGTATCTGATTAGAGGCTCTCTTAAAATTATCATTTGATAGTTTGATGGGTAACTTAAGCATAACAAAAAAGCTACCATTGATAGCAAACTGCCGGAGAGATCAGTCAATCCACAATTCACAGGGGGGTGATTGACCGAGGTTTTTGATTATGACAATTATGATGCAAATAAAGCTCACGTCCAGAGCCTAGAAAAAGTATCAAATGGTAATAAGCGCTACCGCTATAATGAAGAGCAAAAGCAATTAATTTTAGAAATGTACAAGGAGTTTGCTACTAATAAATCGTGGTCTCCAAATGCTTTAATGTTAAGATTGAAAACTGATTAACTTCAAATATAAAGCTGCCCAGCGTAGAAATAATCTATCAGAGGATTTAAGAAGATGCAAGAAGCAGTGGCGTTTTGTATAAGCTAGTACCTCTCAGCCATAGGAAGCGCAAGGATAAAGCCCTCTCAACGAAAAGAAGTAATCAGCAGCAAACAGTCGATCCATTCTCGTGACGAGATTGTTGAAGAGCGCAGCCGTATTGGCGACATAGAAATTGATTCAGTAGTTGGGTTCGCTCAATCAGGCTGGTATCATAACTGAAACTGAGGGTAAACCCCGTTATAATATGGCTCGGCTAGTCAGCAATAAAACAGGTAATGAAACATTGGTTAAGTTATTGGAGATGTTACTATTACATAAGAAAAGGATAAAGACGATAGCGTCAGACAACGGCGTTGAATTTGCGCTTCACATGGCTATATCAAACGAATTATATCCCCGCTAAGCAGCGGAAAATATTAAATCTTGCATTTCGCACTTAAACTCAGGTCTCACAAAAACCTAAATAAACAAAATACTTGCCCTACATTCAATACATATGCTATAATCCGGCTCTTAACTATTTATAATGTCTAGTCAGTCCGAATCCCTCGGACCCAATACTGGCCGTTTACGTAACGGGTTAAGTTGGAAAGGTAAATATCAAATGATTCAAATGCAAACAAGATTGGATGTTGCTGATAATACTGGTGCGCGTTCTGTAATGTGTATTAAAGTATTAGGCGGCTCAAAGCGTCGTTATGCTAGCGTTGGTGATATCATCAAAGTAGCAATTAAAGACGCGTCTCCACGTGGTCGTGTAAAAAAAGGTGACGTTTACAACGCTGTTGTAGTACGTACTGCAAAAGGTGTAAGACGTAACGATGGTTCGTTAGTGAAATTTGACGGTAATGCGGCAGTTTTACTAAATGCTAAGTTAGAGCCAATTGGTACGCGTATTTTTGGCCCGGTTACTCGTGAATTACGTACAGAAAAATTCATGAAAATCGTGTCATTAGCTCCTGAAGTAATTTAAGGAAGACCCAATGAGAAAAATAACTAAAGGTGATCAAATCATCGTTATCGCTGGTAAAGATAAAGGTAAGATTGCGCAAGTTCAGCAAGTTGTTGCTGAAGGTGCCAAAGTTATCGTTGAAGGCGTTAACGTTGTAAAAAAACATGTCCGTCCTAACCCTATGAAAGGTGTACAAGGCGGGATTATAGAAAAAACTATGCCGGTTGATATTTCGAACGTGGCTATCTACAACAATGAAACCAAAAAAGCGGATCGCGTTGGTTTTAAAGTAGAAGGCGATAAAAAAGTTCGTGTATTTAAATCAAACGGTAAAGTCGTTGGTGCGTAAGGGGTAAAAAATGGCAAGATTAAAACATTTTTATAATACTCAAGTAGTTCCAGAGCTAATGAAGCAATTCAATTATGGTTCTGTAATGGAAGTGCCACGTATTGAAAAAATTACATTAAATATCGGTTTGGGTGAAGCTGTTGCTGATAAAAAAGTTATGGAACATGCTCTTTCAGATTTAACTAAAATTGCTGGTCAAAAACCAGTTGTAACTAAAGCGCGTAAATCAATTGCGGGTTTCAAAATCCGTGAAGGATATCCTGTTGGTTGTATGGTTACTTTGCGTAAGGACAAGATGTATGAATTCTTGGATCGCCTAGTAAACGTGGCTTTACCGCGTGTGCGCGATTTCCGTGGTTTGAATGGTAAATCATTCGACAGTTTCGGGAATTACAACTTTGGTATTAAAGAACAAATTATTTTCCCTGAAATTGAATACGATAAAATCGATGCTCTTCGTGGTATGAATATTACTATCACTACATCTGCTAAAAACAGTGACGAAGCGCGCGCTTTATTAAAATCATTCAGTTTCCCAGTTAAATAAGGAAAGATATAATGACTAGATTAGCGTTAATCGAAAGAGAAACTAAACGTGAAAAATTAGCAGAGAAATATTCTGCTAAACGTGAAGCTTTGTTTGCGATTATTAACGATTCATCTAAATCCGATGAAGAAAAATTCGAAGCTAGATTAGCTTTACAAAAATTACCGCGTAACTCTGCGCCAACTCGTCAACGTAATCGTTGTGCTTTGACAGGTCGCCCAAGAGGTACATTCCGTAAATTTGGAATCGCCCGCAATAAATTGCGTTTATTAGCCCTTAAGGGTGATATTCCTGGCGTGACTAAAGCTAGCTGGTAAGAAGGAGTTATTGAAAAATGATGCAAGATACTATTGCTGATATGCTGACTCGGGTTCGTAATGCGCAAGCAGCGAATCACGTAGCGGTAACTATGCCTTCATCTAAAATCAAAGTGTCAATCGCTAAGGTTTTAAAAGAAGAAGGTTATATTGATGATTTTAAAATTGAAGGTACTGTAAAACCTGTGTTGACAATTGATCTGCGCTATTATGCTGGTAAACCAGTAATTGCGAAGATTGAACGTGTATCACGCCCTGGTTTACGTATTTATCGTGGTTGTGAAGAATTACCAACTGTAATGGATGGTTTAGGTGTGGCAATTGTGTCAACTTCACGTGGTGTAATTACTGATCGTAAAGCTCGTTCACTAAAAGTTGGTGGCGAAGTTTTATGTTACGTATCGTAATAGGAGCATAAGAATATGTTATCACGTATTGCTAAAACTCCTTTGGATATCCCTCAGGGTGTTGAAGTTACACTAAATGGCTCAAACGTTAAAGTTAAAGGTCCTTTAGGTCAGTTAGAATTTACTTTCAATGATACAGTATCTATTGCCAAAGATGGTAATGCTGTTGTTTTCGCAACTAAAGATGAAACTAAGTTTGCTAAAGCACTATCAGGTACAGTTAAATCAGTTATGAACAATATGATTGTTGGTGTAACTAAAGGATTTGAAAAGAAACTAACTATTCTTGGTGTCGGTTACCGTGCGCAAGCTCAAGGTAGCGATTTAAATCTTACTTTAGGTTTCTCTCATCCAGTAGTTTATAAAGCTCCAGCCGGAATTAAGGTTGAGACTCCGTCTCAAACTGAAATTTTGATTAAAGGAATTTGTAAACAGGCTGTTGGTCAGGCTGCTGCAGATATTCGTAGCTATCGTCCTGTAGAGCCATACAAAGGCAAGGGCGTACGCTATGCTGATGAAGTGGTAATCCTAAAAGAGACTAAGAAAAAATAATTTAAGAGGCTAGTCTAAAGATGAGTAATAAATTAAGTCGCATCAGACGTGCACGCAAAACGCGCTTAAAAATCGCTGAGCTTGGTGTTAAACGTCTAGTGGTTTATAAATCAAATTGCCACATTTATGCACAAATCATTGATGAAAGTGGCGCTAAGGTTTTAGTTTCTGCTTCAACAGCTGAAAAAGCTATCAGTGCTTCAGTTAAAAATGGTGGAAATGTCGAGGCTGCAACATTGGTAGGCAAAGCTATTGCTGCTAAAGCTACTGCTGCTGGCATTAAAGAAATCGCATTTGATCGTTCAGGTTTTCGTTTTCACGGCCGGATTAAGGCTGTAGCGGATGCTGCGCGTGAAAATGGTCTTGTGTTCTAATTGGAGTAAATGATGATTGAAAATAAAGAACACCAGTTAATTGAAAAGTTAATTAGCGTAAACCGTGTAACTAAAGTAGTTAAGGGTGGTCGTATTATGGGTTTCGCAGCACTAACTGTAGTTGGTGATGGCGATGGTGGTATCGGTATGGGTAAAGGGAAATCGAAAGAGGTTCCTGTAGCTGTACAGAAAGCTGTTAAAGAAGCTAGCAAAAGCATGGTTAAAGTACCTTTGAAAAACGGTACAATTCACCATACGATTCGTGCTAAACACGGTGCTACTACTGTATTTATGCAACCTGCTAAAGAAGGTACTGGTATTATTGCTGGTGGTGCTATGCGTGCTTTATTCGATGCTATCGGTATCCGCAACATCACTTGTAAAGTACAAGGTTCTACTAATCCGTATAACGTAGTTCGTGCAACTATTAAAGGTTTACAAGCTATTAATACACCATCTGAAATTGCAGCTAAACGTGGTAAAACCGTTGCTGAAATTACCGGAGAAGAATAATGAGCCAAAAAACTGTAAAAGTTACTTTAGTAAAAAGTCTTATTGGTCGTTTAGCTAACCATAAAGCTTCTGCTTATGGTCTTGGCTTGCGTAAGATTCGTCAAACTGTTGAAGTTCAGGATACTCCTGAAAATCGTGGAATGATCAATCGGATTAGTTATTTAGTTAAAGTAGAGGGTTAATACGATGTTTTTAAATAGTATTCAACCAGCAGAAGGTGCTAAACACTCATCTAAACGCGTTGGACGCGGAATTGGATCTGGTTTAGGTAAAACTTGTGGTCGTGGTCACAAAGGGCAAAAAAGCCGTGCGGGTGGCTTCCATAAAGTAGGTTTTGAAGGTGGTCAAATGCCTTTATACCGTCGTTTACCAAAACGTGGTTTCAAATCTTTGAGTGCACAAGCTGAAGTTAGATTATCTGACTTAGAAAAATTAGCTGGTGGTGAAGTAGATCGTTTGACTTTAATCCAATCGGGTTTAGTGTCAAGTTTAGCTGATAAAATTAAAGTTATCGGTACTGGTACTATCAGTATTGCGGTTAATCTCCGCGGTATCGGTGCAACTGAAAGTGCAAAAGCTGCAATTTTAGCTGCTGGTGGTTCGGTAGAATAATTTAAAAGGACAAAACATGGCTCTGGCAAAAGTTGATAAATTTGCTGATCTTAAAAAGCGTGTTTGGTTCCTGATTGGCGCACTAATCGTCTTTCGGATTGGTGCGCATATTCCAGTTCCAGGAATAGATCCCACTGAATTGGCGAAGTTGTTTAAATCCAATCAGGCGGGTTTGCTTACCATGGTGAACATGTTCTCTGGTGGTGCGTTGTCACGCTTCACTATCTTTGCTCTCGGTATTATGCCGTACATCTCTGCTTCCATTATTTTGCAATTATCTTCTGAGGTGTTTCCTTATTTGATTCAATTGAAAAAAGAAGGAGAAATGGGGCGTAAGAAAATCACTCAGTATACTCGTTATGCAACTGTGATTTTGGCGCTAGTGCAAAGTTTTGGTATTGCCACGATGTTATATAAACAACCTGGTTTAGTGGTTGATTCAGAGTTTCATTTTTTTGCAACTGCGATTATCTGCTTAGTAACAGGAACTATGTTTTTAATGTGGCTAGGTGAGCAAATTACTGAGCGTGGTCTTGGTAATGGTGCTTCAATGATCATCACAACAGGTATTATTTCTGGTATGCCTAGCGCGATTGGTAAAACTCTATCGTTGGCAAATCAGGGCTCGATGTCTATTTTTTCAGCAATCTTGGTGTTTGTGATTATTGGCGTGGTAACTTATATTGTGGTGTTCGTAGAGCGCGCGCAACGTAAAATACCAGTTAATTATGCTAAACGTCAGGTTGGTAATAAAGTGATGCAAGGTCAAAGTACACACTTGCCATTGAAGCTAAATATGGCCGGAGTTATTCCTCCGATTTTTGCTTCAAGTATTATTTTATTCCCTGCTACTTTACTTGGATGGCTTGGACATGGTAAACTATCGTTTTTGGCTTCAATTGGCGATGCCTTGCATCCCGGTCAACCAATTTATATAGTTGTTTATGCCGCCGCAATTATTTTCTTCTGTTATTTTTATACAGCATTAACTTTTAATCCAAAAGATACTGCTGATAACTTGAAAAAAAGCGGTGCGTTTATCCCTGGTATCCGTCCTGGTGAAAATACAGCAAAGTATATTGAGAAAGTTCTTTTACGCTTGACATTCGGTGGCGCAATTTATATTGCGGCGATTTGTTTGTTCCCTGAATTACTAATTTTAAAATGGCACGTTCCATTTTATTTTGGTGGAACTTCATTGCTGATCGTTGTGGTTGTAACTATGGATTTCATGACTCAAGTGCAGTCACAGATTATGTCTGTGCAGTATGAAGGTTTAATGAAAAAAGCAAACTTAAAAGGTTTTTAGGAGTAGTTATGGCCAAAGATGACGTGATTCAATTTGAAGGTGAAGTGTTAGAAGCTTTGCCAAATACGATGTTTCGTGTAAAATTAGAAAATGGTCATACGGTTTTGTGTCATATCTCAGGTAAAATGCGGATGAATTACATCCGCATTTTACCCGGTGATAAGGTTACGGTTGAGATGACACCGTATGATCTTAACAAAGGTCGCATAGTTTTCCGTGCGAAATAATATTAATTATTTTCATTAACGATATTGTTGTGAGCAGAAAAAGCAATTCTTATATACTTGAAGTATATTTTGGTTGCTTGATTTAGTTCATTTCTAATTTTTGGTGGAATTATTTAGTATTGGGTAAATGCTGGGTTTAGGCTCGGCTAGTTAGAAAGGTGTAATTATGAGAGTTCAGCCTTCGGTAAAGAAAATTTGTCGTAATTGCAAAGTTATTCGTCGCAACGGTGTTGTGCGTGTAATTTGTAAAGAAGCTCGACATAAACAACGTCAAGGTTAATTTTTTAATTTAATTGAAAGGAATAAGAATGGCTCGTATAGCTGGTGTAAACGTTCCTGATAATGCTCATATCGTTATCGGTTTACAACATATTTACGGTATTGGTCCTTCTCGCGCTAAATGGATTTGTGAATCATCACAAGTTACTGAGCAGACTAAAGTAAAAGATATTTCTCCAGAATTGATGGAAGCTATCCGTAACGAAGTTGCGAAGTATACAATCGAAGGTGACCTTCGTCGTGAAGTTTCAATGAGCATTAAACGCTTGGTGGATTTAAAATGCTACCGTGGCCACCGCCACGCTAAAGGACTTCCAGTTCGCGGTCAACGCACTAAAACTAATGCGCGCACCCGTAAAGGTCCTAGAAAATTAGTAACTGGTAAGAAAAAATAGATTTTAAGGATTTTTAAATGAGTAAAGCAAACACAGCAAGAGTTCGCAAAAAAGTTAAAAAGCAAGTCAGTGAAGGTGTAGCTCACGTTCATGCTTCTTTTAACAATACAATCATAACCATCACAGATCGTCAAGGAAATGCTTTATCTTGGGCTACTTCAGGCGGTGCTGGTTTCAAAGGTTCGCGTAAAAGTACTCCATTTGCTGCCCAAGTAGCAGCAGAGAAAGCTGGAAAAGTTGCCCAAGAATATGGTATTAAATCATTGGATGTTCAAGTACAAGGACCAGGACCTGGCCGTGAATCTTCGATCCGTGCATTAAATGCTTTGGGTATCAAAATCACTTCAATAAGTGATGTAACACCGCTTCCGCACAACGGTTGCCGTCCACCAAAAAGACGTCGAGTATAATTTTAGGAGTAGATTCACATGGCAAGATATACAGGGCCTAGATGCAAATTAATGCGTCGTGAAGGTTTAGATCTTTCATTAGTTAGTAGTCGCAAGAGCGCGGATGCAAAGTGCAAATTAGCTTCTGCACCGGGACAACATGGTGCAAAACCTGGTAAGTTATCAGACTTTGGTGTTCAATTACGTGAAAAACAAAAAATTCGCCGTATTTACGGTGTTTTAGAGCGCCAATTTAGAAAATATTTCGCCGAAGCTGACCGTCGTAAAGGTTCAACTGGCGAAAATTTATTAAAATTATTAGAATCACGGTTAGATAACGTGGTTTATCGGATGGGATTTGGCTCAACACGTGCCGAAGCTCGTCAATTAGTATCACATAAAGCTATTACTGTAAATGGTAAACCTGTAAATATCCCTTCTTTCCAAGTTAAAGCAGGTGATGTGGTTGCAATTTCAGAAAAAGCTAAAAAACAAGTTCGCATTCAAGAAGCAGTGTCTTTAGCTGAACAAGGTGGTTTTCCAGCTTGGGTAGAAGTAAACTCTAAAAAACTGGAGGGTACTTATAAATCAGCTCCTGAGAGATCTGAATTGTCTAGTGATGTTAATGAGCAATTAGTTGTTGAATTCTATTCTAAATAATCGACTCATATAATAGCTAAGAAGGAATATATATGCAAGTTTCTAGTAAACAATTATTGAAACCAAAATCAATAACAATTAATCCTTTGGCTGCTGACAATAATAATTGTAAAATTGTTATGGAACCTTTTGAGCGTGGCTTTGGTCATACTCTGGGAAATTCATTACGTAGAATCTTATTATCATCAATGGTTGGAACTGCAGTAACAGAAGTAAAGATTACTGGAGTTAATCATGAATATGATGTAGTAAGTGGCGTGATGGAAGATGTGGTTGACATTTTGTTAAACCTAAAAGGTCTGATATTCAAGCTGCATAATAAAGAAAGCGTTGTGGTTAAGTTGCAACGCAATGAATCGGGTGTAGTTAGAGGTAAAGATATTGCCTTAACGCATGATTTGGAATTATTAAACCCTGAGCATGAAATTTGTACTATTGCTAAAAATGGTTCAATTGACATGGAAATTAAAATTGAAACAGGGCGTGGTTATGAAACAGCCGTTACTCGTCGTCAAAACGTTGAAAGTACTGCTGCTGGTTGGATTTTGTTGGATGCAACATTTTCTCCAGTTTTACGTGTGGCTTTTAATGTCGAAAATGCGCGGGTAGAGCAAAAAACTGATTTGGATAAATTAGTTCTTGAAGTTGAGACTAATGGTGTTATTTCTCCGGAAGATGCTGTACGTTCTGCTTCAAAAATTTTAATTGAACAGATGCTGGTATTTGCAGGTTTAGAACATATGCCGAATACTGAAACCCCAAGTTCTAAATTAGTCAAAGTCAAAGAAGAGCCTGAAGTTGATCCGGTATTCTTAGAGTTGGTTGATAATCTTGAATTAACAGTACGCAGTGCTAATTGTTTAAAACATTTAGATATTAATTATATTGGTGATTTGGTGCAAAAATCTGAGAACGAATTATTAAAAACACCGAATTTAGGTAAAAAATCTTTAACTGAAATTAAAGAATTACTTGAAGTTCGTGGGTTACGTCTTGGAATGCCAATTGAAAATTGGCCACCTCAATCAATCAAGAAGAAAAAATAATTTTGAAGGGATGTAGAGCATGAGACATCGTTGTGCACATCGTAAATTGAATCGTACTTCAGCTCACCGTAAAGCTATGTTCAAAAATATGGCAGTATCGTTGTTGCAGCATGAAGCGATTATTACAACTTTACCAAAAGCAAAAGAATTACGCAAAGTTGTTGAGCCATTAATTACTTTGGCTAAAAATCCATCATTAGCTAACCGCCGTTTAGCATTTGATCGTATCCGTGATCGTGATACTGTTGTTAAATTGTTTGACGTGATTGGTCCACGCTATGCCGCTCGTAATGGTGGTTATACTCGCGTATTAAAATACGGTTTCCGTCCTGGTGATAATGCACCGCGTGCATTTATGGAATTGGTAGATCGTCCTGAAGTAACTGAAGCTGTTGAAGCTGAATAAGTTATTCAAAAATTAAAAAATCCAGCCTTTAGGTTGGATTTTTTAATTTTACCATTTTCTTTAATAAATAGTTTGTTATAATCTAAACTTATATTTTGAACGCTCATAAGTTGAGCTCTTATGTATACTCTAAGTGAGCGCGACGAGTATACCAAATTTATATGTGAAAGTAAGTAATGGTTGATAAATATCTCAAATCAAATTGGCTATTATTTATTGTGCTGATATTTGTTATTAGTAGGGTAATGATGTATTACCAATTCAATATCGCCAATAGCCTATTGTTGCATGATAAAGGTGATTTTACCAGTGTAATGTGTAAGTGGGACTGCAAGTGGTATCTCACTATTATTAATGATGGTTATGACCAGGTGGTGCGAACTCATCCAAAAATTTGGAAAGGGCTTGCTAATTGGGCATTTTTCCCACTATATCCCAATTTGGTCGCTATTGCTGCTAAAATAACGACTTTAGATGCTGTGCTTGCAGGTATTTTATTAAATCAATTGTTTGTATTCATTGCAGCAATATTTTTCTATAAACTACTGCGGCTTAATTTTAATGATCTGAATAGTCGCTTTGGTGTGGCGCTTTTGGTATTTTCACCATTTAGTGTCTATTTTTCATCGTTATATACTGAAGGTCTTTTTTTAGCTTTATCTATTACGGGTTTTTATTTCTTACGAACTAATCGCGAAATTAAAGGTAGTATCCTTGGCGGGCTACTATCAGCAACTCGCCCAGTTGGAATTATGTTTTTAGTTCCAGTATTTATTAATTTTGTCCGCCATCGTAAACAGTTTAAGCTTATGCTTATTGCTTTGGCTATTGCTAGTTCAGGATTAGTTGTGTATATGGCATTCTTGCAGTACCGTGCTGGTGATTTTTTGGCATTTCAACATATCCAAAAAGGCTGGGGGCGTAAAGGCTGGGATACGGCACATTTAGGGAAACAGCTTTGGGTGATGGCAACTGATTTTCATAATTCAGTTTTATTTTTGATTTCATTTCTCTTGTCAATTTATATGTTAATCAAGAAGTATTATGAAGAAGCTTGCTTTAATTTAGCATGTATTTTACCTGGTGTAATGACAGGTACTATGATGTCTGAAGGGCGCTTTTGTGGCACTTTATTTACGTTCTATTTTGCAATTGTAGTTTTAGCAGAAAAATCCTGGACAATTAAAGTTTTGGTAATGTTGGTTTCATTCGTGCTCTACTTGTCTTATTATATTTACTGGGTAGGTCATGCTAATTTCCTGATTTAATATGTATTTAAAATTATTTAGGAACGCCAACATTGCACTAGCACTAAATTAAATTTGACGCGCTAATCTAGGTTGGGCTATAATACGCTTCTCATTCTTAGCCGGGATGGTGGAATTGGTAGACGCGCCGGACTCAAAATCCGGTGCCAGCAATGGCGTGAGGGTTCAAGTCCCTCTCCCGGCACCACAGAATACAAAATACTAAAACCCAGTATGCTGATAGCTACTGGGTTTTTTAATGTCAATCAATTTCGGTGCGTAGCTGCTTTATAGCTTTATCAGCGTTTTAATGCCATTTTATGGTATAATTCGCTTCATTTTTACAAGGAATAGCTATGCTTAAGTATCCACGAATTCTACTAAAACTATCTGGCGAAGCACTGATGGGGGAGGGGCGTGACTCGGTAGATCCTGAAACGGTTGCGTTTATTTTACAGCAAGTAAAAGATGTCCTTGAGCTTGGCGTTAAAGTCGGAATAGTAATTGGTGGTGGAAATTTCTTTCGTGGTGTAGCTGGAAGCGATAAATTAGGTATTCAGCGAGCAAATGCTGATGCAATGGGCATGTTGGCAACAGTGATGAATGGTATTTTATTACGCGACTCATTCAATGCACAGGGAATTAATGCCAAGCTATTTTCAGCTTTTGCTGTTGGGAGCTTTATTAAGGGGTATAATCGCGATAGTATGATAAAACGCTTAAATGATGGCGATGTGGTGATTTTTGTTGGTGGCACTGGTAGTCCGTATTTTACGACGGATAGTGGGGCTGCATTGCGTGGTTTAGAAATGAACGCAGATTTATTGATTAAAGCAACTAAGGTTGACGGAGTTTATAATAAAGACCCGAAAAAATTTACTGATGCAGTTAAGTATCAACAACTATCGTTTGACGAGGCGATCGGGCAAAATCTAGGCGTTATGGATATGGCAGCATTTGCGTTATGTCGTGAAAATAATTTAAATATTAAAGTGTGTAGTATTTTTAAAGCTGGTAGCTTAAAACGAGTGGTTTTGGGCGAAGATGAAGGTACGCTGGTATACTGTAAATAAAAAAACATGAGCATTAAAGTAAATTGCTAAAAATAATAAATGGTAGCTATAGATATATACTGGAACAGATTCGAAATACTGGTAGACGCTAAGCAACGAAGCCTACAACTAGTAGGTGAGGAGCTTAGCAACGACCCAAGATGATGAATATGTTTCAGTATGGCACAATATATTTTGAAAAAGGGTAATAATGAATATTCACGGTAATAAAATTTTAATTTTAGATTTTGGTTCACAATTGACTCAGCTAATTGCTAGACGAGTACGTGAGTTTAATGTTTACTGTGAAATTCATCCCTATGACGTGTCAGATGATTTTATTCAAACTTTTGCGCCACAGGGAATAATTTTATCGGGCGGTCCCAATTCGGTTTATGAAAATGATACTCCGAGTGCACCAACTGCAGTATTTGAGTTAGGCGTGCCAGTATTGGGCATTTGCTACGGTATGCAAACCATTGCCAATCAACTAGGTGGTAAAGTTGAGAGTTCAGGTAGTCGCGAGTTTGGCTATGCTGAGATGCATGATTGTAAGAGCCCTTTATTTGCTGGTTTGAGTGATGGTGTTGGTGAACATGGTGATTTTTTACAAGTATGGATGAGCCATGGTGATAAAGTTACTAAATTACCTGCTGGTTTTGAAGTTATTGCAGAGACGCCTTCTTGCCCTGTAGCGGCGATGGCAAATCTAGAACGCAAAATATATGCCTTACAATTCCATCCTGAAGTAACCCATACTAAACAAGGAACACGGATGCTCGAGCATTTCGTGATTGAAGTATGCGGCTGTGAGCGCTCTTGGACCATGCCAAACTACGCGGATGAGGTTATTGCTAAAATTCGTACTCAAGTTGGCAAAGATATAGTTATTTTGGCACTATCTGGTGGTGTGGATAGTAGTGTTGCTGGCGTTTTGATTCATAAAGCCATTGGTGCTCAATTACAATGTATTTTTGTTGATACTGGTTTGCTACGGCTTAATGAAGCACAACAAGTGATGCAAAATTACCATGAACATTTAAATCTGAACATTATTAAAGTTGATGCCAAAGATGAATTTTTCACAGCATTAAGCGGTGTTAGTGATCCTGAGCAAAAACGTAAAATTATTGGTAAACTTTTCGTTGATATTTTCCAACGTGAAGCTGCAAAATTAAGTAATGCCAAATGGCTTGCACAAGGAACAATTTACCCGGATGTTATTGAGTCAGCAGGTAGTAAAACCAATAAAGCGCATAATATCAAATCACACCATAATGTTGGTGGATTGCCTGAGGAGATGAATCTTCAATTACTTGAGCCACTGCGTGAGTTATTTAAAGATGAAGTTCGTTCTTTGGGTGTGTCATTAGGGATTGAGCCTAAATTAATTTATCGTCATCCATTCCCAGGACCTGGCTTAGCTGTGCGTATTTTAGGTGAAATTAAACCTGAGTTTGTTAGTTTATTGCAGCATGCAGATAGTATTTTTATTGAAGAGCTATACAAACATGATTTGTATCATAAAACCGCTCAGGCTTTTGCGGTATTTCTGCCCGTAAAATCAGTTGGAGTTATGGGCGATGGACGCACCTATGATTATGTTGTATCACTTAGAGCGGTGGAAACGACTGACTTTATGACCGCAAATGTAGCAAATCTACCTTTTGAATTTATAACCCGTGTTGCAAATAGGATTATTAACGAAGTTAAAGGTATTAATCGTGTGGTTTATGATATTTCTGGTAAGCCACCAGCAACAATAGAGTGGGAATAAGCCTGTTTCAAGCAAGTATAAACATGTTTTGTAGTATAATAATCTAATAAATTTTTAGTAAGATTAAGAGTATGGATTTACAAGCTCCCAAAAAGAGTTCAATTTTTGCCAAGTTATTTTGGTTGGTGCTTGGACTAATTCTCGCTGGTGGTGGTGTGGTTGCAGTAATGATTGCGGTTACATACCCTAAATTACCAAGTATGGATGAGTTGCATAATTATCAACCAAAATTGCCATTACAAGTTTATTCTTCGGATGGTGTCTTGCTTGGTCAGTTTGGTCAGGAACATCGAATTTATGTTGATTTTGACAATACTCCTAAGCTTTTAGTCAATGCAATCTTATCTGCAGAAGATGAGCGTTTCTATGAGCATGGTGGAGTTGATATCTTAGGCATTATTCGCGCTGCTCTTGGTAATATTACTACGGGACATTTGCAATCTGGTGCGAGCACGATTACGATGCAAGTAGCACGTAATTTCTTCCTAACAACGCAAAAAACATTCACTCGTAAGTTTAACGAAATTCTACTTTCTTACAAAATTGAACATTCACTGAGTAAAGATCAGATTCTTTCACTTTATATTAATCAAATTTATTTGGGGCAACGTGCCTATGGTTTTGCCGAAGCTGCACAAACTTATTTTGGTAGACCTCTAGATAAGTTAACCATTGCTGAATACGCGGTACTTGCAGGGCTTCCTAAAGCTCCATCTGCCTATAACCCAGTTGTAAATCCAAAACGCTCACATGATCGTGAAATGTATGTGTTGGGTCGGATGCTAAAACATGGTTATATTACCCAAGAGCAATACGATGAAGCAGTGAAGCAAAAAATTATTGTTGCGCGTGGAACTGTAAAAGACTTTACTGATTCTGGCAGCTATATTGCGGAAATGGCTCGTCAATATCTTTATCCAACATATGGCGACGCTGTTTACACGCAAGGTTTCAAAGTTTATACCACCGTAAATAGCAAATTACAACAAGCTGCATACGCGGCATTACGTAAAGGAATTTTAAATTATGACGCAACTCATGGTTACCAAGGACCAGAGCAACGCGTTGATTTGACACCTTCTTCGCCAGACAGTACTTTGGACCAAACTGCGCTTGGCTTATTTGATGGTATAACTGATTATGGTGATTTATTCGCTGCAATTGTTTTGCAGGTTACTCCTGATTCAATTGATGTCATATTACGTAATGGCAATCATCTTACTTTTAGCGGTAAGCAATTAGACTGGGTGCATAAATATTTAGGTAATGGTGCAAAATCGATTTTACCTGGGTCTGTAATTAGAGTTCGTCAAAATAATGATCAATGGCAAATCAGCCAGCTTCCTCAGGTTCAAGGAGCATTAGTTGCTATGAATCCACAAAGTGGTGCGATTCAAGCATTAATGGGTGGATTTGACTTTACTGCAAACAGTTTTAACCACGTAATGCAAGCAAAACGTCAACCAGGTTCAAGCTTTAAACCATTTATTTATTCTGCAGCATTAGAGAAAGGTTTTACTACTGAGACTATTATTGATGATTCTCAGGTGTGCTTCCCCGGTGGAAATGATGGCGGACAATGGTGTCCTAAAAATGATGATGGCAAATTCCTTGGACCTATCTCATTACGTCAAGGGCTGACGTTATCGCGCAATTTAATTACTGTGAAAATTTTAAATGCAATTTCACCGCAATATGCGATTAGTTATGTCTCTAAATTTGGTTTTTCAGAATCACAATTTCAGCCGTACCTAACCATGGCTCTTGGTGCTAATGAAGTTACACCACTACAAATGGCACAAGCCTATGCCGTGTTTGCCAATGGTGGGTATTTAGTACAGCCATATTTTATTGATAAAATTACTGATGCGAATGGTAAATTATTAGCGCAAACCCAGCCAAGTAATATTGCCCAGCAATCGCCGGTGATTGATCCGCGTAACGCATTTATTATGAACAGTATTTTAAAAGATGTTGCTAAATATGGTACAGGAGCGCGTGCTTGGCGTGAACTCCATCGCAGTGATGTCGCGGGTAAAACTGGAACAACCAATGATGCTAAAGATGTTTGGTTTGATGGTTATACACCTGATTTGGTAGCAATAACTTGGATTGGCTATGATCAACCGAAAAGCTTAGGCCGTCAGTTTGGTGCAACACTCGCTTTGCCGATTTGGATAGATTTTATGCGTAGTGCATTACCTACTCTTCCTGAGCGACAGTTAGCAATGCCTAGCGGTATTGTGACAGAAGATGGCGGAACTTGGAAAGGTGATACGGAATACTATTATGAAGGTAGTATTATTGGCAAGCATAATGCATCTGGTGAACTTGGTGAAGAAGAGAGTGGTGATAACTTAAGCCCACAAGATTCCAATGCCAGTGATCCAATTGCAGCTCAAGCTGCTAAAACTGACAGTAGCGCACCAGCGGCAGTTGATAATTCAACCAGCCGTGGTGATATTAATGATATAATAAAAAATATTCAAGATTAACTTTTAATAAATAGGAGCATCGATTGAAACATTATCCTCACCCATCATTTGCCAAAGAAGGCTGGCCATTTATTGGACTTAGCGTAGGCTTAGCACTAGTTATTCTATGGCTAACTAATTTTATTGCTGCGTTGCCTTTTATTTTGATAGCAGCATTTGTAGTACAATTTTTTCGTGATCCGCCACGGACTATTCCGCAAGATGCTGGTGCAATTTTATCTCCTGCGGATGGTAAAGTTATTTGTATCGAAAAAGCTTTTGATGATTACCAACAAGTTGAAGCATTAAAAATTAGTGTATTTATGAATGTATTTAATGTTCATTCTAATCGTTCACCGGTCGATGGTGAAGTTCTTGATGTTCAGTATTTTGCTGGTAAGTTTGTTAATGCTGATTTTGATAAAGCATCAACCGAAAATGAGCGCAATGCAGTAATTGTTAAGATGACTAATGGTCAAAAAATTACTTTTGTACAAGTTGCTGGTTTAGTGGCTAGACGTATTTTATGCTATACAAAGGCTGGCGAATGGTTAAAACGTGGTGAACGTTATGGTTTTATTCGCTTTGGTTCAAGAGTCGATTTGTATCTACCATTGAGTGCTACACCACTAGTTAGTATTGGGCAAAAGGTTAAAGCTACAGAGACTATTATAGCTAAGGTTGACTAGGAATGTCACAAATTAATAACCAAAGGGCTAAAGGTTCGCCAATCTACCTGCTTCCAAGCATGATTACACTAAGTTCAATGTTTTGTGGTTTTTATGCAATGGTACAGTCGATTGGTGGTGATTTTTATCATGCTGGTTTGGCGATATTATTTTCAATGGTACTGGATAGTTTAGATGGTAGAGTGGCTCGTTTGACACATACTTCATCACCATTTGGTGCCGAATTGGATAGTCTTGCAGATATGGTTGCGTTTGGTGCTGCGCCTGCGATGATTGTCTTCAACTGGGGCTTGCATAATCTGGGTAAAATTGGTTGGCTAGTAGCATTTGTGTATTGCGCTTGTGCTGGCTTGCGTTTAGCCAGGTTTAATGTAATGATTGGAGTTGTTGATAAGAAGTATTTTCAAGGGCTTCCTTCGCCGTCAGCTGCAGCTTTAGTTGTTGGTTATGTTTATATTTGTGCTGAGTATGATTTCAGTTCACTTCCTATCGTTATTTTAGGTTTATTTATAACCTTGCTCGCTGGATTATCAATGGTAAGTAACGTTAGGTTTTATAGCTTTAAAGAATTTCATTTCCATCAAACTGCACCATTTCGAGCTTTGTTAATGTTTTTGGCATTGTTGGTGTTTTTGTTTTATTATCCGGAAGAGGTTATTTATGGGTTCTTTGTACTTTATGCTCTAGTTAGTTATTTCCTGTGGATATTTAGAATCGGTTATCCTAGTAAAAGTAACATAACAAATAAGGATGAGCATTCGTCGATGTTATCCATATCTCAAGATTCCAATGTTAATGATAATCAGAATGGTTAAATATGTATAAAAAAATAACAGAGAAACGAAAAGCTGATCTTTCTTTGGCAGCAATCAAATTTGATGCTTCGTCTAGTACCATAACTTTAAGTGGAGAGTGGAGCTGGGTTGCCATCGATGAAAATATTCTAACTGCTGTAAGCTCTATTAAAAATCAAAATTTATTGGTAAATGGTCAAAAAATTAGGTCATTAGATACAGCTGGTGTTTATTTTATAAACCGTTTAATTGATATTTTAGCTAAAAATAAAAACCAGTTAAAGCCATTGTTATTGCTTCCTGAGGATCAAAAACTATTTGATTTGAGTGATCAGCTCAAGCAAAGTGCTGCAAAATCGGCAACGGTTACTGAAGAGTTAAGTTGGGTGGAAAAGACTTTTGATGATTTAGTTCATGCTTGGCGTACAGCATTACAATTAATTTCTTTCTTTGGCCAACTTTGTTATACGTTCGTTACCTTATTTAAAAAAGAATACACGCTGTACGTACAAGGGATCATGGACACTATTTCACGGGCAGGAATTGGTGGCATTTTAATTTGTGCTATGTTATGCTTTCTGTTGGGTGTCAATTTAACCTATCAAATGGCTCCGCAATTTGTAATGTATGGTGCTAATGTTTATGTGGTTAACTTTCTTGGTATTGCCATGCTTCGTGAAGTAACGCCTCTCATAACGGCGATTATTGTTGCTGGGCGTACTGGGTCAGCGATAGCGGCACAGATTGGAACCATGAAGGTGCAAGAAGAGATTGATGCTCTGCAAACAATGGGGGTTTCTCCTATGCGCCGATTAGTTGTTCCACAAGTAATTGGTTTGGTTGTTGCGTTGCCGATTTTAACGATGCTTTCTGATGCTGCAAGTATGTTAGGTGGAATGTTGTTTGCTAATCCTTTACTTGGCGTTGACTATTCGCTCTTCATTATGCGCTTACAAACTTATGTTTCAATCAACAATTTCTGGGTGGGAATCGTTAAAAGCTTTTTCTTTGCATGGATTATTGGTATGGTTGGGTGTTTCTGTGGGTTCCGAGTTAAATCAAATGCTGATAGTGTTGGTATTCAGACGACTCGAAGTGTAGTTATCTCAATTTGTTTGATTATTGTGGTTGATGCATTATTTGCAATTCTCTTTAAAGCAATGGGGGTGTGATGCGAGTTAGTCATGAAAAACCAATTATTGAAATCAAAAAGCTGGGAACTAAGTTTGGTGATGAGTGGATTCATAAAGATTTGGATTTGACGATTTATCCTAACCGTATAATCACGGTTATTGGTGCTAGTGGATGTGGTAAAACTACTTTGATTCGTGAAATTTTGATGTTGCAGCCAATTAGCGAAGGTGAGATTTATTTAATGGGTGAAAAAATTTCTAGTTATGATTTAGAAGATCCTTATACGAAGCGGGCACTAAGTCAAATGGGAATGATGTTTCAACAAGGCGCGTTGTATAACTCGTATACGGTACTTGAAAATGTAATGTATCCAATTTTGGAGTACACCGATTTTTCTTATAAAACGGTTAAGGAGCTTGCATATCAAAAGCTATTAATTACAGGTTTAGATAGTGCTGCTTATAACAAGTATCCCAAGGAAATCAGTCCGGGTATGCAAAAGAGGGTCGCTTTGGCTCGTACGCTTGCGTTAGATCCAAAGGTTTTATTTTTAGATGAGCCAACCGCAGGTTTAGATCCTAATAGTGCGGCGCTCTTTGACGAACTAATGATTAATTTGCAACAGCAACTGGGGTTGACAGTTATCATGATTACTCATGATCTGGACTCTATTTGGCATACTAGTCATGAAATTATCTATTTAAATAATAAAAAAGTAATGCTTCATGACACTGTTATGAATGCGGCTAATCGTCCTGATATTCGAGGTTTATATGAGTATTTTAACGGAACGCGTGGTAAAATTACCAAAGCGTATTATTCTGAGCAAGAAAGGTCTTATGAATGAGGAATAAAAAGCAGTATTTAATTGTGGGGACATTTGTTCTCCTTGGTATAGGGCTGATTGTGGCGACACTACTCTGGTTTTCAGCATCAAACCGTAAGAGCTATGATACTTATCGTATTATTTTCCATGAACCAGTGGATGGTGTTACTACTAGTTCAGTAGTAAAGTATAACGGGGTTGAGGTTGGTAAAGTAAAAGCAATTATGCTTGATAATACTGATCCGCGTAATGTTACCGTTGATATAAATATTACCCAAGGCATTAATGTTACTACCGCAACATTTGCGACCTTGAAGTCTCAGGGTGTGACGGGTATGTCATATGTTGCTTTGAATTTGAAAGCAGGGGAATCATTTGTGGCAATCAAACCGCATAATACTGAGCCTTATCCGCAGATTCCTGCTCAGCTTTCATTATTATTTAGTCTTTCTGAGCAGGCGCAGAGTGTAACGACTAATGTCAAAGATATTTCTTCTCAAGTGAAAGCGCTGCTGAATGAAAAAAACCTTGACCACGTGGGCAATATTATTGCTAACTGGGATAAAATTTCATCTGCAGTGGCGAAACAATCAGATAGTATTGCTTCGTCAATTAATATGGTTGGCGAGGTTTTGAATAATGTTAACCAAAATACTCAACATCTGAATGATGCAATTATTCAGCTGAGCAGCTTATCTAAATCATTGCAACAGAACAGTGTTTCTTTGGATAAAGTGCTAAATACCATGCAAAATAACACCTTGCGTAATGTAAATACTGTTCTGTTGCCTAATATTAACCAAATGGTTGGAAATATGAATAACGTGACGGTTCAGTTTAATGAACTAATTAAAACAATTAATCAAGATCCATCTGCAATTGTGCGTGGAAAAGCGGCACCTATTGCCGGACCGGGAGAATAAACAATGCGTAAATTAATTAATAAACTGATTGTATTAGCACCAGTATTGTTTGTGGCTGGTTGTGGACTTTTAAGTCCGGTGCAACAACGTCCGGTGGCTAATTATGAAATAATGGATAGGACAGTGAGAGCTAATACTATAAATTGTGCTAATCCGCACAGTGATAGTATTATTTATATTTCACCGATGCGTGGTTATCCGCCATATGATCTAAATAAAATGTATTATAATGTGGAGAGCAGCTATCAAATTAATACTTTTGGCTATAGCCAATGGGTTTCTTTACCAACTGAGCTAATGTCGCAGGAACTTGGCAAGAAGATAGCTACATCGTGTGTTTTTAAAAATATCGCGACTAGTCATGCTTTAGCTGATGCCCGTTATCGTCTTCTTACGTTCTTAATTGTGATGCGCCAAGAGTTGGACGACAACAATCAAAATGCAGTAGCACACCTTGTAATTGCTTCTGAGCTTATTGATTTAGAGACTAATAAAGTTGTAGCCAGTAAATTATTTGATAATAAGATACCAACTAGTGTAGGTCCTGATGGGTATGTAAAAGGTGTCAATAAACTAATGGAGCAGTTTGATCAACAGATTGTTGATTGGTTGCGCCAACAAACTTAATTTTAGAGCTTCACTCTTTTGTGAAGCTTTTTTAATATATTGAGAATATGAATAATTTAGAACTTACTAGTCTGATTGAACAGACTAATTCAACTTATAAACGCTATTGGCTGAATCAATTACAACGCTTAGAAAAACAGCCAGCGAGGCTTGCGAAATTAGTACAATCTATTGAGTATGAGTTAGCTAATTTGCAGTTACGTAAAGATTTATTAACTAAGACGAAGATTAATTATCCCAGTGAATTACCTGTTAGCCAAGATGTAAATAACATTAAACAAGTTATTTCTGCTAATCAAGTAACTATAATCTGTGGTGAAACTGGCTCGGGTAAAACCACACAGTTGCCTAAGATACTACTTGAATTAGGCTACGGGGTTAATGGTTTGATCGGACATACGCAACCACGGAGAATTGCGGCTCGTTCCTTGGCTACGCGGATTGCAGAAGAACTAGGCTGCCAGAATCATGAAAATAATCTGGTTGGCTATAAAATGCGTTTTCATGATCGTACTAGCCATTCAACGATGCTTAAATTGATGACTGATGGAATATTATTACAAGAAATCCAGAATGATAAATTACTCTTGCAATATTCAGCATTAATTATTGATGAAGTGCACGAGCGTAGCCTGAATATTGATTTTATTCTAGGTTATTTACAACAGCTGGTCAAACGCCGTCCTGATTTAAAAATCATTATTACCTCCGCAACGATTGAGAATGAGAAACTGCAGCGCTTTTTTGCTGGTGCACCTTTAGTTAATGTCAGTGGTAAAACTTATCCGGTGGATATTATTTATCAACCTTATAGTGAAGAAGATGACGATGTTAATCTTAATCAAGCAATCTATCAGGCAATTGATGCTGCTTTATCCGTCGAGCGCGGGAATGGCTTGGTATTCTTGCCAGGTGAGCGCGAGATCAAAAATTGTCTTAATTATTTGCGCAAAACTGATCTTAAACATTGTACCTTATTGCCACTATATTCACGGCAAAATAACGAAGAACAAGTCAAAATTTTTAGTAATGATGGAGGCTTGAAGATAATCTTAGCGACTAATATAGCAGAAACATCATTGACTATTCCCGGAATTAAGTTTGTAATTGATAGCGGTATTGCGCGGGTTAAACGCTATAGTTTACGCAATCGGGTTGAGCAATTGCAGGTTGAATCTATTTCACAAGCATCAAGCCGCCAACGCGCTGGGCGTGCTGGGCGGGTGAGTCATGGCTTATGCGTGCGCTTGTTTAGTGAGCAAGAATTTAATCTCCGTCCACAATTTACTGAGCCAGAGCTCCTGCGGAGTAATTTAGCAAATGTTATTCTACGATTACTTAGCTTAAATCTGGGTGATCCAGCGAGTTTTCCTTTTTTAGATCAACCAGAAAATAAAGCATTTAATGATGGGTTTCGTACCTTGTACCAAGTCGGTGCGATTGGTGAAGAGAATGAAATTACGCCGCTTGGACGCAAGTTAGCTCAGCTTCCGGTAGATGTGCAGCTAGCGCGCGTTTTAATCGCTGCGGCAGAGCAATTTGCCTGTTTGTCGGAAGCTCTGGTAATAGTTGCCTTTTTAGCGATTCAAGACCCACGAGAATTTCCTTTGGAACAGCAGCAGCTAAGTCGTGAGCGTCACGCTATCTGGGCGGATAAACAATCGGAGTTTATGCAAATCCTTAATCTCTGGCGTTGGTATCATGAGCAATTAACCCATAAAAAATCCAATAAAAAACTCTTGGAAGTTTGCCATAAACAATTTGTTTCGTTATTACGTTTGCGTGAGTGGCATGAGTTACATCGGCAATTAAAAGAATCATTAGCCGCGCTTGGCTATCGTGAAAATAGCACACCAGCGAGCTATGCCAATCTACATACTGCATTATTGGCTGGATTTGTCGTAAATATCGGGCAGCGTGATATAGTTGAAAATTATTACTTGAGCACCAATGGGCGCAAGTTTTTGATTCATCCATCTGCGATTGTTGATGGTGCTAAGTGGATGGTAACCGCCAATTTAGTTGAAACTTCACGTTTGTATGCGCGTAATAGCGCTGTTATTGAACCACAGTGGCTAAATCAGGTAGCTGGGCATCTCTATAAATACACCTATAGTCACGAACATTGGGATAAAAAACGTGGTGAAGTTGTAGCTACTAAATCAGCATTACTTTATGGTTTGCAAATTAGTCAAACGAAGGTATCTCTTGGTACGCTTAATCCAGAGTTGGCGCGTGAAGTATTTATTCGTGAGGCTTTAGCTGCCAATCAACTGCTGAAAAATTATGCTTTTTTACAGCATAATCAGCAAGTTATTCGTGAACTGGAAAAGTTGGAAGATAAGTTACGTACATCGCTAACCATCATGGATGATGAACTTTATACGTTCTATAATGCTCAGTTACCAGCAGATGTATTTGATGTACCAAGTTTAGAGCAGTTTCTTATCCACAATGAAGCTAAGCTTAAAATTAACTTAGCGGCAATGATTGAGCGACTTAATTCGAGTACTACTACGGTTAATTTATTTCCAGATTCAATTATTAATCAGCAGCAAGAAATTAGATTAAAATATGTGTTTGATCATAGTAGTGCTGAAGATGGTGTAATTGCGATCATTGATTTGGCGAAACTAACTCTGCTTGATGAGAATTTATTTCAATGGTTAGTGCCTGGGTTGATTCGCGATAAGGTAACTTATCTAATCAAAGCTTTGCCTAAATCACAACGCCTGCAGTTTAATCCACAGCAGGAATCAATCAGCGAGTTTTTAGAGTTTGCCGACAGTGAACAGAATTTTTTACAGCAGTTTATCATTTACAGTGAACAATATAAGAAAATCAAATTGAGTTACCCTGATTTACTTAAAATAGAATTTCCAGTTCCATTACGTTGTCATTTTAGGATCGTTGATAATAAAAAAGTTATTGCTTCCGGTGATGATTTAGCTGCGCTTAAGCTAAAATTAACTCCACGCTTAAATGAGATAGTAGTTAAACATAGTTCTAAACATCAAATTAGTAACATTAGTGGCTATATACCAGAACTACAGCAGCTACTGCAGGAGGTTAAACTTGGCACAAGTAAACAAGAGCTAACTGGTTATAATAGTTTGATTGTTGAGAAAGATGGTGGGATAAGTTTTGGTGTGGTCTCAGAATTAGCTAAAGCACGTACTAGTAGTTACCGTGGCTTAGTACAACTAATTAAACTGCAGCTTAAAGAGCAACAAAAGTATCTTTTGGGTAAAAAACTAGCTGGATTTGCTGAAATTTCAATGGCCTTGATTAATGTTTATACTAAAGATGAACTGACGTTAAGTTGCAGTAATTATGTTTTAAATATGGCAATTAGCGAAGTTATGGCTGAAGCTGCTGCTTTAAGCGCAGATGAGTTTCAAGCAATGGTTGTTGCTATTCGCGCTCAAGTTAGCCCTTGTTTACAGGATTTTAGTAGTTGTTTAGTTTCGCTTGCCAAACTGTATCAGGAAATAAAGTTAAAGTTAGCGAAACATCCATTAGCAGAATCAATCAATCTTCAGCTGGATGACTTAATTTATCCAGAGTTTTTATCTTTTACACGCTTTATTAATCTGCAGAACTATCCGCGTTATTTACAAGCTATTTTACTCCGGATGAGCAAATATTCACAAACTTACCAACGTGATCGAGTTCTTGAAGATGAGGTCAATCAGATTTATGATAAATGGTATAATTATGTCGATGAATTAGAATCGCGCAACAAGATTATTGCGCGAGAACTTTATGATTTTAGATACAAAATAGAAGAACTACGTGTTTCCTTCTTTGCGCAGGAGTTAAAAACGCTCTATCCTGTGTCCAGCAAGCGATTATTGAATGAATTAGAGCAATTATACTTACAAAACTTAACTTAAAGGAGTTGTTATGCGATTATTAATTTCAAAACATAATATTGGTAAATGGGCTGCACATTATGTTGCCGATAAAATTAACGCCTTTAACCCAAGTGCTGAGCGCTTGTTTGTGTTGGGTTTACCAACAGGTTCTACTCCGTTGGATATGTATCGTGAATTAATTGAACTAAATAAAGCTGGCAAAGTTAGTTTTAAATATGTTGCTACGTTTAATATGGATGAGTATGTTGGTTTGGCTGAGGATCACCCTGAGTCATATCATTATTATATGCATCATCATTTTTTTGATCACATTGATATTGAACCTAGCAATATTCATATCTTGGATGGTAATGCTACTGATTTAGATGCGGAATGTGAAAAATATGAAGCGCAGATTGCTAAATTAGGTGGTATTCATCTGCAATTGGGTGGTGTAGGTGAAGATGGTCATCTGGCATTCAACGAGCCAGGTTCGTCATTAGCTTCAAAAACTCGTAGTAAAGATCTTAATTTATCAACTATTATTGCTAACTCACGTTTCTTTGATGGTGATATTAGTAAAACTCCGAAATTAGCGTTGACTATTGGGATTGATACGGTTATGCAAGCTAAAGATGTGGTGATTATGGTTAAAGGATTGGCTAAAGCTCCAGCAGTTTACCAAGCAATTGAAGGTGCAGTATCCAGCATGTGCCCGATTACGGCATTACAATATCACCGTAAAGCATTAATTGTCTGTGATGAACCAGCCGCGTATGACCTACGTCTTAAAACAATTAAGTATTTTGAAAATATGCAGGATGACTATTCTGCATTAGAACAAAAGTTAAGTCGTTAATAGTTATACTTATCGCCTTTGACTCTTGGACTTGTTGGATTTCAAAAAAGATTCCCTATGTAGTGTAGCCCTTATCTACACTGCGCCGTCTTTTTTAAATTCTTGCACGTCCAAAAGTCAAATACTTCGAGCATATAGCTTAAGGAAATTAACTGAATGCGTAGATCGGTTTTAGTAGTTGTATTGGTTTGCTGTGTTGAATGTAGTTATGCAGGTTTTATTAGCTCTGTAAACAGTTTATTTGGCGTTGGTGGTTCGCATAAACATCGTAAAACTACGGTTGTCAAAAATCAAGATGATTCTCTACAGCTCTATCAGCAATTTTGTACTAATAATCCTACTATGTATGGTTATCAAATTAAATGTGAGAGATCGTCGCGAATAACCCATTTTAAAGCTGATGCATCAGCTAGTATCCATTGCAACCAGCGTTATCGCGGAATAAGTCAGCAATTTCCTGAGTCAGTAATTATTACTCAGCAATTTATCGCTAGCTTAAATCTATGTCCTGCTGTTGTTTATGGGCCAAACATCCTTAAAAGAACTTCTGTAATAGAGGAAAGTAGTGGTTTGATTCAGGATAATGATAGTAAAACTTATTATGATGTGGTTTGCAATGGTAAGAGCGGTTATGAAAGCACAATTTATCTGCGTCAACAACAAGCAATTCTAAATACAGAGAGTCAACAGATTCAACAATGCATTAACTCAAGTCAACCCCCACAAGCACGAAATTTTGTTATGATGTTTTATATTTGTATTGGATTGGCTTTGGTTGCACTGGGTGTCTTTGTTTTTCGGATATATAAAAATAAGCACCAAGATTTTGAAGGATAAATTTCATAATGAGTAATATTATAATAAATGATATTTTGAATAGTTTAACTGATGCCCAGCGTGCTTTAGATCAATTGATAAATGATACTGATAGCATAGAATCTATTTACAGAGCGGCTCAGTTACTGATTAAGACTTTTGAGCAGGGTGGTAAGGTTATTTCTTGTGGTAATGGTGGTTCAATGTGTGATGCCATGCATTTTGCGGAAGAGTTGACTGGTCAGTATCGTAAACCAAGAAAAGGATTGCCTGCAATTGCTATTGCTGATCCTGGGCATTTGACTTGTGTTGGGAATGATTATGGTTATGTTGAAGTATTCTCACGTTACTTGGATGCACATGGTAAGAATGGAGATTGTTTATTAGCAATTAGCACTAGTGGAACAAGTAAGAATGTGTTGCAGGCTGTAGCGAAAGCAAAAGAGCTTGGAGTGTTGGTAATCGGTTTGAGTGGCAAAAGGGATTCATTGCTAACAAAGCTAGCCGATGTTTCCATTTGTACTCCTGCAGGAGCATTTGCGGATCGAGTGCAAGAATTACATATAAAAATTATTCACATTTTAATTGAGATGGTTGAGCGACATTTTTTCCCAGAAAACTATTCTAGTCTTTAGAGTTTATTCTTAGTATAAAAAACGACGACTAATTGATTTAGTCGTCGTTTTTTATTGAGGAACAATAAACTTAGTTACGTACTATTTGTGGGTTATGTCCTTTTTGGTTTAGTAAGAAGTAGTAATTCAGAGTGGCAACAACTATGAACGCTAGTAAGTGAAATGCGCTCGTGAGGGTACCAAGATCTTGGAAATAACCAAAAACTGTTACCACTGCCATATAAACAAACATTGACCATGAAGATAAAAATGCTTTAATTGTGCCAGATACCGTTTTGTAATATACAGAACAGTAAATCAAGAAGAAAACTGCATGGAATACTAGTGATAAAAGCAATGGCATAAATCCACACTGGATTAAGAGATAGCTCACCACCAAATATGCAATATAACTTAGAACAATACCACCAGGCATTCTAAATGGGCGCGGTTTATCAACATCAATTTTACGCAGTTTACAGAATGCAATTGGCACGGCTAAACATGAAATTAATTGGAATACTGAGACTACAATCATGATCTTATCCCAGTTATCAAAAAATATTACTAAAATCATACAGAAGATTAAAGTAACAAAAATTGACAATCGAGAAATACCGTGAATAGGATGTTCTTTGGCAAAGATTGATGGCATTTGCTTATCTTCTGCCATTCCAGTAAACATCCGCGCACTCGAACCTACATATATAATACCAGTACCAGATGGACTGATCATCGCATCAACATAAAGAACAATCGCAACCCAATTGATCCCGAGAATGATTGCTAATTGTGCTAATGGTGATGTAAAGTCTAAGTGATGCCAACCACTAACAATCGAATTAGTCGGCATTGCACCGATAAATGATGCTTGCAGCATTAGATAAATTACCAGACAAATTAGTACCGAGCCAGCAAGGGCGAGGGGGATGTTGCGTTGCGGATTTTTTAACTCTTTCGAAAATACGGTAATCATACTAAAACCGTAGAATGAGTAAAATATCCCACAAGTTACAACCGCAGTAAACATTTTATCCCAGCCATAAGGAGCCACAGTTCCTTGGTAGGCAGTAAAGTTGCCAGGGTGGAATGCTGCTGCAAAGAAAATAAGGGCAGTCAGTGCTGGGACTGTTAGTTTAATTACGGTAATCGTATTATTGGCTTTAGCTAATAACTTAATTCCCCAATAGTTTAAGAGACCATATAAGACCATAATTAAGCATACTAGAGTAATTCCTAGGTGAGTAAAGTGGTTATTATTAAAAACATCTTCACTTAGTTTGGGAAATGCCATTGCTAAATATTGTACTGATGCTTCAGCTTCTGCTGGAATAGTAATAATAGTAGCAAACCAATTGGATGATGAGATGATAAAGCCATAATCGCCGTTATGCGTTAGCGTTAACAATCTAGCAAACAAACCAGTCTCTTTTGAGTAGTAAGTTGCAATTTCCGCTAGGAGCAATGCAATAAGTAAAGCTAATAGTGCGCCGATCACCCATGAGCCCATAGCAATGGGACCAGCAAATTTAGACGCCTTGTAACTGGCAAAAAGCCACCCGCTTCCGATGATGCAACCAACACCGATTGCAATAGCAGAAAACAGACTAGGCTGTTTATTTGAAGATGACTCAATGTACGCCATATGTTTTTCTCCTTGAACTAGGATTAGTTAACCCTCAAAGTTAAGTATATTATTATTTTGAGTGTTTATTCTATCACATAAGTGAGTTGATAACTAAATTCTATGAACCGAAAACTTTACCCCTTAAATGCTGCAGCGCACAAAATAAATCAGTAACTTACCGCAGAACAAGGTGTTAGTTAATCAATTCACTGTTGGATATTGCTGCAGGTGACGGAGCTTAATTGATTGTGGTAGTTGATTGCGCTCTCAATGTCGACTGCATTGGTGAACAGGTAAGCAGCATATTTTCCAGATGGTGGATTATAGACTTGGCATGCACAAAAATTTTGTCGGGTATTTCGTAAATAGTAGACTGTACTACGTTGATAAGCTGCAGTAATTGTTTGTTTACAGTATGTAATATTTATAGTATCGCCAGCAGCACAGATACTATTAAGCATAGAATTGCAAATTTGCAGGCAGTTAATATTAAGATTAGTCGTTTGCTTGTAGCCGATAGTTATAGCTTTATCATTTACGATAGTTGTGACAGGCGTAATAAGAGTCGTACTTTCGCTAATTTTAATTGGTGCTTTAATATTATTTAACGCTAAGTGGCAGCCTTCGGGTTGGTTTATCGGTTTAAATGCCGTCATTTGTTCTGTCTTACCGAAGCTATCAATATTCTGATTTTCACCATAAAGTATATCATTATTAGCAGATCCTCCCGGTTGTCCGATACAGGCATTTTTATAAACTTGACCATATAGAATTTTGCGTTGAACAGTAGATTCTAATTGATAGCTAATTGCAAAAGGTAGATCGTGCGGACAAATGAAACTACTAGTGGTACTTGATTCTACATTTTGAGTCAAGTTATTGAATGTGACTGTTCTCGGTGTGCGGAATAAATTACTACTAATACTATCTAGGTTTGCCAGCGCAGTTTTGCTGTCAGGAGAATAGCCCTCCCGGTAAGATAAAATCATGCTGGAATGTAATTCTTTACGATCAGTTAGGAGGATTTTTTGGTTATTTTCATTGGTAGAGGATTCAGGATTTTGTTGTGATAATATGATCAATTTATTTTGTGCTAGCTGGTTTTTTACCTGAGCATGAATTTTATTTTGTTGTGATGAATCAGTTTGCGCATAGAAATTAATAGTAACACTAATTATAATTATTACTATTGCAAAAAATAAATTATTGCGGCGTAGAATATTACGTTTACGGTTTAAGAAATTCATATTTATCATGTCAAAATTTGCCTGAGTGGAGGGGCGTTGTTGTATTATGTAAAAACACGGAGTAAAGCTATATTAAAAGTATAGCTCCATGATTGTAACAACTAAGCATGCCAGTTGCAATTGGATTAATGCTAAAATGACGGGAAATTATTTTAATTAAAGGTATTATTATGCAATATTGGCTAATGAAATCAGAGCCGGGCGAAGTTAGTATTGATGATGTAGCAAATTTTCCCAATCAATCAGTAGAGTGGTTTGGTATTCGTAATTATCAGGCACGTAATTTTATGCGCGATCAAATGAAGATTGGCGATAAGGCATTATTTTGGCATTCATCCTGTAAAGAGCCTGGTATTTATGGAATAGTGGAAATTAGTACGGCAGCGCATCCTGATAGTTTTCAGTTTGATCCAGCAAATGAATATTATGAACCTAAATCCACCACCGAGAAAGCTGTTTGGTGGTGTGTTGACGTTAAATTTGTTAAAAAAACCAAATATATTTCGATTCAAGAATTGCGTCAACATCCTGAGCTGGCAACTATGAAAGTATTGCAAAAGGGAAATCGGCTATCAATTACGCCTGTAACAGATGAAGAGTGGCAATTTATCATGCATTTACTAGAGAGTTAGGCAATGAAGTTAATCGACTTACACGCTGACACTATTACGGCACTGTATTATGATCCGCATGCTTATTCTCCTGAACAAGAGTTTATTTCAAATGCACCAGTTGGCAATTTGGCAAAGAACGAATTACATATTGATTTAGAACGTTTAAAACAAGCAGATTCATTGGCACAATTTTTTGTGCTGTGGTTAAATTTGAAGGCGTGTGATAAATATCAGGTAGAGCCGTGGGCGCATTTTATAAAGCTATATAATTTATTAATTCAACAAATTGAATTAAATTCAGACCATATTGAGCTGGTGCGTGATTATGCTAGTTTGGAACGTGTTTCACAGCAAGGTAAGCTGGCAGCGTTTGCTTGTGTTGAAGAAGGTGGTTTTATTCGTGATCTTGGGCAGTTAGAGCAAGCATATCAATTAGGTGTACGCTATATTACTTTGGTGTGGAATTATGAGAGTCATATTGCTGTGCCGAGTTGTATTGATCAAACGCGTGGTTTGAAATCATTTGGTTATCAAATGGTTGAGCGGATGCAGCAACTTGGTATGCTGGTAGATGTGTCGCATTTAGCAGATAAGGGTGTGCGTGATGTATTAAGGGTTGCCAAATTACCGATTATTGCCAGTCATTCAAATGCGCGGGTTTTGTGTGAGCATACGCGTAATTTACCTGATGAACTAATTCGTGGTATTGCTGATAATGGTGGTGTGATCGGGGTAAATTGTGTGCCATATTTTTTGGATAGCGAAGACAAAACAATACGTCTGGCTAAAATGGTGGCGCATATCAAGCATATCTATCAAATAGCTGGTGAAGATGTTTTGGCAATTGGTAATGATTTTGACGGCTTTAGTAGTCGTTCTAGCGATGATGAAATTAAATCAATTGCTGATTTACCAAAGCTGGTAGCAGCGCTGCAGAATAATGAATTTAGCGAGCGAGTAATTGAAAAAATCTTTCATGGAAATGTGCTACGGGTGATGAAAACCTCAGTGTTTTAGATTGTAATTGAGTAGATTTGATGTTGTTACTAAATTTTTGAAATTGGGTTATAGATGAAATTATTAAATAAAGTAAAGCTAGCATTATTGCTGGGAATATTATTGAAATCTGTCTTGGCTGTCGATGTGCTATCAACGTCACAACTGGATAAACAATCGCAGATTACACAGTTACAGCAACAAGCTCTGACATATTTTAGCAATGGTGGTGATCTCAAACAGTTTGAAAGCAAAGTTTTTCTTGGGGTAACCATTAAAGGTAATTTGGATGTAGTAGAAGCTTCGTTTTTACAGGCGCATAAGTTAGCACCAGAGCGTTTGGATTTAAGTTATTCCTTAGCAGCTACGCAAATTTTAAAAGGTGATTTGAATAAAGCACGTCAAACTTATTTGGCAATCGAAAGCCAAGCACCAAATTATCCGCTAACCTGGGTTTATGAAGCTGCTTATGCGAATGCTGCTGGTGAAAGCGCTACGTTTGCTAATTATCTGAATAAGCTCAAACCCGTCAAAAGTCCTGAGATAATTCGTTATCGTGAGGCTTTAACTATTGCTGATGATGCAAGTGATTTACAAATCAATGTTATGCAAACTGGTGAGGTTGATGGACGGAGCGATTTAGTTATTTTAGTTTTGGGTTACGCTTTGCATAATGATGGTAGCATGGATGATAAATTAATCAAACGATTAGAAATTGCGCAATCGGTGGCAACTCACTATCCTAATGCTAAAATTATCGTTAGTGGTGGAGTGGCACAATCTGGAGTTACTGAGTCGTTCCTGATGCGTAATTGGTTGATTGATAAAGGAATTAAGCCAGAGAATGTTATTGTCGAAGATAAATCAATTGATACGGTAAGTAATGCGCTCAATAGTATGATATTAATCAAAAACTTGGCTGCCAAGCAGGTGATTTTGGTAACTTCTGCCAGTCATATTCGTCGAGCAACGGCGGTAGTTGAGCAAGCTGCAGCTAACTTGAATTATGATGTAAACGTTAATAATGTAGTAGCATGGGATTGGGGAAATACCCCCAATATAGTTCCTGCTACTAGTTTGGAAAAAGCTTTGATTGTTCGTGATACCTTGCGTACTGCGGGATTGTGGCAATATCCTGGTATGTTGCGTTAATTTCTAAAGGTTAAGAAATGAGTCAGAAGATTAAATTAGCTATTTATCAGATGAATTCTACAGTCGGTGATTTGACTGGTAATACGGATAAATTAATTCAGCAAATTAATATTGCTAAAGCGAATGGTGTGGACGTGTTCATTGCTCCTGAGTTGGCAATTAGTGGTTATCCGCCAGAGGATTTATTACTCCGTAGTGATTTTTACCTGCGTTCGCAGCGTGAGTTGGATCGTTTGCTGGCAATAGATGGGATTACGATGTTGATCGGTTGCCCATACCGTAGTGGCGGAGAGAACTATAATAGTTTATTTATCTTGCGTGATGGCAATATCGTTGGGCGTTATGACAAGATGTTATTACCAAATTATGGAGTATTTGATGAATGTCGTTATTTTACTCCCGGGGCAGAAGCGGTAGTTTTTGCGGTAAATGGAATTAATTGCGGTGTGATTATTTGTGAAGATATGTGGGATACGGTGCCATTTGCCGAAAGCGTAGAGCAAGGCGCGGAGCTAATTTTGGTAGTTAATTCATCGCCATTTGAAGTCAGTAAATATGAAGAGCGCCTGAAAGTGGCTAGCTATAGGGTAAATGAAAATAATGTTCCACTGGTCTATGTCAATCAGGTTGGCGGACAGGATGAATTGATTTTTGATGGTGCTTCTTTTGCGCTGGATGCTCAAGGTGAGGTGGTATTTGCAATGCCAGCATTTGAAGAGCAGTTAGCGTATCTGGAATATTCTGCTGCTGGACTTGCTGCGGTGAGCGCCACGAGCAGTTATCCTGAATTAGTTGAAGCTAGATTATATAATGCCTTGGTGTTGGCGCTACGTGATTATGTTAGTAAAAATGGTTTCAAAGGCGTTGTGTTGGGTTTGTCGGGTGGAATTGACTCTGCTTTAACTTTGGCAATTGCCGTTGATGCGTTAGGGCATGATAAAGTGCATGCGGTAATGATGCCCTCACAATTTACCGCTGATATTAGTATTGACGATTCACGAGAGATGGTGAATATTCTCCGCGTGGGTTATGAAGAAATCGTCATCGGTGAGATTTTCGCGCAATTTAAGCATAGTTTAAGTTCGCTATTTACTGGATTAGCAGAAGATACGACCGAAGAGAATTTACAGGCACGGATTCGTGGTACTTTATTGATGGCAATTTCGAATAAATTTGGCTATTTGGTGGTAACTACGGGCAACAAGTCTGAAATGACAACTGGTTATGCAACGCTTTATGGCGATATGGCAGGAGGTTTTGCGCTGCTTAAAGATTTACCAAAAACTTTAGTGTTTGCTTTGTCTGTGTGGCGTAATACTCAGTCGCGGGTAATCCCTGAACGGATTATTACCCGTCCGCCATCTGCGGAATTACGTGAGAATCAATGTGATCAGGATTCTTTGCCTGAGTACCCAGTACTTGATGCGATTTTGGCGCAGTTAGTTGAAGGTAAGCGTTCGGTAGAGGACATTATTCAGCTTGGATATCCGGCTGAAGCAGTGAATAAAGTCGCGCATTTATTAAAGATTAACGAGTATAAACGACGGCAGGCGGCGGTTGGACCTAAATTAACAACTACTGCGTTTGCTCGCGATTGGCGTTATCCAAATACCAATAAGTTTAAGTTTTAGGTAATCTATACTATTCGTCTTTGAATCTTGGGCTTTGTCGGATTTCAAAAAAGACTCCTTAAGTAGTTTTATCTACACTGTGGTAACACGAGTGTTCGTCTTTTTTATCAATACTTCGCGCCCAAGAATCAAATACTATGATTAACGCTAAAACTATTAGTTTGATCCAGTTGCCAATTCGATCTTTTCCTGTAAAATGCGTATCTTCAACGTTAAACCCTCTACTCTTGAGCTTGGCAAACAAACATTCAATCCGCTATCTCTTGGCATAAATTACGAGCAAATTTGGTTCAGATAATCTTTTAGTCAAATTTTGCAAACCAACTATACCCAAAAATTAATTAATTTGCTTGCTGTACACAATATAAATGCTGAACAAGATTACAAGGTGCCGTAGCTACTACACCCCAGTCGGTATTAGCAGCAGTTGAGACCCCTATCAACCCTTCTATTGACGAATCTGCACTCGTCCAATCTTGACAAGTAAGTAGTGTGGTGTTGGTACTAAGCCCGGTCCAGACAATTGGTGCTGGAGTTGATACTGGAACTGTAACTATTGAATTAATAAGACTATAATCGTCATCTGAATTTATAAAAGTTAAGTTTTCCCCCATTGCTTTTGCTATAAGAGTACTATAATCAGATCTATAATAGTTAATGTTTATTGCTGTAGAAGCATTATTATAAACTAATGCGCGCCATAAGCTACCAGCTCCACGAGAAGGCAAATTTGAATCCGTCTGACATAAATAATCAGCACCTGTAAAGCCATTAAATGTACCAGATGGGTTTCTAGCGCTAGCTTCAGCTTGTAAATTTCCTGTAAACTGTGATTCTGTTACAAAAATTGCGGGCACAAATGATTCTGGCAATGATACTATCTGCAAGCTATTAAATCCACATGGTTGGTCATTTGTACAAACTTCTGGTGGATGAGGATCAAAATTACCTATTCCACTTTCAATACACTCTGCTGATACCCAACCTGACTCTTGATCTCCTACCGCATTATAACCATAGTCAAATCTTACTGACGAGGCAGCAAATGCAGCTATTGATTCACCGCTAAAACGTGATGCTAAAGATAAATTTGATGCTGTTGTTGATGTATAAGTTCCGGCCGGAAATAAGACTCCAGCACCACCATTCATTGTTACCACTTGTGATTCTGTGCCGTAACTACAGTTTGTTGAATTAAAAAGTGTAACACGAACTGAATTAAGTGTCACTCCTCCTGTCGGGGACACAAATGATTGCTGACGTGTAGCAGCAGGATTTCCTAACACTGCATCATTACTGATTGAAGTTGTGTACTTTAACTGCGCTTTATATTCAGCAAGCTGACTATTATTAACTGAAGATGTATTTTGTGTGTTGTTTCCTGAGTTACATGCTGAGAGTAAAACACTTACCAATATTGGAACATAGTGACTTTTTTTCATTTGATTCCTTTGCTATTTTTTTTTGATTTTACCATAGTCTTTACTTATTTGTCATATCCTAAAAAGATTGAATGATAAAAAATCTAAAAACTAAATTACAGTAGTGACTTTAGTGCTATAATGTTACGAAGTACTACCTTGTGATATTATAGGATTATCAAACATGGCAACATCATTAAAATTAAGTGAAGAACTTAAATCTAAAGTGCAACATCTTGCGACTTTAAAAAATCGCACAGCTCATTGAGTTATGTGTGAAGCCATTCGTAATTACATTGAGAAAGAAACAGTACAGGAAAATTTTAAACAAGAAGCATTAAAGTCGTGGGAAAATTATCAAGAAACTGGATTACATCTAATTAGTAAAGAAGTTCAGGATTGGTTAAGTAGCTGGGGGAACAGATAAAGAAACGGAATCACCTGAATGTCACGAGTAATTATAACTGTTGGTGCTGTAATGGGCTTGGAGCGTTGTCGTCAGTTTTTAGCCTCGAAAAACCATTTGGTTGCAGCCCGCACTGCAGAAGTTATTGCGACCAGCTTTAAACAGTTAGAAAGTCATCCTGAAATCGGTCGACCAGATAATGATACTCCAGAACTAAGAGAGTTAATTATTGAGGTGCATCAGGTTATGTAGCATTATACCGCTATGTGCTCTCTGAAGATGTTGTTTATGTTTTGGTATTTAAACATCAGAAAGAGCTAGAGTTCTAAGTTACGAATACCTCTTACAGTTAAACCTAAGAAAATTGAAATATGGAAAATATAATTATTACTACAGTAACAAGTATTGTTGCTGCTATAGTAGCATCATGTTTAACAAGCATATTCACTTTTAAATTTTGGCAAATTAAAAATAAAGTAGAACTATTAAATAAATTGAACAATGCATGTTTAAAGTTGGATAGTACTTTTCAAGAATACCTTAAACTAGATTCTTTGTTAGGGTCAAGCTACTATGGAATGGATAGTAATGGTAATCGTTACACTCAAGATAAGTTATTAATTGAGAGCAAATTGGTTGCTATTATTGATGAGATACAATCTATGCAAAATACCCTTGACAATAGTAAACTTTTGCAAATAATTGAGCAGTATATTGAACTATTTAGAGAGGCAGATAAGATTTATTTAGAAACTTATAAAGAAAATTATGGCGAGATTAAGAATAATTTTAATTATAGGTATCAAAGATGAAGTTTTAAAGGTAAATTCCATCTTATCAATTTTTAAATATAAATCAATTTAAAAACATTCGTATATTATAAGAGAGGCGTTTCAATGAAAAAAAGTTTATTAACCACCGCGATTTTGTTCGCGGTAACTAATTCAGTATGGGGAGTCGGAACCATGGAGTCAGCCACAAATATTCAAGCTCAAAAAATTGCACCAGCAAATTCGCTGATCTCAGGACTTGATCTGGCGAACCGTAATTTAAGAGTGCGCCCGCAAGATGATTTTTATCAATACACCAATGGTACATGGCTAGACAAAACTACGATTCCAGCTGATAAATCCTCGTGGGGAGCATTCAATGAACTTCGTGATAATACTTTGACGCAATTGCGTGGGATTTTGGATGGGCTAAGTAAACAACAAAATTTAGCCACTAACTCCAATGCCTATAAGATCGTGGCAATGTATGGTAGCTTTATGAATGAATCACAATTGGAGCAATTAGGTAGTAAACCGATACAAGCTTTATTAGCTGAAGTAAATAACTTAAAAAGTGTCGAACAGATTCCGCAATTGATTGCAGAGTTTAACGAAATCGGCGTGGGTGCACCTTATGACTTTGCGATACACCAAGATGCGATGGATTCGACAGTTATGGTTGCTGATGTATATCAGTCTGGTTTGGGATTACCTGATCGCGATTACTATCTTAAAACTGATGATAAAAATATGGTAGCAACCAAAGAAAAATATCAGCAGCATGTAGCTACGATGCTAACACTGATTGGTGATAAAGATGCCGCAGAAGAAGCTAAAGAAATTGTGGCACTTGAAACTGAATTGGCTCATGCGCAATGGACTAAAGTTGAAAACCGTGATCCAGTAAAAACTTATAACAAATACCTTGTGAAGGATTTGGATAAATTAACTCCAGGTTATCCGTGGCAAAGTTATTTAGAAAGCAGCGCTTTAGCGGACAAAGTTAATTCTTTGATAATTTCACAGCCGAGTTACATTAGCCAATTTAATCATATTTTGACTGCCACACCTCTAGCGACGTGGCAAGCTTATTTCCGTTTGAGAATTGCAGATGCATTTGCTGCTGATTTATCCAAAGCGTTTGTTGATGAGAATTTCAAATTTTATGGAACTGTGCTTAGCGGAGTGCCACAAAACAAATCGCGCTGGAAACGTGGTGTAGATTTGGTAGAGGGTACGCTAGGTGAGGCATTGGGGGAATTATATGTTAAACAATATTTCCCTGCTGAAAATAAAGCTAAAATGGAACAATTGGTAGCAAATTTAATGGCAGCTTATCGCCAAAGTATCGAATCATTAGATTGGATGACCCCAGCAACTAAAGTTAAAGCGCAAGAGAAATTAGCTGCGATTATGCTTAAAATTGGCTACCCTGACCATTGGCGTGATTATTCTGCACTAACGATCAAGCCAAATGATTTGATCGGTAATATAATTGCAGCGCATAAATTTGGTTATCAATATGAACTAAATAAACTGGGTAAACCAGTTGATCGTAGCGAATGGGGTATGACACCACAAACGGTAAATGCATATTATAATCCAGAACTTAATGAGATCGTTTTCCCAGCCGCAATTTTGCAACCACCCTTCTTTAATGCTAAAGCGGATATGGCTGCCAATTACGGTGGCATTGGTGCAGTAATTGGGCATGAGATTAGCCATGGCTTTGATGATCAGGGTAGTCAATATGATGCCAAAGGTAATTTACACGACTGGTTTACCCCTGAAGATCACGAGCGCTTTAAACAAAAAACCAGTGCTTTGGTAGCACAATATAATACCTATACGCCAATAAAAGGTTATCATGTTAATGGTGAGCTAACTTTGGGTGAAAATATTGCCGATAATTCAGGTCTGGATATTGCTTATAAAGCATACCTGATTTCCTTACATGGCGAATCAGCACCCGTGATTGATGGTTTAAGTGGTGAGCAACGTTTATATATGAGTTGGGCAAGTGTTTGGCGGGCTAAAATTCGTGAAGCGCAACAAATCGTTTATTTGAAATCTGATCCGCATTCACCTGCAACGGTTCGTGGGAATGCACCACTGCGTAACCAAGCTGGGTTTTATCAGGCATTTGATGTGAAGCCCTCAGATAAGATGTATTTAGCACCAGAGAAACGGGTAACTATCTGGTAATTGCACAAAAAAATCCCACACATAGAAATAGTGTGGGTGAATAAAGGGCAACTTGTTGAGAAAAATAGGAAAACAGGTGTCATTATAGCCCATCTATTTAAAAAAAGTTGTCCACTTTTGTGGACAACTTTTTCAGCTAAACTATGATGTGAGGTGTTAGTTGCTATCGTTGGATTGTGCTAGAATATAACGAAAGTCTTGTTGACTGGTATCCCATTCTAAAATCTGTGCTGAATGAACATCATAAACCCACGCCGAGATAGTAATTTCATTTTTAGCCAATAAATCTTCTACTAAGGGATAAGTTTTTAAATGTTCAATCTGATTGAGTAGATTTAATTTTGTACCTTCAGTAGGATCGCTAGGAGCGTGCTTTTTGAATCCTTCTTTGATAATTTGTAGCCAGTTATCCAAGCCTGACGCATCATGGCTGTCAGCATGCTTGATTGATGCTTTAATCGCACCACATTCGGTATGCGCACAGATAATAATATTGCGAATATTCAGATGGCAAATGGCATATTCAATTGCCGCTGCTTCGCTGTATTTGATATTTTGGCTGTAACAAGGCACGACATTGCCAACATTCCGTACCATAAAAATTTCACCTAGCCCTGAAGCGAAAAATTCATTGGGATTTAAGCGACTATCTGAGCAGGTAATTAGTAAAGTGTGTGGCTGCTGCTCTTTTGCTAGGGTATTGATTAATTTTGAGCGCTCTTTAGCGTATTGTTCTTGAAATTTTTCCAGCCCTTGTTTAAGAATCTCATTGGCAGTATATGAAACACCGCCAGTTTCCAAAATTTGTTTGATTTCACTCTCGGTGACGGTGTTAACAAATGGGATATCATCTACATTTAGCGATTTAAGTAATCTATATTGATCGCGAGTAAGACCATGTATAATTACTTTTAAACCAGTTAAATTAATTTCTTCTATCGTATCTATCAGATGCTGACAACCTGCGCTATCAATGCTGTGTAGTTTTTCAAACTCAAAGATTACGAATCTTAATTGCTTATGCTGACTGATTTGTTTTTTTAATTCGTTTAATTTTTCAAAGGAGAGAAACGTAATATTACCGCTAAGGCTTATTCTGATTACTTGCTGATTATTCCACAAGCGGATATTGCTTTTAGTGGCAAGCATTCGTATCACCATGATAAAGAGCGCAACCATGATTCCAGTTTGAATACCATCGATTAAATTAGTAAATACCAGCATGATAAAAGTTATGCTATAAATCAAAAATTCAGATTTATCCTGTTTCCAATAGGTAATTGCTTGTTGATGATGGAGCATGGATAATGCCGCACTAAATAATACTCCGGCTAATACTGCAACTGGTATGTTTTCCAATAATTCCGGACAAATGTAGATCACCACTAAAATAAAGAGTGACTGAAAGATTGCAGCCCGCTTTGTTTTCGCACCGGATTGGATATTAATTTTAGAGCGGGTTAATAGTGCTGTAGCCGGGATTGCGCCAAAGAGAGCTGAGCTGATATTGGCTAAACCTTGACCAATTAATTCACGATTTGGGTTATGTAGATCTCCCAATCCCAGCTTATCGATTGAACGTGCCGATAAAATTGATTCTAGTGATGCTAGTACAAAAATTGCTATTGAACTGATAAGCAAGGAATGCCAGCTGTGAATAGTGGAAAAATTCGGCAGATCTGGTACTGTCAGGTGATGGGGTATTGTACCGACTAGCTGAAGCTGCTTAAAGTTAAATATCCATGTAATTAAAGTCGGAATTATTACTGCAATCAAAAGTGCTGGAAGTTTTGGTGCGTATTTGGGTAAGTTACGTGCAATAAAGATAGTAACTAGTGCCAGTACAAACGCAATTGGATTCATATGGTTAATGTAAACGATGAGATTTCTTATTACATCCAGCGGATGATTGATTTCCGGAGTGCCGATTTGAAGCATAATTGGCATCGCTTCAATTAATAGGATTGCACCAACCCCTGAAGTAAATGCATAAACGATTGGTAACGGAATTAATTTTGAAAATCGGCCAAGCTTTAATATTCCGACTATAGTTTGTAGCAACCCGCAAATTATGCCAATAATGACTAAACTAGACAAGCCATGTTTTTCAACACAACTTGCAATCAATATCGTCATTGAAAGTGCTGGTCCAGTGACAGCTAAGCGACTACTTCCAAAAATGGCGGCAACTATTCCACTTACGACTGCAGTGGTTAATGCCAAGTTGTTAGGAACAAGTGAGGTCATTCCTATAGCTAACGCCAAGGGAATTGAGACAATAGAGACACTAAATGCAGCGTAAAGGTCAGCGCCGAGATATTTTGTTGTCCACAGCTCTTGAAATTCTTTTCTTAATGCGTTAATATTTATCACTGGTTCCAATCAAAGCAAATGTTGTGCTTTAGAAAAAATTGTTATGGTTGTTAGTTTTTGCGGTGTTTCAATAATGTAATTGTTTTACTTGCTGTTGTATCTGAACAAAAGCGCTATTATCTACTTTAAAATAGCCTTGAAATGGGCGATCTATTTCTAAAATCAGCCATGAAGAAGAGAGGATAATCAAATATTGGCTACAGAGTACCAAGACAGATAATTTACGATTATGATTATTGATGCATGCGCTCCAAAAGCAAATTATAGCAAGAAGCACCACAAAGAAAATTAGCAAAACTCCATTCATCTGACCATTAACATAATCCAGTCGTTTAAAACGGAAATCAACTAGGGTATTAAGCGAAGTAGTAATGTGGTAATAGGTAATTTTTTCTTCAAGTGTTTTTGCAGGCAAGTGATATACTGCAATTTTAAGCTGATTAAATAATTCTCCGGTATGCTGATTAAGCTCACCTTGCTCGAGGGATTTGTATTCTTCTGTAACTATGCTATTAAGATAATTCTCAATTGCATTACGGACATCGTTTGCCTGAGGTTCTTGATTAATAGCATGCGTGCTGCTGTATAAATCAAGAATAGCTTGGGCTTCGCTTTTACTATCTAGGCTTAAATTGTCTAAGGTTTGCCAGTTTAGCGCAATCCAAAAGGCGATAAATAATGTGCCAAAGGTTATACTGGTTTGTTGGGCAACTGTGATAATAGGGGAATGATTTTCAAGTTTAAAATATTTTTTATTTAATTTATAAGCGATAAAACCAATAGTACCAAAAACAGCATAGATCAAAAAAAGCGCGGTAACTACGTGTAAATTATAAAACCATGCCGGCATGTCAATATCTCTCCGTAAAATACATTCCTTGCGTTCATTGAGGTACAACCCCCTATGCTTAAATTTTTTGTACCAAATAGAACAATCTAGTGAGGGGGACTATAATTTTACCAGTTTTATGAGGCGGATATGCAAACTTAAGTAAAGGAATAAATTTATCAAAGATTTGTTCAATCTCTGTTATTGGTAATTTCTCGCGAAATTCACAAATTATGGCGCTTTTTAGCCATTCAAAAATTGCTTCCGTATGTGGAAATTGTTGATAGTAGGTTGTACTCCAAACTTGTGCACTCAAGTCACGGCGTTGAAAGATATTATAGTAGTCTTCTGGTGCGCGGAATGATGTGAAGATTACACTATCATGCAAGTGTTTATACCAGCTTGGATTTTCGCTGATTAATTGGCGGAGAAGAATATGGGCTTTAGTTTCAAAGTTAAGTGGTGTTTGTACAAGTAATATTCCACCAGGATTAAGTCCAGCTATTAATTTACCAATTAATTCTTCGCTATGCCCAACCCAGTGCAAAGCAGCACTAGAGAAAATTAAATCTGCCTTCGAGTTAAAATCTTCTAATTTTGCACACTGGAAGGTTAGCTTGGGAAAGCGTACCTTAGCCTGCTCAATCATTTGATTTGAGCTATCAATTCCAATTATTTTAGCTTTAGTAAATGTTACTGCCAGGTGCTTAGTGGTATCACCACTTCGACATCCTAGGTCTATAATTGTACTTGGCTTAAACTCTTTTGGTAAGCGTGAGAGTAAATCATATACTGGTTGAGCATATAGCTTGGTAAATTCGGCATAAAGTCTAGGATCTAACATGTTTTTCTTTCTAAGGTCGATCTATGGGTTAATCATTTAGTGACATTGCTGGCATATATAACGTTCCACCCCAATTGGCTTGTAAATCAAAACCATTACGATAAAATTGATAAACACCGATTTCAGGGTTAAATGAGATTTGTTCACCAATTATGCCAAGTGTCGCCGATGCACCAATGTCCCCCCCGCCACCTTTAGCTCCAATAAACTGTTTGAGAGCCATTTCATTTTTGAACACAAAGACAATATACATTGATTCATAACCTAAGCCAGGACCTGTACCAGCCCGTACTGTATTCATGTAAAGGACTTTATGTTGCTTATTATCAAAAATTACGCCTTTACCATAAGCACCGACATAGAGCAGTACATTAAAGTTGGTAATTTCAAATACTCCAAACGCTACTGCCGACTCAAATTTTGCCTGTAGTTCAGGATTTTTCTTGTACATTGCTTCTAGACTTTTTTGCGCTACATTCAGATATTCAGCTCGTTCTTTAATTATTTCTGCAGGCGTTGTTTTACTAATGTTTTTGCGATTACTCAGTAATGCTGTTGTCTCTAGTGATAATTCCAAATTATCCATCTGAAGTGTTCTCATATTATATGGTGATGGATTGAGAGTAATTGGATTAATTAAAGCGGCATTTGGATTATTAAAGTCGATTTGATTAAAACGTTCGGGAATAATTTGATTTAGATTACAACTTAATAATGGATAGTCTGATAAATTGCGATTTTGATAGTCAATGTCTAGTACGGCAACATCAATTGAATTATGCTTGGGATTATAGTTATTGATTTTCCATTTTTCAATTTCTGTCATTTCTTCAATCGGTGCTTCCGTCGTTAAATCATCATTTGCGGCTAGATATGAAATTGTACTATTGCTAGATTCTATTGATGAATTTAACATTGCGGCATGAGGACTTGCGTAAGAAGGAAGGATTTTATTGGGGTCAATTGCGGTAGTTGAGTTGTGGCTGAATGTACTGCATGAACTTATTATTAGCCCAGTGAGCACCATAGAAATATTTAAAACTCTCATCTTTGTTAATATCCTTATTATTATTGTTATATAGTCTCATTATACTACAGTAGAATATTAGCCAGTGTCCTTTAATGTACCTATATCTGATTACTGCTATGTACTTATTTTAATTTAGTTTCTATTTTAATTAAACCAAGTATTCTGCTACTTATTTGAGTTACTTTAAGAAACATTAGCTCTAAAACCTTTAAAATGCAAGGCAGTAACGATGTTAGTCAGAGTAAAATAATCGTTTAACTAGTGCCAAAACTGTTGGGTTTTTGCAATAACCATTCGAGATTTAATGAAATTAAATACGAGATATCAAATATTTGAACGTGATAATGGATAAATGAGGATTTAAAGAATGACTAAGTTAGTACCGAAGCTAGAGCTATCGCTCAAATCAATAATTATTGGGGTAATATTGGCAGTTTTATTATGTGGCGCTAATATGTATCTTGGGTTGAAAATAGGTACGACGATTAGTGCCTCGATTCCGGCGTCCATTATTTCATTGGGCATTTTGCGAATGTTTCGTAAATATTCAATTCTAGAGAATAATATTTCACAAACGATTGCTTCAGCAGGTGAAGGTTTAGCTGGGGTAATTATCTTTGTCTTTCCTGCCCTTTTAATACTGGGAGTATGGAAGAATTTTCATTATTCCGAATTACTCTTTTTGGGTCTGTGTGGTGGATTTATCGGGATTGCTTATTCAGTTTTACTTAGAAAGGTATTATTAAAAGATCCTAATTTGCCGTTTCCTGAAGGAAATGCAATCGGGCAAGTATTATTGGCAACTAATAACACACAAGACAAAACTGGATTTAAGACTATTATTTCTGGGATAGGAATTGCAGCATTAATCAACCTCTGTCAAAATGGTTTGAAAGTACTTGGTGATAGCTATTATAAATTTTTTAAAGTAAATAATAGCGTTGTGGGGATGGGAACTAGTTTTTCACCTGCGGTAATTGGTTCAGGGTTTCTAATTGGTGGTAATACCATAGTTGCGTTTATTGGTTTACTTATTGGCTGGTTAGTTTTGCTTCCTTATTTTGCAACCAAATACGGGCTTAAAGATGCGAGTGATTTAGTTGGAAGTGCTTTTTTCACTTGGAAAAACTATGTTCGTCCAGTTGGTATTGGTGTGTTTTTATTTAGCGGTGTGGCAACTATTCTTATGATGAGTAAATCAATTGTGAACGCAATACAAGAATCTATTGCGGCGCTTCGTAATATCAATGAAATTGATCATAGCGAACGTGATCTGAATATTAAAAAACTAATGATCTTAGTGGTATTGTGTATCATTCCAGTTGGATTCTTTATTTATTCTCATTTGGTGCAGCTAAATGTATGTAGTAACACTATGTCAGCGGTTTATGCGGTGATGTTGTCATTACTCGTACTGATACTGGGCTTTATTATTGCGGCAGTTGCGGGGTATATGGTAGGGATGATTGGGTCATCGAATTCACCGCTTTCAGGTTTGTATTTTATTGCTGTGATTATTTTAAGTTTAGTGCTTAAAGCTTTGGCTGGTGAAGCAATTGGTAATGAAGTTGTTACTTATCTTATGGCATTGGTAATTTTATTAGTCGGCTTTATTGGTTTTTCAGCTGTAATTACCAATGAAAACATTCAGGATTTTAAATCTGGGCAAATAGTTGGCGCAACTCCCTACAAGCAGCAAATTTCCTTATTTATTGGTGTGATTTGCGCAATGATCTTAGCGCCATTTATGATTAATTTGGTATTTAATGCTTACGGTATTGCCGGAGTAGTTCCACATTCGGGAATTGACCCAAATAACACGCTAAGTGCACCGCAAGCATCGGCAATTGCGATGATTACCAAAAATGTGTTACATGGCTCACAAGATTGGAATCTGATGGGTTTGGGGATTTTAATCGGTGCGATTACTTTTACGCTGGATTTGATCGGTAAAAAAACTGGTAAATTCCGTACACCTGCGATCATGATGGGCTTGGGGCTTTACTTACCCCCTGACTTGGTAACTGGGCTATTTATTGGTGGTATGATCAGCGTATTTATCAAGCGTCGTCATCACAAACTTCAGGATGAAATTGGGGTTGATGCAGTCAAAAGACTTGAGAATCGTACTAATATTCTGATTTGTGGTTTGGTTGCTGGTGAGTCTTTGATGGGGCTGATTTTAGCGGTGCCATTTGTGATTAAACAAAGTAGCGATGCATTACGTGTCGTGGGTGAAGGTTTTGAAGGTACATCACAAGTATTATCGCTGATTGTGATTGTACTTTTAGTGCGCTATATCTATCGCACTGCAACTAAAGATAGTACAGTACCAGTAGAATTGGACAAATTGAAATAAGAATGCAGTGACCTCAGTTACAGCCTGAGGCTATGCTTCATGTTCAATAAACTGGTTAAATCAGGCTGGTATATGCTTCTAGCACTAGCCAAATATTTATGGACTATTAATTTAAAACAAGTTTTAAGCTAGGTTTAGTAACAACTATAATATTCGTAATATTACAGTTGTTACTAAAGTATTTACTCATCAGCCATAATTTGTTGTGCCGCCAATTGGTGTGGGGAAACTACCTGATCTGCTCCAGCTCTTTTCGCCTTACTGACATTTTCGTCATAAAGTATTCGAGAAATTATTTTCGGTGTCGTACTTAAATTTTTGGATTCTAAGTATTCTCTGGTATTTAGCGTGGCAAAGATGGTTGCTTCATCCGTATCATAAGCGACAATGATCTTCTGAGCAAGTTCTGCTTGAGATTTTAATAATGTATCATTATGGCCTAAATAAGCGGCGATAAGGAGTCTTTTCTCATCAAATAAAACTTGACGATCATAGTCAAAATTTTTTTCAGTATCAATAACTAAAAATTCAGTGTTAGTTTTTCTGTATTGTTGAATTAGAATTTTTGCCAAAATTCCATAACCAACTATGATAATATGATTACTCATTCCTATTTTTCCTTTGTTAATATGATTTAATATTTTTTTTATTACGATGTTCATGCTATAGACAAGCAATGTTATACTGGATGTAAAAATTACAATTCCAACCAGAATCATGCTAATTACGAAATATTTAGCTATGGTTGAAGTTGGATATATATCTCCATAGCCAACAGTACTATAGGTCACAATGCAGAAATATACTGCATCATGCAGAGATTTTACACCAGTAAAATCATTTCGTAATAAATATACGCCGATGACTCCATAGAGCAATGCAAAAACTAAGAGTCCCGCAAAAAATATGAGTCCATAGGAAATAAATAGTCCTTGATCATGAATCTTACGAGTAGAAATTAGAAAGGTGAAAACAATGATAGTAATAGTTACTACGAAATAATTACTCCATAAAAAAGTATTACATGCAATCACGATTAGCATCATGGCTAATACGATTTGCCATATTCGTCGAGAGCGACCATACAATAGTAATCCAAAAAATAATAGTAAATAAGCATTAATAGTTTGGAAAAATATCCGAAATCCAAATTGTGAGGTATAAATTAAATCACTGTTAGGATGATTAATTAATATCGGTAAGACATCATTGGATAAAATCATGCAAGCATTTAAAGCAACCAAAACACTGCAAATTTTAGCAATCATATTAAAATATCTAGACGGTATCATTTAATTGATTTACCCTATAAAATTGATATACCGCGCTCTAATGTAGCTTAAAGCACGGTAATTTATTATTGATGTTATTATATTTACTCATTATTAGTAATATAGTAAATGAACATTTCTATCAACGAAATAGATTTTCTTTCGCTACATCAATCAATGTTTTGAAATCACCATCAAGAATTACCCTACTGGCATATAGTGCAAAGCCTTTTACTTGGTCAATTTCTACCTTTGGTGGCATAATTAGCTCATGTGAACTAACTTGTACATCAACTACCACAGGACCATCATGTGCAAATGCCTCTTTCAAACCTGATTCAATATCTTCTGGTTTGTTAATAAAAATACCTTTAATCCCGATAGCTTCGGCAACCTTGGCAAAATTAGGATTTTTTAAGTCGGTATTATGACTATATGTTCCAGCTTCCATCATCTCCAACTGAACAAAACCGTAAGAGTGATTGTTAAAAATAATAATTTTTATCGGTAGATTGAAGTTTTCAACGGTAATGAATTCACCTAAAAACATCGCTAAACCGCCATCACCACACATTGCGACTACTTGACGATCAGGATATGTTGATTGTGCACCAATTGCTTGTGATACGGCTGTACCAATTGAACCATTATTGAATGAACCTGTAATTCTACGTTTGCCATTCATCGTTAAATAGCGAGCAGCCCACGCAGTCGGTGTACCTGTACCTACAGAGAAAACAGTGTCATCATTTGCTAAATTATCAATCATTTTTGCAAGATATTGAGGGTGAATGGTTGTGTCACCTGTCGAAAAGGTCGCAAGTTTGTCAAAGTTTTGCCGAGATTTTTTATAATGCTTTAATGCTGCATCCAAAAAGTCTCTTTCTGTTTTTTCTTGTAGTTTAGGTAACAATAATTCAATTGTTGGCTTGATATCACCTACTGCACCAATATCGACACCAACTCTCCGCCCAATATTTTCGCCATCAATATCAATCTGAATTATTTTTGCGTGTTCTGGATAAAATTGGCGGTATGGAAAGCCTGTACCGAGTAATAATAGTGTGTCACATTCTTTAATTGCTAAGTAGCCTGATGGAGCACCCAAAAATCCAGTCATCCCGACATCATACGGATTGTCGTATTCAACAAATTCTTTACCTCGTAAAGCGTGTATTACTGGTGACTTTAATTTATCTGCGAGTTTAACGACTTGATCATGTGCCTCTTTACAGCCATAGCCACAGAATAGCGCAATTTTCTTAGAATCATTTAATAACTTAGCAATGCTACTTAATTCTGTTTCTGATGGTGTAATTACTGGATTAAAATATTTTGGAATATATTGTTTTTGCATTTGGTGTGGTGCAACTTGTTGAATAACGTCACCAGAGAAAATTAAGACTGCAACTCCTTTTTTAGCAATTGCCGTTTGAATTGCTATATTTAATAAGCGGGGCATTTGCTCTGCGTTAAGAATCATTTCACAAAAACAAGTGCTATCTTTAAAAATTGATTTTAAATCTGACTCTTGAAAATATTTACCACCAATTTCTGTTGATGGAATATGAGTTGCGAAGACTAACATTGGAGCGTTCATACGTGATGCTTCATGGACACCATTTACAAGATGTAAACTACCTGGTCCAGCACTACCTGCACAAACTGTAATCTCACCAGTTAGTTGTGCTTCTGCTCCAGCAGCAAAAATTGCAGCACCTTCATTGCGTGTATGGATAAATTGTATTCCCGCATCATCTAAGCGTGTTGTGACTTCATTCATTGAATCCCCAGGGACGCAATAATATCGTTTAATCCCGACTTCTTTTAAAGTTTCAACAATTACATCTGCAACAATTTTTTTGGTAAACATTTTCTAAATTCCTTTTATTAAATATATCTAGAAAAAAATTAAAATCAGGTAAGTTATATTGTTTGTTTGAACTATTAAGCGTTTATATGCTTGAACAAGTATAACTGAAAAATGTGCACCTCAATTATGAGGTGCACATTTTAAGTTTAATAGCTATAGCTATTAAATAAGTGGATATTTGCTATGGTATAAATTATAATTTACCACCATGGAAGAAACTCGCCGCAAAGTATTTATCATAAACTTTGGTTGGAGTTGGTACATTGTCCACAATTACGTCAATTACCACTGGTTTATTAAGTTTATAGGCTTTTTCAATTGTAGCTTCTAAATCTTTTGAATCGGTAACCGTAAATCCTTCAGCACCTAGAGAACGACCTAATGCAGCAAAATCAAAAGGAGGTAGATTCATAAAGTCATTAACTTTTTGACTGAACTTCATCGCCCGTAGTTTTGGATTACCATAAGCACGATTATTTGAAATAACAAATACTACTGGTAAATTGTACTCTACTGCAGTTTTGATCTCCATACCATGCATAAGAGAACATGCATCTCCAGTAAATAATACATGTGGGCGATTTGGTAATGCTACTTTACTACCAATAACAGCGCCCCACGCCCAACCCATAGTACCCATATAGTCAAGTGCAGTAATAACTTGAGTTGGATCAGTTACAGTCCAGTAATGGAATGCAAACATCATATGTGCACCTGAATCAATTGCCATAACAGTATCTTGTGGCATTACTTTGCGCAAAGCTTTAACAAGGCGTGCAGGATGAATTGGTTTACTATCCAATGTTGTGTTTTCAGTATCGAATTCGTTTACATTATTACATTGAGCTTTTGCTGATTTTAACCATTCTTCACGGAATGCTTTACTTTGCAATAGTTTTTCACTTCGAGCATCTGAAACGCTCAATGCTTTCGTTAGAAATGAAAGGCTATCCCCAAGGACTTGAAAATCATAGTCAATATTTTGGAATACATTATGGAAGTTAGGGTAATTAACAATAGTTTTTTTCGGTTTAATAGTACCCGCCATTGTTTCAGCTGAATTTAGTTGAGCACCGATACACAGCATTATATCTACTTCATCTTCCATTATTATCTTAGTTGCATAAGGATGTGCTACCCAGCCAAGGATACCCAATGATAATTCATGTTCTTCAGAAATTACTCCTTTGGCACTGATAGTGTTTGCAACTGGAATACTGTACTTCTCTGCAAACTTGGTTAATGCTTCCCACGCATTTGATTTTCTAACTTCACTACCAGCATAAATAACTACTTTTTTACCTTCAGCTAATGCGGTAAAGGCTGCCTCAAATCCAGCACCATCTAAATAATGAGGGTGAAGTAAAGATTCTGTTACTGGTTTATAGATTGAATCCTCAGGAACCTCTTGATCTTGAACATCTATTGATAGTGAAAGATGTACTGGACCTTTAGTGCTTGGAGTCAACATCTTCGTCATTAGAGTCTTCAAACCAAACGGAACATGCGACGCAGTATGAGCTTCTACTTGACCTGAAACGATAGGAGCTAAGATTGCTGAAGTATTAATACCCAAAGAGCTACTATCTTGAATCACTCCTTTTCCATCCATGTCTAAAGGCACATCACCTGTAATAACCAACATCGGTGCATGATCAGCAGCAGCAGTCGCAATTGCTGTTGCCATATTTAGTATACCAGGACCACCAATTGCGGCACAAACTCCAAATTTATTTGAGCTTCTTGCATAACCATCCGCCATAAAAGCTGCTCCACCTTCGATTGCAGCACAAATAGGTTTAATACTACCTTCTTCAACCATATCAAAGACGATAGGGTCTAGCTCACCACCAGGTACCATAAATACGTGTTTAATACCTTCTGATTTTAACGCTTCAATAACATATCTTTTTGTTTTCATTTTTATTTCCTTTTATTTATTTATTTTAGAATCTTCAAATTTTTTAAATGCCTTAATTACATATGGTAATTTTGCAAGAACCTTTGGCACGCCAACGTAAAGTGTCAGCAGAGTTAGTAAATCTTTAATTTGCTGCTTGCTATTACCAACGTTTAAGGAGTTATAAATATGCCCTTCAAACTCTTCATCGCAACCACCCTGAGCAATCAAAGCAGCAGCAATCAACATTTCTTTATCTTTCAGCTCAATAGACGAAGTTTTTTTACCCCATACTTCAGCCATCCCATGGCTGACTACCAAGTCTGCAAGTTCAGGAGAGAAATCGTACAAAGTTTTATCTACCGAGTCAATAACAGATTGCTCATATTTTTCCTGCATTAGTTTAATACCCGTTTGATATTCAACAGTATTTTTATAGTCAGCCATAATATTCCTTATTATGAAAAATTTAAGTTAACTAAACAAGTTTATTCTTTACATGAGTCTCAGGTTTTTTTGATGTATTATACTTGAGCTTCACATAATTAATGCTTGTTTAACAACAGCGAGAATTATAACTGTTTGTTATCATAGAGTCAATAGCAAAAAATCGCTATTTGCCAATTTAAATGCTAAATGCAAAATTTATGCGCCTATGATTTCAGAGTTATTATAGTTAATGCGATTGTTAAATTCATTAAAGTATAATAATTACAGATTGTTAACGCTAGAAATGGCTAAATTTATATGTGGCAGCGTACTGTATTTCTTGTTTAAATTTGCCACATAATCTTGCATTTAGTAGTTGAATTCGCGTTACCGTCAGAATATTTTTTAATGAAAGTATTAATCAACAATTGTTTTTTAATGCCTTTAAAAATTTAATATCCACAGAAAATGTGGGTATATTTTTTTAAATGAAGAATTAGATTAACGTCCATACATCTCTTTAAGATGGCTATTAAAGAAATTCAGAGCACCACCATAATCATATTAACCAGTGATTAACCCCTCATTATTACTAATTAGTGCATGATCTAAAGCAAAAGCGAAGTCGCCAGACACAGTAGCAAACGAATGATCAATCCAATCTATGTTAATAGTCTTCCATGATTATATGCATAAACTACACAGATTCAAATAGGTATTTTTCCTTATTGCAAGATAAAAGAAATTATGCTAAAATGGAAAAATATTTGTTAAATCTAACAGGTTAAATATGTCTAATTTTATCTCTGAATACTGTGTTTTTACCAAAAAGTTCAAATCAAATCATAATATTATTGTGGTTGATTTGGATATGAAAATACAATGCATTACTAATCTTGATTTCTTTACAAAATACAACATGACTTTTAAAGAAGGTGCAAATTTATTTGATTGCTTGAAGCATTTACCATTGATGGACAAAAAGAGTCAGGTATATGATACACTGATACGGAGCAAAAAAGTACAAGGATATTTCATTACGCAGAATTTGGATAAAAATAAAGAATACATAGTTGATAGAGTGTACTTGTCTCCTATAATCAACGAAGATCAAGACATGGTTGGAATTGAACTCGAATGCATTAGTATGAACGAACTTCCAGCTATTAATATATTAGACGAGGAAAAAGACTATCAGTTACACTTTCCAAACTTAAGCAAGAGAGAATATGAAATTGCAGTATTAAAATACTTAGGTAAAACAGACAAAGAGATCAGCGAGATATTAAGTGTTAACAATACACCAGTTTCTGACAAAACTATCACTAGTATTATATACAATCAATTGTATCGCAAATTTAACGCCCATAACAAATCTGACCTTATTAATAAAATACATAGTTCTGGAATGGATAAATTCATTCCCAAGTCGTTAATTGCAACTAACCAACTGATTGTATTTTCACCACTTGATTTCAATCATGACAAATTATAAAAAATAATGCAATATAGATATTTAGTAGACCTTTTTTACAATCAGAAAGATGCTGTAGATCGTAAATTTGGTGGGCGCCGAGTAAGTTAACGCTGGAAGATTTTTGGGCGAAACTATTAATAATTTCTGAATTTTGCCCTTATTCACGTTATAAGCGCATAGTTTCTTATTGAATTGTAAGGTATTGTTGTAGTATAATTGTAGTATGAATAAATACCTACTAGAATATTGTACTTATATAAAAAATTTTAAGCCAGAGCAGAACATTGTTATTATTGATGATGGTTTTAAGATTGTGCATATTAACAATCATGAATTCTTTCAACGTTATAGCGATTCATTTGCGCTTAATACAGATATTTTTGAATGTTTACGTGAGTTGCCATGTTTTAATACAAAGCAACATATTTACGATAATTTAATAAAAACCAAGCGTGTTCAAGGATATTTTGTCGCACAAGACATAAATGGAAACCATGAATATCTAGTTGATAGTATTCATCTGTTGCCTATTCTGGATCCTGATAAAAATCTAGTTGGGATAGAGTTGGAAGTCATTGATATGCAGGGGCTTCCTCTCATAACTTTATCTGGTGATAATGATATTCAGAATGTTGATGTTATAAATCTTACTGAGCGTGAACGTGAAATAATTATTCTTAAAGCTATGGGGAAGACCAATCTTGAGATTAGTTATATTTTAGGTTCGATTCATAAAAAAGAAATCTCACAGCATACTATTGCTAATATAATCAAACAGCAGATATATCCAAAATTAAACGTTGAAAATAAACAAAGCCTAATCAAGGCAGCTCATGCATTAGGGTTAGACCAAATAATTCCCAAATCGCTAATAACTGAAAATCAACTAATTTTGTTTCCATCATTTAATTTGTAACCCCTCACTTCATTTGGCACGAGATATTGTCAGTTGAGGTCTCGTAGATATTACCTTTCACCTATCATTGCAGCAAGGGGACGTAATCAATCGCGAAATCGAAGTCAGTCTTTGGCTACTAAAAATGTGCTATTTAGATGCCTGTGGTTTATTGGTTGTTTTTATTGTGGATGGTGTGTACTTGCATTTTTTCAAAGTGCTATTTTTGTAATAGCATGCCATCTTAACTCCACCGTCCGCGGTGAAGTTGACTGTCCTTAAATTTAGCACTGTTGGATCAACATCATCTTCATCAATCTGGTCACTACCACGCAGTCTCATTGCATTTTGTCCGCTTATAATTTGAGTTTCATCTTTTACCACAACATTATTACAATAATCAGTTAAATTTGATTCTACAGTTGAATTTTCGATGCGAACTCCATTGCAAGTAAATGTTTGTTTACTTAAATTAGCAGTAGTCATTGCCAAACTTGTGCCACTAATCAGATATAAAATAACAACGCTTAATTTTTTCATTTTTTTAGTTTCCATAAAAATTAATATAAGTAACTTACAAACAGTTGAGTAACATAGTTATTACCCGACGGATTGGCTAAAGGCACTTGTTGATAAGCATAAGCACCAAATAAGTTTAATCCTTTGACTTGTGGAATCGAATAACTAACGATTAAGTCATATTCGTTAGTTCCATTCCATTGTGGTAATGCTGCTTGGAAAGTAGTAAATGCCGGTGCAATTGATAAGTTACTGTCCAAGAAGTTGAATGATGGATTGATTTTATATGCACTACCTGCCGTGCCCATATCAACCAGACCTGCCATATATGGTGTGGTATAAAGCGGGTCAGTTGCCATCCCATAAGTATACGGTGAAACAATTGCACCGGAACCATAACCTGTTTGGTTGCCCCACACGTTGTTATAGCTAAGATTTAAGCTAAACCATTTGTAACTCAAACCACCTTGAATACCAGCAAAGTTGCTCGATATTTGCCCATAGCCTGCGTCAGTTATCGCGTTAGTGCCATTAGCATTACCCAAGCTACCATTAGAGTTATTCGTTCCGCCCTGTGCCGCAATATTAAATGCTAGGTTTGTCGTTGGTTTAAATTTAATACTATTGTCAAGATAAAATAATTCGCCATAGTTTTCAAACTCATAACCCCAGAGACGTAGATTGTACTGATTGTTCCAAGCAACATAGTTAGCTCCCACTGCTACCGTACCACCAGAAGTTCCTGTTGTCGTATTATTGGCAATAGCTCCGCCAGCATAGTCATAACCTTTGTTATACCAAGTGAGTCCAGTAAAACCAGTTTCACTAATTCCTTGCGCTGCATTAAAAGCTAATGCAGTTAAGAGCCATCCGCCCCCTGCATCAACGTTAACTAATGCTCCTTGATAAGATGCTGGAACACTCATCATATTGCTATAGTAATTTTGAGATAACCATGGACTATTATTAATCCCGATTAGTCCCAGATCAACCTGAACTACGTTGCTATATTGATATTCTACGAAAGCTTCAGTGGGGTTAACTTGTTTATTGGAAGGTAAAAATGGTGAGGCATTGGTATTGTAACCATTCATATTAGTAGCAAAGAATGGATTAATAATTGCCATTGCGCCACCAAAAGAGAAACCTGCTACCTGTCCAGTCTGTGCAAAGAAACTACCACCATAGGCATAATTGGGGAATCCAGCTCCAGCACCAACATATTGAGCAGACGCAGTTCCCCAGAAATTCCATGTACCATCCGCAAACCATTTTTCTGCGACGTTTTGGGTTGCCATTTGGCTTTCACTGACATTTTGTGTACCACCAGCGCTGGTTGATGAAATCCATGGGTTTTGGATATAAGCATAGCGAGATATGTAAGTATCATTAGCATTAACAACTGCCGCAGGTGCAGACTCTGTGCCATCAGCAAAAACTTGCTGATTTATGGCCATAATAACCAAAGAATAGATTAATTTTTTCATGAGCATGTTTCCAAGAGGGTTTTGGGATATTGTAACGTGATTTATCATAGGAGTGATAAAAAAATATCTGAACGAGGGTAATTGCTAGCTAATATTACGCTAATTAAGTTATTTTTTTGAATTAAAATAATGTTATATCAGATCGTTATGTGGTGGTCGCTTATTGTAACATATTAAGTAATAATTTAATTATACGGCGATGTCTTTTTTATCAATTCTTTGTGTTCCAGAATCAGATATTTGTTATAATCCGCGCATCATTATAATATTCGATAGCAAATTATGAGCGCACTAAATATCCAAAACTTATTAAAAGAAACTATTTTAGTCGGTATTACTGACCACAGCTTGCAAACGCTAGCGGTACTATCCATAATTAGTCTTGGTATTTTATTGGCAGGCTTTTTGGTCTATAAACTGGTTAACGTTATTGTTGTCAACTGGCTAAACCAAATTTTTCGTCACTCTCGATATATTTTTTTAAATGCAATTGCTGATGCCCATTTAATTAACATTATCTCGATTTTTATTTTTGCGATTATTCTTGATGTCGGTAGCGCGCTAATTGATGCTAGATCATCCAGTTATCTGATTGATGCCTATGTTAAGCTACTGGTTAATGGCGCATATCTATTATATTTTCTCGCAGTTACGACGATGCTCGGACGGTTTCTCAGCGCGGTAAACATTATTTATGAGCGCCAATTTGACCAACAGCATGAATATTCAATTTATGGTTATGTCAAGATGCTGCAGTTTGGCTTATGGTGTTGTGCGGCAATTATTTATGTCTCTTTTATTCTTAATAAATCACCATGGGCGACCCTTACCGGAATTGGTGCCGTTTCTGCCTTTTTGCTTTTGATTTTTAAAGATACTTTTTTAGGTTTAATTTCGAGTATTCAGGCAACGGCAAATCAAATTGTTAAGCGTGGTGACTGGGTGGTTATTCCTAAATATAATGTTGATGGCGAAGTTATTTATATTTCTATCAGTTCGATAAAAATCCGTAATTGGGACAATACGGTTACCAGCCTCCCAACTTTTGCCTTAACTGCAGAGGCTATTCATAACTGGCAGGCTATGGTAAATAGTAAAGCTCGCCGAATTTTTAGAGCTATTAATATTGATACTAATTCATTGATGGATTGTGATTTGGAATTGCTGACTAATTTGGCTCAAAGATATCCATTTATTGCGCATGGGTTGCAAACTGGACAAATTCGCCGTAACGTATTAAATTTAGCTCTGTATCGTCTATATATGAATGACTTTTTGAAAAATAATTCATTACTTAATCACGATTACTCGAATTTGGTGCGTTATCTGGCACCAACTGCTTTTGGTATTCCACTACAAATTTATGCTTATAGTAAAGAAGTTTTTTTGGAAGAGTTTGAAGAAACACAATCACAAATTATTGAGCATATTTTGCAAACGCTCTCTGATTTTGGTCTAAAAATTTATCAAAGCGCTACGCAACTGTCAGCGGATAATCTTTAAAACTAGGTTGTACCCGCAGATGTGCTGTTTGGACGTTCAGTAAAGTTTAGCTTGATTTCAAAAGTGGTGTCATTAATCGGCTTACCTGAAGAGTTTAACCAAATAAGCTGACCATTGTCTGCCTGCATAATTCTTCCGCCTGCACTACCACTATATCTACCCATGAAGTTAATTCCATTTTGTAATGGCGAATAATTAGCGCCTGCTCCTTGTGAGTCTTTGGGAAACATGACATAAGCTCTACCAGTTCCAAATGGTGTTGAGTCATTACATTTATAATCGCTTTTCATTCTGACGAAGGTTGTATCTGATGGCTTAACCATAATGCTGCTTTCGTTACTGCCATAAAAACCAACTTTAGCGCTTACTTCAAAGTTAGTATAATTAATAATCTTAAAATCACAATCAGCAAAAGCTAGGCTGCTAGATATTGTTGCTATGATGAGAAGAAGATTTTTTTTCATGATTGTCCTTGGTGAGTGCGATTAAATGATCCAGTTCGCTATCGCTAAATCCAGCTTTTTTGCGGTCGGCGCGATTAAAATTACCTCTTATTTTGGGTGCATTAAATCGTTGCATTAGGGAGAAATATGTGGCTTCAACATCGAGATTATTCAGTTGGCACAAATATTTGAACCACTTGTCGCCATAGCTAACATGTTTGATTTCATCTTGATGAATAATATCGAGGATTTTTATTGCTTCACTATCGCGTAGCTGGTCTAATTTAGTCTGCATTACTGGAATTGCATCAATTCCACGAGCTTCAAGCAAGCGTGGAATCATTCCCATTCTGGCAAGTAAACTATTCTCGGTTTTATGCGCCATTTCCCACAAGCCATTATGTGCGGCAAAATCTCCATAGCGATAGCCAAGAGTTATTAGATGATTATCGAGTAATTCAAAATGATAAGCTTCTTCAGCTGCAACTTGCAGCCAATCTTGGTAGTAGTCACTTGGCATATCTTGATAACGATAACAAGCATCTAGTGCCAGATTGATTGCATTAAATTCAATATGTGCCAGAGCATGAATTAAACTGGCATGTCCAGCTACTGTTGCCATTGAACGCTTGGGTACTTCCAAGGGGGGGACTAATTGCGGGCGCTCAGGTCGTCCAGCATCTGAGATACTTTGTATGTTAGGTAAAGCAGTAAAGGAAATTTTTTCAGGTGCGTTAATTAATTGCGCATAAAGTTCTTTGGTGCCCAAGCATTTTTGTGCAGGATCCTTTTGCTGAATTAAATTCAGACATAAACTAAAAAAATTAGACATGATTACTGGGTTTTTAAGATCTGAGGAATTAAAGTTTTCATTAATTGATTATCTGGCATAAAATAATTAACGTTAGCACTATTGCGTTTGTTGGTCATTATTGCAAAAGATACGTCTTTTTGCGGAAGGTAGCCAACGAAAGCTACATAGCCTTCGGTTACACCTTGATACCACCAAATTTTACCATATTGGGTAGAGGTGTATTCATACACACCTAAGCCAAATCTTGCACTTGTCGGCTTAGGTTTATGCTCACCGATTGCAATAGTACTAGTTAACTCTTGCTGTTGAGTTTTGGCTAATACTTGCCCACTCATTAATAAACGAAACCATTTTGCAATATCATTGGTATTGGAAATAATTGCGCCAGCCGCGTCGTAGCTGGAGAGATTGATATCTGTTACATCTTTATTGTCACGGTAGCCATGAACTAAAAATGGTTTAACATTTGAAGGAAAGCCATTATCGACATATTGTGTATAATTAAGCTCTAATGGCTCAAAAAAAGTCAAAGGTAGGTATTCGCCGAGATTATGCTCACTGACTTGTTCAACAACCATTCCCAGTAAAACATAGTTGGTATTAGAATATTTCCAGCTACTGCCACTGGCAAAGTAGTCTTTATGTTTGTAGGCAATCTGTGCTAGTTCATCTGCTGAGTATAGCTTCTCTTGCTGAGCTTTAGGCAGGCTCATGATAGGTAATGCGTCCGTGTAGTTATAGATTCCGCTAGTCATATTAAGTAACTGCTTGAGGGTGATTTTACTCCAGCGCGGATAGTTTTTTAAATATTTACCAAGCGGGTCATTAATATTTAATTTACCATTTTGTTCTAGAGTTAGGATAGCTGCAGCAGTAAATGTTTTAGTGATTGAACCAATTTGGAAATAGTCATGTTGTTGTAATTTTGTTGTGTTGCCAATTGCAGTTGTGCCACTATAGTAGCTTTTTGTACCATTGGAGTTATCTATGGTCATAGAAACTGCTGGAATATGGTTTTGCTTTTGCCAATTCAACAAGCTAGCAGGCATAGCGTCAGCCATTATATTTGTGGTAATGCCTACAAATGTAAGCATAAAAAATACTATTCTGGATTTTTGCATGGGCTTTATACTTCCAAAGGGTCAACATCAACGGCGATTGTAACATAATTATTCGGTTTTAGCTGAGATTCTAATGTGTTTAGATAGTGATGTAAAGCATTGCGATTATTGCTGCTGATTAACATTTGTGCCCGATAGCGATTGTGGAGCTTATACATTACAGCTGGAACACATGAGTAAAGTGTTACTTCAGGATGAGGAATTTGTTTGCTTTGTGTACTTAATTCTTGCATAGTATGTTTGAGAGTTGATTCAGAAGTGCTACTAATTTTTATCAGTGCATAAAAAGCAAAAGGTGGTAGATTATGTGCTTTACGTTCTTGAAAAGTATGGTTAATAAAGCCATTAAAATCATGGTTTTTTAGAAATTGGTACACCGGATGGTCGGGGTAATTGGTTTGAAGTAAAACCAACCCTGCTTTATCGGCTCGTCCTGCTCGTCCCGCAACTTGAGTCAGTACATTAAACATATCTTCGCTAGCTCGAAAATCATAACTAAACAAAGCATTGTCAAGATTTAAACCAATTACTAACGTGAGATTAGCAAAATCATGTCCTTTGGCAAGCATTTGGGTGCCAACCAAAATATCTATTTCTTGCTGATTAATATCATTATAAATTTGCTGCCAGGCTTTCTTAGTGCTGGTAGTGTCGCGATCAACTCGTTTAATCTTGGACTTAGGAAATTGTTCAGTTAAAAACTCTTCTAATTTTTGCGTGCCATGTCCAATAGTGTGGAGATATTGATTATGACAGACTGGGCAGGCTGGTGGAACTTGGGTTTGGTAGCCACAATGATGACATTTGAGCTGATGCTTATCATGATGATAAACCATATTGGTCGAACATCGTAGACATGTGCTAACCCAACCACAGTCGTAGCAAGTAATTACTGGCGCATAACCACGACGATTAATGAATACTAATGCTAACTCTTTGCGTTCAAGACAAGCAGCGAGTTTTTCCAATGCGATCTGATTAATCCCCGCAAAATTAGCGGGATAATGCTGAAGATTCAGAAGTTCAATTTGCGGTAATAGCGCATTTTGTACCGCACGAGTGGTTAATTTATAGAGGCTATATTTACCAGCTTTATAATTGTATAGTGTTTCTAGCGATGGTGTTGCGGAGGCTAAAATAATTGGAATTTGTAATTGTTTAGCGCGCCAAACTGCCAAATCACGAGCATGATAGCGTAAACTGTCATTTTGTTTAAATGAATCATCATGTTCTTCATCGACGATGATTAGCCCTAAATTAGCGCAAGGGGTAAAGACACTGAGGCGAGTTCCCAAAATAATATTAGTTTGTCCATTTTTGGCGCTAAGCCATGCATTTAGGCGTTGTTTGTCACTGATTTCACTATTAATTAGGCTGATTTTGGCATATGGGAAACGTTGTTCAAAGCGTTTAGCTAATTGTGGCGTGAGGTTAATTTCAGGTACTAACACCATTATTTGTTGATTATTGGCTAGAACTTGCGCGATTAAGTGTAAGAAAACCTCAGTTTTACCGCTGCCTGTAATCCCGTAAAGCAGAGCAGCATGAAATTTGCCTAATTCGGCAGATAGCGTGCTGATGACTTGCGTTTGTTCGGAGTTGAGCGCTAATGCTTGATGCGCATAGCTAGCTGGCGGTGGTGTGGTTATTTGCACTAGTCCAGCTGCAAGCCATTCATCAATTAAGTTAGTTGCATTTGCACCAATAAGCGCGCGGATTTGCGGTAAACTAAGTGCCTGTTGGCGAAGTGTCTCAAGTAATTGTTGACGCTTAGTCCCGCGTGGTTTAATCTCGCTGTCCGTTGCCTGATAATAGGTGTTATCGGCAGCAATATAATTTATCTCCGTACTTTTACGCAGTAAAACTGGTATCGCACAAAAAAGAGTATTTCCTAATGGGTGGTGGTAGTAACTGGCAGCAAATTCACACAGTTGCCAGATATGTTCCGGAATGATTAAGTTGCTATCACCAATCGCTAAAATTGGTTTTAGTTTGTCTAGTGGATAAGCGCTAAATTGTGTTGCTGGCATTGACGATGCCACAAACCCAATTTGGGTACGTCCGCGCAATTCAATGCTTACCGCAGTTCCTCGGGGCAAGGCTTCACTATGCAAATAGCTATAGCCATTACGTAGAGGAATATCCAAAATAAGGTTGATTACATACATGAGTTAAATTTCAATTACCAATGCTGGATTATGTGGTTGATAACGTCGGGTCATGGTTGAGGCATTAATGTAAGTGGTTGAACCTTTTTGAATTATACCATAGGCTTCATGGATATGTCCGCTGATTACCAGCTGTGGGCTAATTTGTGCTAAGCGCTCAGCTAAAAACTGGCACCCAACATTTTGACCTTCTAATACCAGATCAAGTGTGCCATAAGCTGGGCTATGGTTAATTACGATATCACAATCTTCCGGTATTTGTGGATACAGTTTAGCCCGTCGCGCATCGTCCCACATAAAACCCATGCTACGATAAGGTGGGCTGACAGGCGAGCCCCAGATTTTAAGCCCTGCACATTCAACTAGTTGATTTTCCAGATAAATTACATTTTCTGGTATTGTGATTAATTCGCGTGAATGTTCAAGTGCGCCATCATGATTGCCACCGACAAATATTTTGTATTTATGTGGTAGCGCACTGAACCAATCAACAAATTCCTGAATCTCAGCAACACTACCGTGAATGGCAACATCGCCGGCATGAATAAGCATATCGCCATCTGGCAAATTGTCATCAAGCACATGGTGATGGTTGTGGGTATCGGAAATGCAAACTATTTTCATTTAATTTTACTTTTGCGAAATCGACTCTATCGAACGTAGCTCATAAATATTATATAATGCCGTGCGTTCCAGCCAACCATTAAAGTCAAGTTTAAAAATCCAGCTCGGGCAGTCAGAAAATATCAGTTTACCATTTGGCACACCATATTTTACAGTTTCCTGACAGGTTAGTGCAATCAAACAATTTTCTGATTCTTTACAGTCTAGTTTACTTGGATTATCCAGTGGTACTGGACGTAAATTCAAATGCTTATAAAAATCTAACACATTACCACCTTCGGTTACATAATTAAACGCAGTTGGCTGCTGATAATGTTTATAGAGCAACTCATTAATCCGAATTTGCATCGCTGCCGGGAAAAACATAATTACAACTACGACAAAACAATTAAAGCGCCAGCTAATTGTGTTGAGTTTAATTAATTTAGGACCCAAATGCCAATTGTATTTAGCTGCCAAAATTTGTAAACTATCTAAAATTACAAAGGGCATAAAGCTTAATAATGGAGTTAAAAAGCGTAATTCCTTATGTCCAACCAGCAAATGTCCAACGATAAAAGGCAACATTACCCAGCTAATTACATGCTTGCGTCGAAAAGCGATAAAATAAATACTGGCTAAAATATACAATGGACCATAAGGCACCATCCCCGCAATTGATAGATACATATACCACGGGTCAACGCTAAAACTCGCCGCTTTACCTTGTAGAATATTGGCATCAAAATAGCGCCACGGAGTAAATACCCAATTACCATAAAACCAGTGATCAATCGTTAAACCAGCTGCAATCGCAACAAAAACCCCCAGTGTGATAATTAGTAGTGAGCTAAATTTGGTACGACCGATAAATAATAACCATGCCATTAGACCGACTATCATAAAACCAACTTGATAGCGGGTAATAAAACTCATTCCCAACAGAATACCGATAAGCAGATAACCAAGCATATTACGACGAAATTTAGGCCAGAAGAGTAGGCACATTCCGATGAGAAATAATTTAGCCGAAACATTTTCAGATGAGTAACGGATTCCGTTAAAAATTGCAATCCAGCTAAAAATACTTAGTAAGATAAACCATTTTTGTTTAGTAGGTGTTTTTAATTCATGCTTAAAAGTATCAATAAAAAGAATTATTGCCACTAAGGATAATGCTCCTGAAAGAGCTCGAGTTAAAAACGCAACGAAGAATGGATTAGGTTGATTGACCAGCGCAATTAATTTATAGAGATAGACGACAATCCACGCCTGAAATGCAGGGCGAATTTGATCGTAAAACTCCCAAGTTAATCCGTGCGGTGAATTTAATTGCAACTTATAAGCAGCAAATTCTAGTATCTGGTAGTATTCATCGGGGTGAAGATGTCCGAGAGAAAAAAAAGCCGTGATAAGATAAATTACCACAGCTGCGTAAATATACTTGGGTTTGATGTTCATATTATCTTTCATCTTTAAAGAGCTTTTTCATCTTTTTCTTGATGAAATTTTGTTTAAGTCCAGAGAGGTAGTCAACAAAAACTTTGCCATCCAGATGGTCGTTTTCATGTTGAATACAGATAGCTTGTAAACCATCACACTCTAGCAGGTGTTTTTTGCCATCAAGATCCTGATATTCAACTTTAATCCATTCTGCACGGGTGACTGGCTCAAATACTCCCGGCACAGACAAGCATCCTTCATCACCACGTACTTCACCGCGTTTTTCTAAAAAACGTGGATTAATAAATACTTGTAGACGGGAAGTTTCTCCTTCTTTGGCTAAATCCATTATAAATAAACGCTTTTGGATATTTACTTGATTAGCAGCCAAACCAATGCCGTTGCTGTTATACATGGCTTCAGCCATGTCTGTAACTAATTGTTTAAGTTCAGCATTAAATTCTGTAACCTCTTTAGCTTTTAGATGCAGCCGAGGATCAGGATAATGTAAAATTGATAAAATAGCCATTAAATAGTACCTTGATTAAGCATATGAAAATATATAATACTAGTTCTAAAGAACGTTATTCTAGCAAGAAAGCTATTTAAATGCTCAAAAAAATATTATTATTGTTATTAAATTCACTAAGTTTGTCAGTATGCTATGCTGCCGAGAGTGATGTTGTAATTTCTTTTAGCGACTCAACCCCACGTGTAATTAGTGTGCAAAGTAACACTACAGGCGTACGTGCTGACTTGGTAAAATCAACTGCTCCACGCAGCTATACTGTGAAAAAAACAGACACTGTAATGAAATTAGCAGAAATGTACCTCAAAAAAATCTCATATTGGTCGCAATTTATGGGAGTTAGCCGCTTTAATGCCACTAAACTTTACCCAGGAGATCAGTTGCAGATACTTGGTGTTGATGGTTATAAGGTTTTAGTAGTTAATCGCGGTAATAATGGCTCTATTTCTCCGGGGTATGAAAAATTAGTTCCAACTGCCAGAGATATAGATAGTGATGCATTGCCACCCATGTCTATTCGTAAACTTAGAAATCTGCTAATGAAGCCAACGCTTGTTGATCAGAATATTTTTGAGTCCCTCCCTGTAGTAGTTGCTGGTGGAGAAGTTGGGCAATACATGTATACTGCCGGAGACAATATTTATGTTAAGGGGCTAACGGGTATTGGCGTTGGTTCACAGGTATCGGTTTTGAGCAAGTTTCGCGAAATAGTTGATCCTGATAGTAAGGAGTCTCTTGGTTATGAAGTGCGCTGGGATGGCACGGCAATTCTTGATCAATTGGGTCCGGTGAGTACTTTACACGTTAATAATACGGTTAGTCAGATTTCACCTTTGGACAGGGTCATGACCGTAGCAGAGCCTGATATTCCTGTGATAGTTCCGCACAAATCCGATCAGATTATTAGTGGTAAGATTGTTGCGCTTTATGATTCATTGACCTCCACTGCGGAAGACAATACCGTGGTGATTAACCGTGGTGATCGTGATGGAGTTGATGTTGGTTTAGTGTTTGATGTTACCAGTACGCGTAAGATTGTTGACCCTACATCGAATCAAGATAAACCTAAATATCTGGTAATGCCCCCAGAAATTATTGGAGAAGTTATCGTTTACAAAGTATATGATAAATTATCTTTTGGTTTAGTAACTAATTCTAGTCGTGCCATCGAACTATATTCTGTAGTACAATCACAAGAATGACAAATACAAATCTTAAATTATGGTTAAAACTTGCCTTTAGTTATGGGGTAGGTCCTGCAACTGGGTTAAAATTAATCCAGCATTTTGGTAGTATTGAAAATATCTTTACGCAGAGCTTTAATAGTTTGTCTGCTGTAGTTAGTAAAGGTATAGCCGAGAGCCTCTTGAGTACTGATGTAGATGGTGCTGTTGAGAGTGCACTTAATTGGCAATCACAAATACCAGAAAATCGCCATTTGTTGACTTTGGAGCATGCTTCTTATCCCGCAGAGTTGGCGCAAATAGCCAACCCACCTCTAGTTCTTTTTGCCGAAGGTAATCTAAACTTACTGCAAAACCCCAATAAAATAGCGATGGTCGGTACCCGCCATCCAAGTACTCAGGGCATTGAAAATGCTAAAAGCTTTGCTAGTGAACTAGCCAGTCGTGGTGTTACAGTTGTCAGCGGCTTGGCTGCGGGCATTGATAAAGCAGCTCATGAAGGAGCATTAGCGGCAACGAACGGAGCTTCGTCAATTGCAGTGATTGGCACTGGAATGGATTTGGTTTATCCAGCATCCAATCGGGAAACTTATCGCCAAATGGCAAAACATGGTTTGATTTTGAGTGAATTTAAATTAGGTACGCCAGCACAAACCCAAAATTTTCCCCGCCGTAATCGAGTTATCGTCGGACTAAGTAAAGCTTGTTTAGTAGTTGAATCAGCCAGCGATGGTGGTTCAATGATTAGTGCCAATTTTGCGCTTGAAATGGGGCGCGATGTGATGGCAATTCCAGGATCAATTCATAACCCAATGGCGCGCGGATGCCACAAATTAATCAAACAAGGTGCAAAATTAATTGAGACCGCGAGTGATGTGCTCGATGAATTTTCTGTGCTGCAAAATACACTGTTTCACAATGAGATTAATACAAATAATGAAGATCCAATATTACAGGCTTTAGGCTACGATCCGTTGTCGGTAGATAGCTTATGTGCAAAATTAGCTATTGATTTTGGTGAGTTATGTGGCAAACTATTGGAGTTGGAGCTTGCCGGACAAATAATTAATTGTGGCGGTGGACGTTATCAGCGGATTTTTAGATAGGCAAAATATGATCGAAATATTACAGTTTTTATTTGCAACCGCAAAAGATCAAAACTTATATTTTAATCAAGAAGGTTTGGTTAAAGAGTTACTAAATGAACATAAGTTTACGGCAAAAGAAATATCAGAAGCGTTAGAGTGGTTTGCACCGATTTTGCAAGGTGGCACTGAATTAGAAATTAATCCATCGGCAATTAGAACTATTAGTAGCTGGGAAGAAAAGCATCTACCGCGAGCAATAATTCGCCAAATTTTGGAGTGGGAGCAGAGTAAGAGCATTTCTTTAATTGAACGTGAGATTTTATTAGATCGTTTAGGTGAATTAGGTTTGGATGGTGAATTTGAAGATGATGAGATGCAACTAATTTTGGAAGGTTTAACTTACCATTTGCAGCATTATAAGTATAATCTGTTAAATTCCAGTGGCAGTGGTAGTGCGTATTACTGCTCGAATAATTTTACAATACATTAAAAAATATTAAAGGTTAACTATGGCACGTAAGCTATTGATTGTTGAGTCTCCTGCTAAAGCTAAGACTATTAGTAAATATCTAGATAATGAATTTACAGTTTTAGCCTCATTTGGGCATGTACGTGATTTGCCCAAAAAAAATGGTTCAATTGATGTGAATAACGATTTTTTACCCAAGTATCAATTAATTGCTAAAAATCAAAAACATGTAGATGAAATTTTGGCGGCTGCTAAAAAAGCCGACACTATATTTCTGGCAAGCGATCAGGACCGTGAGGGAGAAGCGATTGCTTGGCATATTACTGAGATTTTACGTGATAATAATTTGTGTGCAGGGCGCCATGTTGCTCGGGTAACATTTAATGAAATTACCAAGCCCGCAATATTAGAAGCGGTTGCTCATCCGCGTCAGATTGATGCCAATTTGGTTGATGCTCAGCAAGCCAGACTTACTTTGGATTATCTTATCGGGTTTAATGTTTCGCCCTTATTATGGCGCAAGATTAAACCTGGTCTATCCGCGGGAAGGGTTCAATCTCCAGCTTTACGCCTGATTTGTGAACGCGAAGATGAAATTAAGAAATTCGTTCCAGAAGATTATTTTGGTGTACATTTATTTAGTCATAAAGAACGGATTAAATTTCGTGCTAAATTAATTGAGCATGCGGGAACTAAAATTGAAACCCGTACCATCACTACCGAACAGTATGCCAAAGATATTGTCGCGGGTATTAGTGGGATTGAACAGGCGAAAATCCGTAAAGTTAGCAAGAAACAAAAAAAGAAAAACCCAACTGCACCATTTATTACTTCATCCTTGCAGATAGAGTCATCCCGTCAGCTGGGCTTTGCCACTGATCGTACTATGCGTATTGCTCAGACCCTTTATGAAGGGGTTGCATTAGGCAAAGAATCTGTCGGTTTGATTACTTATATGCGTACCGATTCAGTGCAATTATCAGCTATAGCCATAGAAGAAATTCGCGAATATATTACAGCAAATTTTGATGGGCGTTATTTACCTGCAAAAGCCAATGTTTATATTAGTAAATCTAAAAATGCGCAAGAAGCCCATGAGGCAATTCGTCCTACTTCAATTTTGCGTACACCCGATAGTGTTAAAGCTTATCTTAATGCCGATCAGTTTAAACTTTATGAATTAATTTGGCGGCGTACACTGGCATCGCAGATTAGTCCGGCGGTTTTAGATACGACCGCAATTGATTTTGAGCTAGGGAACACGGTATTTCGAGCTAATGGGGTAATGGTTAATTTTGATGGTTTTATGAAAGTCTATCAGGAAACTTTTGAAGATAGCGTAGTAAATGAAGACGAAGAAGCGCGCTTACCAGAGTTGGTTGAAGGTGAAATGGTACCAGTTGATAGCCTTGATATTACTGCGCATCAAACCGAGCCTAAGCCACGCTATACTGAAGCTTCTTTAGTTAAAGCACTCGAGGAACTAGGAATTGGTCGTCCGTCGACTTATGCATCAATCATTGCAACGCTTAAAAAACGTGAATATGTGGTGATGGATAAAAAACGCTTTGTACCAACTGAAATTGGTGCTATTGTCAGCTTATTTTTAACTAATCATCTGACTAAATATGTTGATTTACAGTTTACTGCCAATTTAGAAGATACTTTGGATAATATTGCGATTGGTAAGAGTGCCAAATTACCGACGCTACACCAATTTTGGGATGAGTTGCACGCTTTGGTTACCGAGAAACAAAATATTTCAAAGATGGAACTAACCAGCGAAAAGCTTGATGAAAACTGTCCTGAGTGCGGCAAGCCGCTTATCTCGCGCTTTGGTAAATACGGGCGCTTTATAGGTTGTTCAGGCTATCCAGAGTGTAACTATATGCGCAAAGTCGATAAAGATGGGAATAGTGAAGTTGTTGCACCTCCTGAAGAAGTTGAAGGGCGGGTTTGTCCTAAAGATGGAGGCAAACTATTAATCCGTAATGGTAAATTTGGTAAATTTATCTCGTGTGCCAATTATCCGAAATGTAAACATATTGAAAATATGGATACTCCAGAAGTTGAAAATGCAGTGGGTTGTCCGGAATGTAAAAAGGGTAAAGTTATTCCGAAAAAAGGGCGTTTTGGTGTGTTTTATTCTTGTAATAATTACCCAGAATGTAAAACTATTTTCAAGTATGAGCCAATTAGTGCTAACTGTCCAGAGTGTAATTATCCTGTAATGATGGTACATACCACCAAAACTAAAGGCACGCAACATATTTGTCCTAAATGTAAACATAGTGTGAAGGTGTAGTTTATTTCATTTTGCATTGAGGTTGCTGCATTATTGACCTATTTTGACAGCATCTGGTGCATCTATTTTCATAAAATCTTTAAGCAAATAATACTTGCTTAAAGATTTTTACTATCTATACTCAAACTGATGTGAAATACTGGTAGGCGACAAGCGACGAAGCCTACAGCTAGTAGGTGAGGAGCTTGGCAACGACCCAGTATGATGAATCAGTTTGAGTATATAACCTAAAAATCGTAAAGGAGACTTATCAAAATAATGAATTTTGTATGAATTGAGAAATTAGGAAAAGGACCATACGCAAATGTCGAAAAAATTATTATTTATAGCTGCTAGTAGTGCTTTCTACTCTTGTAATTATTGTTTGGCAACGGAGTTGCTAGAAGTAGAGTCAAGTGTTTCACTGGCAGATCAATATCACCAATTAGCAAATCAGTATGCTCAAAAATCAAGTTATTATAATTCAATTGCCACGCTTTATGAATCACAGCTACTGCCAGTAACCTCTGTTAATCCTAGTATCTTTGCTCCACCACCAGCTAAACCAGTATATAATCCATGGTTGGGCTCGCAGTTTGGTTTTGGCGCAGGAGGTGCCAGTGGTGACACTAATAGTAGTAGTGTCAATGGTAGTGCTATTGTTAATTATAAACCAGAATCAGGGGCTGTTGGCTGGCAATTTAACAGCATCGGTCAGTATGATAATCTACAAACTTCTGGATCAGGTTCAAATAAAAATAGACTATATCTCCAACAAAATGGTGCATATATGTTCAATAAATATAGCGGGATATTCGCTCAAGCGTCTTATTTGAATGATGCAAACGATGGCTTTTATTACGTTTGGAATGAAAATATTGGTTATAAACTGCAGATTTTTAATAATGACTTAATGGGTTTGCAGCTAGCGCTTGGACCGGGGTTGCAGCAACGTCACGTTGTTTCTACTAATGTTGCTGGTACACAGCCACAATGGTTAACGCAGGCAACCTATAACCTTAATCTAAGCAATATCCTAACTTTCTATGAACAGTTACAAAATACGGCTGCTCAGAATAATACGACAACCTACTCGATATCTACCTTAAACATACAAATAAATAAGAATTTTGGCATTGGGATTAATTATCAATTGACTTATAATTCTAATCCGCCAGCTGGTAATGCAGCAACTAACGCAATTTCTAGCTTGAATATGGTCTATGGGATAAATTAAAATTCTTTAAACTAGGTAATGTAGGTCGCTACGTTGTTTGTGGGGTATTAAGATTAATTTATTGTTTTAGTTGCTATTTGTAGAGTTGTTAAATTTAATTAGTAAAATAAATTCAATTTTTACTTGACGAGAGAGTGGTTTTTGGATACAATGAGTACCTCATCAATGGAGAGGTTACCCAAGCGGCCAACGGGTCCGGACTGTAAATCCGGCGGTTTTACCTTCGCAGGTTCGAATCCTGCCCTCTCCACCAGATAGCGTAAAGCATAAAAAGTTAATAAAATTCTTGCAAAAAACAATTCAATGTATTAGAATCATGCCAGAATAAAACTGACAGCTTCGCGGGAGTAGCATAGTGGTAATGCAGAAGCCTTCCAAGCTTATGATGAGGGTTCGATTCCCTTCTCCCGCTCCAATCTAAAGTTTTGTAAAATAAAAAGTTAAAATGCCCAGGTGGCTCAGGGGTAGAGCACTCCCTTGGTAAGGGAGAGGTCGTCAGTTCAATTCTGATCCTGGGCACCATATAAAATTATAGTTAAATTTTGTCTCACTATTTGGAGTTATATAAAATGGCTAAAGAAAAATTTGAACGCACGAAACCGCATGTGAACGTAGGAACGA
>DAORIZ010000006.1:0-99260 GCA_035438765.1 Burkholderiales bacterium | reverse complement strand
TGGCTTAACAATACCAATGTAAGGGCAGATCTGAATCAAAAAATATTTTTCTGTTTGGCAAAAAATGGCTACCCACCACAACACAATGATGAGGTATTCGATCAAGTAATGGAACAGGTAGAAAATTTCAAACATAAAAACTAGGATTATTTACTAAAAAAGAGACACATATAATATGAACAGATTTGCTAAAATTGCCTATAATTAATAATAAGGAACTGGCAAGATGGCAAAACGTTGCAGAAATTAGCTTATTGTAAGCAGGTAAAGTTTCGTGGGGAATTGCTGTATTGGGACGATATGCATGATTTTCCATTACATTGCATGGATATTACACAAGATATTTTAGAGTAAAAGAAATATGAGTCAATCAACTGATATTCGTTGGCAGCAACGATTTGCTAATTATACTAAGGCACTGATGCGCCTGAATCAGGCTAAATTAGCGGTAGATAATGAGCCAGATAATCAACTTTATCAAATGGCGTTAATCCAGACCTTTGAGTTTACGTTTGAACTTGGTTGGAAAGTAGTTAAAGATTATCTAATGTATAATGGTGTTGAAGCTAGGTTACCGCGCGAAGCAATCAAGGAAGGTTTTGCTGCCGGAGTTATTGAAGATGGGCAATTATGGATTGATATGATGGATGCTCGCAATTCTACTTCACATAGTTATGATGAAAAGGTAGCAGCGCAAATAGTTCATAATATTACTAATGCTTATGTGGTCGGATTTATGCAATTAGCTGAATTTCTCCAAGGCAAATTTTGATGGAACAATTTGGTCTTACAGAGCGGACATTGAGTCAAATTAAGAGCTTTTTGGCACAATATCCAGAGATTAAATTAGTCAAAATATATGGTTCGCGGGCAATGGGTACCTATTGGCGTGGATCAGATATTGATTTAGCAATCTATGGTGAATGTAAAAATCTTTTAGGTGTGATAATCACTGGTTTGGATGAATTAGCCACTCCGTATAAGTTTGATGTCACGGATTATGAACATGTTGAAAATATCGAGCTTAAAGAACATATTGATCGAGTAGGAAAAATTATATATAGCAGGTGATATGGGAAAAATACGTATTATAGGTGGTACTCACCGTTCACGCCAATTGCCAGTTTTAGACCAAGATGGTTTGCGTCCGACTTTAGATCGGGTCAAAGAAACATTGTTTAACTGGCTAGGGCAAGATTTAACTGGACAAGTGTGTCTGGATTTGTTTGCTGGGAGTGGTTCGCTGGGATTTGAAGCAGTATCACGTAATGCTGCAAAAGTGGTGATGGTTGAGAAATCCGCCAAAGTTACGCAGCAACTAAAAGATAATGTAAAATTATTACGCGCTGAAAATTGTCTGGTGGTTAATGATGACGCATTAAAGTTTTTAACGAACAACACGCTTAAATTTGATGTGATATTTCTTGACCCTCCTTATAGTAGTGATTTGCTAGCAGAGAGCCTACAGATAGTTAGCGAGCACCTGACAATTAATGGGGTGATTTATATTGAATATCATCAAAATATACCAGAATTAAGTCAATTTAATATTTTAAAACAAAGTAAGGCAGGAAGTGTCAATTATGCTTTGTTGAGTAAAAAGGAATAAATTATGTCATTATATATTACTGCAGAATGTATTAACTGCGATGTTTGTGAACCAGAGTGTCCAAATAAGGCGATAACTCAAGGTGCTGAAATTTACGAAATTAACCCTGATTTATGCACGCAATGCATTGGACATTATGACGAACCGCAATGCCAGATTGTTTGTCCTGTGGCATGTATTGATTTAGATAAAAATCATATTGAGAGCGATGCGCAATTATTGGATAAATACAAAAAAATCTGGAATAAATAACAATGCAGCTAAAAAAAGCTCTATTTAGTTTAATTTGTCTGAATTGTGCGCTGGTTAATGCCAATCAAAATCCAGCACTTGATCTTTATGTTGAGCCAGCTAATTTAAATCAATATATCGCGAGTAAACCATATCCTAAAGTAAAACTTAGTAATGCTTTTGGAGGTTTACTTAGTGAATCAATGATTGCCAGCTATGATAGTGTAAGCTTGTATAAACTCTATCACACAACGATTTGTAAGGGTTTATATGGGTCTAATTGTAAATTTAATCTCAAGAATATTCAGCAATACGCAGGTATTGACCTAAATAGCGAATCAAGTTTAATCGGGCAACAGTTTAATCAAATTGATGCCTATAAAGTTACGTATACTACTCCAGATATGAATGGAATAGCTCATACGGTTTCTGGTGGAGTATTAATTCCTCAGTCGGAACAACCGTTAAAAGGTGTGATTGTATTTTATCATTATACGGTGCTGAATAAAGATAATGTTCCGTCCAACTTCGAACATGATGAGTTTCATTTAAGTAAAAATATTGCCGCGACTCTAGCTAGTGATGGCTATGTAGTGCTGATGCCTGATTATTTGGGGCTTGGCAATGATAAGGCAACGGTACATCCATATTTATTATATCCAGTAGAAAATGCCTTAAGCGGTTTATATATGTTAAATTTGCTGCCACGAATTCAACCTGCGCTGCATTATAAACTTGATAGCAACAAGATTCCTTTATACTTGAGTGGCTATTCTGAGGGTGCCGCATATTCTTTATGGGCTGCCAAAATTATTCAGGATAATTCGTTATTTATCTCAAGCTTAGGCTTTAAATTAACTAAAACGATACCAATTGACGGAGTCTATAATTTATCTAAAGTTACACTACCTTCAGTGCTGACTAATATAAATACTGATAAAACTGCGCCTTATTTTGTTGATAATACCTTAGTTACATCATTCGCTCGTCCGGGACTAATTGCCAATATGCTAAATTCTTACGCGGCATTTAATCATGTTGAAAGTAATGTATTTAATGAAGAGTTTGCTGAGTGTCATGGTTGTTCAGTTGACGGAAAAACTTATGATATAGCAGGATTGCTACAGGCTTCAGTAGTAGAAAAAACCAAGTATAAATTATTCTATGCTGCAGCAAAAAAATCAGCGTATTCTAATGAAAGCAACTCAATTATTAATTTGGCTGATCCCGAGATTTTAAATAGTTCTAATTTTAAAGATCAGGTAGCTTTAGCCGATATATACAATTGGAAGGCAAATACACCAATTAACTTTTTAAGCTATGCTTATGATTCGGTCGTTCCGCGCTTAAATTCAGAAGTTGCCTATGAAGCAATGGCAAAACAAGGTTCTAGCTCCTTAAAAATAACGATAATTCCAAATCAAAACTTTAAAGTTGATAGTGCAATACCATTTGTTGATACAGAAGTAGATCATCCGCAAGGGTTAAATTTTATGTTATTATTTGCTAGAAATCAATTTGATGAAAGTGCCTCAGTTGTTCAGAGCTTACAGTAAGATGTGCTTAAAGAAAATTAATTTTATTAGTGTACTATTATTGCTTCTTGGCATTGGCATAAATTTTAGTGCTATTGCAATGGAGAGTCAAACCCAGCAAAGTACAATTGCAGGACAGCAGTTTGAATCAAGTCAATATTACCAGCCATATATTGAATCGCGTAGTTATCCGCAAATAGCACTTAATTCCAGTTTTGGTAAATTAATTTATGAGTCGGAAATTGTCAACTATAAGCCAGAGAAGCTTTATAACTACTATAAGAGCTTTGTTTGTGATGGTATTTATGGGTATAACTGTACTCGTAATATCGAAAATTTGAAGCAGTACGCAGGTTTAGACATTGGTAACGAATCAGGATTAATTAACCCAGCAATTACTAGTATTAAAGGTTACAAAGTTTATTACACCAGCGAGGCGGTAAATGGCGCTAACTCAGTTTTATCTGGTGCGGTATTGATACCGATAAGCCATGAGAAATTAAAAGGAGTGGTAATTTTTTATCATTATACCGTGCTTGACAAACGCAATATTCCATCTAATTTTAAAACTGATCCTTTTGTTTTAAGTGGCTTAACTGCGGCAACTTTGGCTAGTGCTGGTTATGTGGTATTATTACCTGATTTGCCAGGCATGGGGGTAGATGCAGGCCACCCACATCCTTACGTAACCTATCCAGAAGTAAATGCCAAAAGTGGTATTTACATGTTACCTTTACTAAAGAATATGATTGCAGATGATGTTTTTGAGCAAGTAAATGGTAAAACCAAGCTATTTATCAGCGGTTATTCTGAAGGTGGCTCTTATGCATTATGGAGCACTAAGATATTAGAGGAGAATAAGACCTACCTAATAAATAATGGGTTTAAATTACAAAAAACGGTTCCTGTCGTTGGTGCATATAATGTATCGCGAGTGATGTTGCCGTTTATGTTTGCCAATGTTACGTATTCTGAAAGCTCACCTTATTATGTAAATAATAGCTGGGTTTCGGCATTTGCTAAACCTGGATTTTTTGCTAACACGATGAATGCGTATCTGAGCTTTAATCCTGAGAGCAGCAATTTTAATCCGCAAACAGTGTATAATTCGGAGTTTGCCAAGTGTAATGCTTGCAAATTAGGTGAGAGCGAGCTTACCATTCCAGAAGTTTTACAAATCACCGCTAATGATTGGTATAAGTATAATTTACTACTTGAAGCTGCTAAAACAAATGGTTATAGCAATGGCAATAATTCGGTGCAGGCATTAGCAAGCGCAAGTTTACTTGAAAATAATAATTTTATTAGCTCATTGAGTAACGCAGATATCTATAATTGGCAAGCACAAACTCCAATTAGTTTACTGGCTTTTGAGTTTGACTCAATTGTACCGCGTTTATCTAGTGAAACAGCATATGTGGCGATGAATAAGCAAGGTTCTCCTCAAGTGAAAATGATCACTGTGCCTAATCAGGATTTTATGGTAATGGGCTATGTACCCCTGACGGATATGGTGGTAGATCATCCACAAGGCATCCGTTTTATGTTACCATTTGTCCGTAAAGAATTTGAGGCAAATTAGTTTATGAATACAATAATCAATGCTTGTTTAGGGATATTGTACCAAACAGAGGATAATGAGGTTTTATTAGCTTCTCGACCAGAGGGTAAAGTTTTAGCTGGACACTGGGAATTTCCCGGCGGTAAGTTAGAGCCTGGTGAAGATGCATTTATGGCATTAGCACGTGAGTTAAATGAAGAACTTGGAATTATTGTTAAAAAAGACGATATGCGTCTGATTGGTAATGTTGAACATCAATACCCACACGGACTGGCGCGCCTTGATTTAATTGTCATTAAACGATGGTCTGGCGATATACAGGCTCTTGAGGGACAGCAATTTTTTTGGTGTAATCTAAATAATGATATAAGACCCGCACCATTATTGCCAACTACAGTGCAAATATTTGAATTAATAAAAAATGAAAAATTAAAATAAAGAGAGATAAGCAATGCAACAATATCATGATCTATTACGTCATGTCCTAAATAATGGACAAGAGAAGCACGATCGAACTGGAACTGGAACCCTTTCATGTTTTGGTTACCAAATGCGTTTTGACTTAAATGCTGGATTTCCATTAGTTACCACCAAAAAAGTTCATCTCAAGTCAATCATCCATGAATTGCTGTGGTTTCTACGTGGTGATACTAATATTAAATACTTAGTTGAAAATGGTGTTTCGATTTGGAACGAGTGGGCAAATCCCAATGGTGAATTAGGTCCAGTTTATGGTAAACAATGGCGTAGCTGGCAAGGTGTTAACGGTGAAGTTATTGATCAAATCAGTTGGGTAATTGATGAGATTAAATCCAATCCTGATTCGCGACGACTTATTGTTTCGGCATGGAATGTTGGCGAACTTTCGCAAATGGCATTGGCACCATGTCATGCATTTTTTCAGTTTTATGTGAATAATGGTAAGCTTTCGTGCCAATTATATCAACGCTCGGCAGATGTGTTTTTGGGCGTACCGTTTAATATCGCCAGTTATGCAATACTTACAATGATGATCGCTCAGGTATGTAATCTGGAAGTAGGCGAGTTTATTCATAGCTTTGGTGACGTGCATATTTATTCCAATCATTTGGAACAGGTAAATCTACAATTATCGCGCACACCAAAAGCATTACCATGGTTAAAAATTAATCCAGCGATTAAATCAATCTTCGATTTTGAGTATAGCGATTTTGAATTGATTGGTTATGAGGCTGATCCTGCGATTAAAGCACCAGTAGCGGTATAAATTTAATGTGGATTAGATAATGAAACAAGAAATAAGTCTGGTAGTTGCAATGAATCACGAACGTGTGATTGGCACAAATAATCAATTACCATGGTCGATACCTGAAGATTTGGCATATTTTAAACAGCTTACCCTTGGCAAACCAATCATCATGGGGCGTAAGACCTTTGAGTCAATCGGACGGGTGCTGCCGGGGCGCAAAAATATTGTGATTAGTCGCAATAATTTTCAGCATAATGGTGTAGAAGTTCACTCAAGTATAGAAGAGGCTATTGCAGCCAATTCTAATGCTGCTGAGCTGTGTATTATTGGTGGCGGTGAAATATTTAAGCAAACTCTGCAATATGCAACTACTCTCCATTTAACTTATGTTGATTTCCCCGTTACTGATCCATGTGCGTGGTTTCCTGAGGTTGATTTTAATGATTGGGAACTGGCGATGCAGAATGATTTTATTAGCCAGAGTGGCATCAACTGTTCGATCAGAAAATATATAAAAGTATAGATAATTAATGAAAACTAAATCACAATTTAAATATTATGTTCAACTTTGTCTGGCTTTATTGCTCTGGGCTGGTTTGTATCACGTCGCAAAACCAGCAGCAGAAGCAAGCGATCCATATTTGGTCGCTTTTTTACGCTATTTAATTTCTGCAAGTTTGCTACTAATTATCTTACGTGTAAAAAATGGCTATTGGTTTCCTACACTAAATAGTAAGCAATGGTTATTGATCTTTTGTATTGGTGCCTTGGGTATCTGTGCTTACAATATCATGTTTTTTAGTGCGGAAGCATTGATTTCTGGTAATGTTGTCGCGATTCTATATTCTTTTACACCATGCCTAACTACGATTATTTCATCATTCGTTTTTAAAACTAAACTAAATTGGTTAAGCAAAATTGGAATTGTAGTTGCTATGTTTGGTTCAATTGGAGTTGTGAACTATGCAACACCAAGCTGTGGACAATTTTTTTGCAGCGATATCTTGCATGTAGTCGGCAAAGGTGAAATTTATGGAATACTTGCCACATTAATTTTTGCCTGTTATTCAGTTTTGAGTCGTTATACATCACAACAAAACGTTTCTGCTCTAGTTATGAATGCTTATGCCGCAGTATTTGGTTGTTTACTACTAGGTGGCATTTCTATTGCACGTAGCGATTTTAGCATTATTCCACAGCTACATTTTAGCTTCTGGTTGGCACTAATTTATATTTCAGTGTTGGCAACCGTAGTTGCTTATTTATGGTATACCAGCGCCATTATTAATCTAGGTGTTTTTAAGACTGTAGTTTTTCAGAACTCAATTCCATTTCAGACGGTTTTAATCGGCTATGTGTTTTTTAATGAAAAAATTGGGCTTGGCGAACTGATTTGTGGTGCAGTTGTTATTGGTGGTGTTTATTTAACTAATTTTGCACTCAGCTATCGGAGTAGTAAAGGTTAGGGCATATAATAATTACGATTTACATTGATTTTTTGTCAATCTTATGGCATAATAACTCCCTCTTCAATGATGGGATCTTAGCTCAGTTGGTTAGAGCAGCGGACTCATAATCCGTTGGTCACTGGTTCGAGTCCAGTAGGTCCCACCATTCATTTTTCTAGAACTCAATAATCCCAACAAAAACCATTGATACCAAAGCATGTCAAGCTAAAATATCTTATCAACATTTGTCAAAATGTGTCATAACTTATCAACCTTTATCATAATTTACGGCATAAATAATTAAGTCAGAATATAACTCGTTCAATATCTAGCTTACTGAATATAATAATTTATAGCTTTTGATGAAATAAACAACAGCTTGATCTGGTAAGGCATGCTCGCAAGGTGGCTGTGGATAATGAACCTGATTCAAGTAATCAGAAATTATCTAGGCTGCTAATTGGGGGTGTTGATCTTGATACGGCGTTGGTACGTGAAATTGAACGATTGTTGATTAAAGCTGGGATTTTATGAAGATGAATTAAAGGTATCACCCCTATTGTGTTGCAAAATATAACACTTTAGTAAAAAATTCAATAAAATTATGCGATATTTTGCAGCGCATGAAGTCAACAATAATTATATTGTGGTACTATAATCGACTGCACAAATTATTTTTTGGGAGCGCTATGAATTACTGGTGGGTAAACCAAAAAAAAACCTATATTCAAGAGGTTGCTGGTGGCTACATGCAGTCACCACAAACAGAAAGAAACGGTCGCGAAAGTACTTCTTATAACAACATGAAAAAAGTTAAATCTGGAGATGTTGTTTTTTCTTATTGTAATAAACAAATTTTAGCTCTTGGAGTTGTTACTAAGCCAGCAGTGTCTATGCCTATACCAATAGAGGATGCAGCACGAAACAATCATGATGGATGGTATGTTGAGGTTGAATACTTTGAATTAAATAACAAAATTTGGCCAAAGAATAACATGTCTGATTTGATAGAGTATTTGCCAAAGAAATATTCCCCGCTTCTAGCAAATGGTAATGGCAATCAAAAATTATATTTAACAGAGGTACAACCATCTTTAGCTGATACCTTAATTATGCTAATTGGCGATGAGGCCAAAAATATTGTAAGAAATCAAGTTGGTCAGCTAGTCGATGATATTGAAGATCAACGATTAGAAGATGAAATCAAACAAAATACACTAATTGGTCCAACCGAGCGGGCGCGACTGATAAGAGCTAGGCGCGGGCAAGGAACATTTAGAATCAACGTTGAACGAATTGAAAAACACTGCCGAGTTACGAAAACAACAGCTAAAGAATTACTTATTGCGAGTCATATCAAACCTTGGCGATACTCAGACGACATTGAAAAAATAGATGGAAATAATGGATTATTACTTGCGCCACATATTGATAAATTATTTGATGCCGGCTATATTAGCTTTGAGCAAGATGATGCAATGTTAATTTCTCCTCTGCTAGATCGTAATATTCTACGTCAATGGGGCGTGGATGAAAATTTGAATGTTGGTCATTTTTCAGATAAGCAGGAGAGTTATTTAATATTTCACAGAGAAGTAAATAAGTTTAGTTAAAAATTAATTAAAAAAGTGTTAATTAACATAGTGTTATCTAAGTTTTGGGAGTTATAAAGTGAATATTGATTTAAAAATTGAGGGACTTTTCGGGTATTTTAACTATCATTTGAAGTTTGATAAAAATATAAATTTAATAACAGGTCCAAATGGTTATGGAAAGACAACGGTACTATCAATTATTTATGCTATTTCACAAAATAATCTTGTTGATTTATCTAAACTAGAATTTAATTCGATAAATATTATAACAAAAGATTCTAAAGTTTTAATTTCTAAAACAAAAGAAAAAAATATCCTTAATTTTGATATAAATGGAGAAAAGAGCAATCTTAACGTTGATAATCAAATTAAGAAGATACGAGAAGAAAGGAACTCCATTCTGCACATAGTGGAAGATGATCTGTGGGTAAATAGAGCAACTGGGAAACTTTTCAATGATGAAGAACTTTTTAAACATTTTAATCATAAAAAAGGGAGTCCTGATATAAGTATTGGATTCCCAACAGTTTATATGGTGAAAGCGCAAAGATTAATATCATCGTTCAAAAAAAATCGACCATCAATGGACCGGTTTATAGATAGGGCTAACAATAAAGAAGTGAATGAAGTAAACTTTAATTTTAAGATTGAAGAATATTCTAAAGAGATTAAGGATAAATTCGAAGAATTAGTAATGCAATACTACAAAAAGGGCCAAGAGTTAGATAGATTATTTCCTAAAAAATTATTTGATCATAAAAATAAAATGGCAGAGTCACAATATAATAAAAAATTTGAAAATTTAGTAAAAAAGCAAAAATTATTGGCCAAATATAACCTGTCTGTAAGAGATGATTTAGAATTTCCAAAATTTTCTGAAGAATTATCTGCCGTTTTTGCTGTATATTTGAGTGATACGGAAGACAAGTTAAAGGTGTTCGATAATTTAATTGAGAAATTAGAAATCTTTACCAAAATATTAAATGAAAAAAACTTTGTAAATAAATCAATATCTGTGAATACAGTAGATGGAATTGTTGTCACAACAAATAAGAATAAAAAGTTGCCATTGAAAGAGCTATCATCTGGAGAACAGAATGAAATTGTATTAATGTATGAATTACTCTTCAAAACAGATCGGAATACGATACTTCTGATTGACGAACCAGAGATTTCATTACATGTAGTATGGCAAAAATCATTTATTAAAGATTTAAAAAAGATTGTGGATCTAAATAATATTACTGCGATAGTAGCAACTCATTCACCAAACATAATCAATAAATCATGGGAATTGACGCAGGATTTATATAAATTAAGTCTAGAGGGAAATTAAATGAGTGACTTAGAAAGTGTTACGAATGCAGCAGAAGATTTAGTGGCCACGATTAGTTTAGAAGTAAATCATCCTAATACTAAGTTAATTCTTATTGTTGAGGGGGTGGATGATACAAAGATTTATAAAAAATTATTCAAGGATGATTTTTCTATTTACTCATTTAAAAATGGTTGTGAAGATGTGAAAAAAATAGTTTTGGAAACTTTTGTATCCGAAAAAAAAGTAATTGGAATAGTTGATAGTGATTTTTATCATAATTTATCTGGGGGTTACCCATTACTGCAAAAATTATTTATGACAGATTTTCATGATGTAGAGATGACAATAATAAAAGATAAAAAAACTTTTAGGAAGATACTCGTTGAGCATAATATTAAGAAAGACGAAAACCAATTTAAAACGGAAGTTTTTTCATTTTTAAAATATTTTTCTTTGTTGAAATATTACAATGAGTATTTTGGAAAAGGGTTAAGAATCAGTAAGGAACTTATTGATTATAAGGAAATTGATTTATTTATTAACGAATGTATTGCGCGTAATAATGGGAAAAATTTAAATCAGGTAGAAATTAAACAATTTATTACCGATAAATCTTCAAATGATCTATATTGCCTTTGTAATGGTCATGATTTTTGTTTTGCTCTAACTAAACTAGCTAAAATACCGTGTTCAATTAAAGAGTTAGAAGGGCAATTAAGGGTGGGATATCGTAGAAAAGCATTTAAAAAAACAAATCTATATTATGTAATAATGAAATATTTGCAGTCTTTGCAAGCCAATTTGGTGTAATAACCGTTAGAACTTGAAAACTACTTTACGAAAGCGGAACAGCCTATTCCGCAAATCATGGTTTTTTTATGCCTACGCACTAGAAAGATGAACTTTGGAAGTTCATTTAAACCAATGGCGAGAGAGACGAATATGATACTTACAAAGGAAATAAGTCTAGCCGTGTTTCGCTGGTGTTTTCAATTCCTGCCTTACCCTACAATTTGAAAACTTGTTTGGTAAGTAATTGAAAACAATCTTACTCATAGAAGATTAATCATCTCCAATACACCTGATCATAAAGTTATTCTATTCAATAACAAAACTATCACAATTAGCCGCAAAATATTGCTGATTATATTTATAAATAGCAATATAACGTAGTATAATTATGCTATCGGATAAAGGGGTTATGAGTGAAATTTGAATGGGACGAAACTAAAAATCAAGCCAATATAGCAAAACATGGTATTGATTTTGACACCGCCAGCGAAGCATTCAGCGATCCTAACGCAGTACGAAGATTTGACCGTGTTGTAGGAACTGAGAAACGATTTCATTTGGTGGGCAAAGTTAGGGGGATATTGATTGTCCTTGTAGCATTTACCGAGCGAAATGGAAATACTAGGATAATTTCAGCACGTCCGGCAGGAAGGGATAAGGTGATCTATAATGGCTAAAATGACAAATGAACAATTAAAAAAGTTAGCAGCAACGTCCGATGAAAGTATTGATTATTCTGATATACCTGAAATGAGTAAGACCAAAGGCTGGGAAAGGCTATATCCAGAAGCTAATGAGAATACAATCATTACTGATAAAATGATGTTTGATGCGTTAACTAAAGTTTTAGAATCTGATAACCCTGACAAAATTCCAGTAACATTAAAGCTTGACCCTAAAATTGTGGCTTTCTTTAAGCAGCACAGTAAAAAATATCAGACTAAAATTAATGATGTCCTGTTAGAATTTGTCAATCAATATGAGAAATCACACGGACATTAACTATTGAGCAATAACCCGCCAACAATGGCGGGTTATTCAGTATTCATCCATATCAACACTCTTGGAGAGCTTGATAATTTTATCGCGTTCATTCTGATTTAATTTAGCTTTACAGGTTGAATTGCAAAACCAGCTAGAAAATAGTTTTGCAAACCAGGCTAGTATTGTTTTCATTTGCTCATCTCCATAAATATTTATATAGTTTACTAAATTAGTGGGGTATTTGTCAACTATGCATTATTAAGATATATACTCTTAGTCTTTGAAGAACAAGACCCACATGTTATTCGTATGCTATAATCTCTTGATAAACTAAATGTTTTTAGTTCTTGCTATGATGAAAGTAAAAATACCGATTTCTCCAGATCTTATGTAAATCGAAACTAGTGATTAAATAAGTATTCGGTGACTTGTCTTTAAAGTTTGTTATTTTATGTAATCGATCAAATAGAAAGTAGTTAAAGTGAAAAATGTTCTAATTACTGGTAGTAACGGCTATATTGCTACTGCATTTGTTAAGCAATTTGCAGGCAAATATAACTTCACCCTCTTAAGTCATAAAACTACGTCTGGACATATTACGTGGGATGAATTAAATAAGAATCAGAATTTAATTCAGTCAATTGATGTTGTACTAAATTTAGCCGGATCTAACATAGGTGATAAACGTTGGAGCGAGAAACGTAAAGAGGAAATATTAAATAGTCGTCTTGAAACCACTCAAAAAATTGTCAATTTATTTAATGTTCGCGATAAAAAGCCGCATTTAATTTCAGCAAGCGCTATTGGTATTTATGATTCTAATCAAATAAATGATGAGGAGACTAAAATTGATTATTCTCATTATGGTAACTTTTCCGAAGAGATTACTAAACGTTGGGAGAGTGAGGCAAATCAATATTTAGGTCCGCGAACAATTACGCGTTTTGGCGTAGTCTTTAGTAGCAATGGTGGTGCTTTTCCTAAAATGCTTAAACCATTTACTTTGGGTATGGGTGGTATATTAGGTGATGGATCGCAATACATGCCGTGGGTTACCTTATTTGATTTATTGAATGCTTTGGATTTCTTGATCGCTCATGAAAAACAAGGTATTTATAATATTGTCGCACCTGATATGAAAAATAATGGCGAGCTTACTCATCTTATCGCTAAAACTTGGCACAAAACAAGCTTTATGACTATGCCAAAATTTCTAATTAAAATACTCTTTGGGCAAATGGGGGAGGAGCTCTTTTTAAATAGTATCAAGGTTTCACCACAGCGACTAATTAGCGACAAATTTATTTTTAAGTATCCAAATCTAGAATCAGCATTAATCGCGATAAAAAATAAAACCCTCTAGGCGTTTTTTTGCAAAGCATTTAATGGGATCAATTAATATTGTTTTTGGAGTTTAGTATACACGGTAAGTATAACATAATTGAAATCAATGGAAGAGACGCCACAAAATATAAATATCCATTTAAATTAAATAATTGTAATATATAGCTTCCGAGTGCTGGACCAAGCGCACAACCCAAATATTCAAGATCAATTGCACCAAACGCTGTTCCTCGGTATTTTTTAATAGTAAAACTAGAAACCAATATACTTCCAGTTGGAAAAATTAGGATTTCAGCTACAGATAAGCATATTACAAACAATATCAATGTGAATTTATTTACTGATAAAAAAGCAATAAGCAATCCACCAACTAAGAGGATTAAATATCCATAAGGGATTAGTAATTTTTGATTTTTATTTTTAATAAATCTAAAAATAATTGGCTGTAATATTACAACTGATATGGCATTTAGGCTTAGTAACCATGAAAAGAAAATTGTTCCATTTACTATATTTTTACTAATAATAAGAGCATAGTTACTTGTTAGTTGAATATAAATGATGTTGAAAACAATTAAGCTAAATAGTAATGATAGAAATAAATAATTATTTACTAAGTACTTAATAGCAGCAAAAAAACTATAAGATAATACATTTGTTGTTTCTATTTTTACAGATTTGCTTAGGTATTTATTTAAAATAATCAATAAGATACAAGCATAAATTAAATATAGAACTCCCGTTATAAGAAAAGCTTCAGTATTTGCGGCAATTCCAGCGTAAGCACCTAATAGTGGACCCAACGCAGCTCCAAGATTTAAAGCAAGGTAACGTAAATGAAGATACTTAATGCTGTCTTGAGGAGATTTTGAAATATCACTGATAATTGCCCTAGATGTTGGAGAAAATAATGCTGAGCTAAATCCATTAATTAAGTTTAATGCCCCAAATGAAATGATTTGAATGTTAGAGCTTAAATATTTGGCTGAGATATAAAATCCTAAAAAGACTAAAGCCCCAATAAAAACTGATAGTAATATAATATGCTGACGTTTAAGTATATCCGACAAATACCCACCGAAAATACTACCAAAACAAAGTGCAAGTGGTTGAAACCCAACAATAATACCGATATGAACCAAAGATAGATGCGTATTTTTATACAAAAAAATAGTCAAAAATGGCATACTTAATAATGATGATGCCTTAATCCAAAATACGCCAATCAAAACTATCCAAAGCAATAAGTTATTACTTTTTGAATTATTTTTCATCTCTTATGTTAGTCGATTCAATAATTTTAAGTATTTTTTGAGTTTGGTAATTGTGCAAATTATACTTACCTATTTGAAATAATTATTGATAATTAATCATTACTGCAAAAATAATAAAAGCTGCACTGAGTAACATCAGGTAAATATAAAACTTGATAATAAACTTAACCCAAACGCCATAATCAATTCGCGAGACACCAAGTGTTCCCATTAGCGCTGCAGAAGTCGGCATAATACAATGAGTCCAACCATCACCGAGTTGAAAAGCTAGTACTGCAATTTGACGACCTACGCCAACTAAATCAGATAATGGTGCCATTAATGGCATAGTAAGTGCTGCTTGACCAGAACCGGAAGTAACAAATATATTAAAAATTGACTGAAATAAAAACATTGCGATAGCCGAAGCATATTCATTTAATCCACTTAGTAAGTTAGCGGATGAATGTAACACAGTGTTTAACATAGTAAACTGCGTAGCATCAGCGCCACCCATCATTAAGATAATACCATGTGCCATTCCCACTATTAATGCTGCTGGTAATAAATCAGCCGCACCACTTTTAAATGATTTTGCCATAATGTTGAGGTTCATACCATTAATTTTTGCTAATGTGCTGATTATACCGATGACTAATCCCATTGCAAAAAACTGTGTTGCAATCTCTGGTATATAATAAGCTTTGGCAATTACACCATAAACAACCCAAACGATACCAAGTGCAAGGACTGCAATAATTAACCAAGATGCAAAACCAAAATGCTGTTTAATATTGATTTCTGCTAATTGTTCACGGAAATAGTTATCACTCTCGTGACTTAATGATTTGCGTGGATTATTTTGAATTGATCTAGCATAGACTACACTATAAATCATTATTGATGCGGTAAAAAACGCCCACATGGCAATCCTGAATAACGATCCAGATAGAACAGGGACATTAGCAATGCCTTGCGCAATTGCAACTGAAAATGGATTCATCCATGAAGTAGCAAAACCAACCTGCGTTGCTAGGTAGGTAACTAATACACCAGTTAAGGCATCATAGCCCATAGCAACCATCATTGGTGCTAAAATTAAGGCAAAAGCAATTGCCTCTTCACCCATACCAAAAACTGCACCTCCGATAGAAAAAATGAGCGCCATGACTGGAAGAATTAAAATTTTTCGAGTGCTCATTTTAGCAATTAATTTCATCATTCCAGCTTCAATTACGCCACTACGCATGATTATGCCAAATGCACCACCAATAATAAGAATAAATGCCATTACTCCAACCGCGCCGCCATTTCTATCTCCAGAGGTAATCCCGTCATAAACAAAGTTTAAAAACCCCGGTTTACCGTCGCTGGCAAAAATTGCTGGGGGATTGTGTACCACTTTGCCATTGACATCTGTTTGTATTTGATAGCTGCTCGCAACTAGGACACTGCGTGTTTTTGTCACGCCATCTGCACTATAACTAACTTTTTGAGTATCAAATTTTCCCGCTGGTACAAAAAAACTTAATATATAGACTAAAAAGACTACCCCAAATAAAATGACTAGCGTATCAGGCATTGCAATGTATTTAGACTTTTTTTTATTCGACTCACTCATTGGTAGCTCCGTATGTTTAAAAGAGTTCTAGCTCTATAATTTAGCATATATCTTGTCGTTATATGGGATAATAACAACGTTAATCTTTTTTATTGTAAATTACATTAAGCAAATGGAGTGATTATGCGTATGATTAAGTTATTTTTTATGGTTGCAATGGTATTAAGTACTCTTAATTTTGCACATGCAGATAGCGTTATCCCGATTAATGATTTTCAAATTAATAATTATCTGGGAACATGGTATGAAATTGCGCGATTACCAAATCGATTTGAAAAAAAATGCATTGCGCCAATTACTGCAAGCTATTCAATAGATCCTAACAATATTGATAGAGTAGTTGTGGTTAATAAATGTAGTAGAAATGGTGATGGTCCAAGTATTGCGGATGGCATTGCATCATTTGTCGAATCAGCGAATGTAGGTAAGTTAGAGGTGACATTTCTACCCAAATATTTAAGGTGGTTACCTATTGGATATGGTGATTACTGGGTACTTTATGTCGATTATAAAAAAATAGCATTAGTTGGTAGTCCAGATCATGATTATCTATGGGTACTTGCGCGTTCAGCCGATGTTGATCAAGAATCAATAAACAATGTGCTTGTGATAGCTAAAAATCAAGGGTTTGAAATCGATAAGCTTATCTTTAACTATGAAAGCGAACATTATGAAAGTACTGTTTCCATTCGGTAGTTAAGATAAACAATATAAGATTTATTGTGTCTGTAATTGATTGGATAATTTTTGATTATGAGGGTGGCTAATCTAGGAAAAATAACAGTAAGATGAGATAAATTACAACATTAATTAGCTTATTTATTAGAAATTTATTATAATTTGTTACTTAGTCTAAGATTATAATTCTAATTAAGCTGATTTTAAGGTATACTACAAGATTGAGTGTTTATGTTTGTCTTAAGTACCTATTATAAATTTTTTATAAGAGTAAATAATGTTTGATGAAATTTTTGACCAAAACGGCGGCATCCGTCAGCATTATATGCCATATTTAGATTGGCTTAAAAACTGCCCAACTGGATATTTGGATCGTAAAATGGCGGAGGCAGATCTGCTGTTTCGAAGAATTGGGATAACTTTTGCAGTTTATGGTGAAGAAGAGGGAGCTGAACGGCTAATTCCTTCCGATCCTGTACCGCGAATGATCCCGGCTGCAGAATGGGAATATCTGCAAAAAGGATTAGAGCAACGTGTTTTAGCTCTAAATCTATTTTTGGAAGATGTTTATCATGAAGGGCGTATTCTCAAAGAGGGGATTATTCCTGCTGAGAAAATCTATAAAAATGCGCAATTTCAAGCTTGTATGTTGAACATTGATCTGCCACATAAAGTTTATTCACAAATTAGCGGCGTTGATTTAATTCGTCATTCTGATGGTAATTATTATGTACTTGAAGACAATTTACGTATTCCTAGTGGCGTTTCTTATATGCTGCAAAATCGTCGTATGAGCCGTAAATTGTTTCCTGAACTATTCGAAAGTTATAATGTTGAGCCAGTAGACCATTATCCATCACTATTGCATACTACTTTAAAAGAGTGTGCTTTCTGCGAAAATCCAACCATTGCCGTACTAACTCCTGGACCATATAATAGTGCTTATTATGAACATGCTTTCTTGGCTAAAGAAATGGGTGTTGAGCTAGTTGAGGGGCGTGACTTATTTGTTGAAAATGACCGTGTCTGGATGCGTAGTATTTATGGTGCAAAACCAGTTGATATTTTATATCGCAGGGTTGATGATGCATTTTTGGATCCATTGGCGTTAAACCCAGATTCTTATTTAGGCGTCCCAGGTTTGGTACAAGCTTATCGTGCTGGTGGCGTTGCTTTAGCTAATGCATTGGGTACTGGTGTGGCCGATGATAAATCAATTTATCCATATGTACCAGAGATGATTAAGTTTTATCTTGATCAGGATGCTATTTTGCAAAACGTTCCGACACGAATTTTATCTAACCCCGAAGACTTAAACTATACATTAGCTAATTTAGATAAATTGGTTGTTAAAGAAGTTCACGGTGCCGGTGGTTATGGAATGTTGGTTGGTCCTGCAAGTACTAAAGAAGAGCGTGCTAGATTTGCTGAGATTCTAAAAGCTAAACCAGATGGTTATATTGCGCAACCAACGTTAAGTCTCTCAACTTGTGGAATTTGGCTGGATGAAGATCTTACTCCTCGCCATATCGATTTACGACCATATGTCTTATCGGGTGCTAAAGTACGGGTTACTCCAGGTGGACTTACTCGTGTGGCACTAACTAAAGGCTCTTTAGTGGTTAATAGCTCTCAAGGTGGCGGAACAAAAGATACTTGGGTATTAAATGAAAATCAACCAAAAGGAGGATATTAATAATGCTAAGCCGTACCGCATCTAACTTATACTGGATGGCGCGTTATTTAGAGCGTGCAGAATCAACCGCAAGACTTCTTGATGCTTGTTTTCAACCTGGAATGCCATATGCTGGTGATTTAGATAAACTTCGCGCTTTGCCATTACATATTCAAAACGCGTATGCTGATTTTGCTTTGACTGGTACTGCATTATCAATAGAAGCTGTTAGTAAGTTTATGATTTCTGGTAATACACCAGCATCAATTAGAAATAGCTTGGAAATGGCGCGCGAAAATGCGCGTTCTGAGCGTAGTAGATTAAGTAGTGAAGTTTGGGAAGCCATCAATCAAACATGGATTGAGTTTCAGGAAATGCAGCATAAGCCATTAGCTATTTTTACTGATTGGTTGCGCCAACGTGCTTTTATTTTTCAAGGTGCAGTTAGTATTACTATGCCAGAGAATTTAAGCTTGCATTTTTTACGCCTTGGTTTATATATAGAGCGTGCAGATCAAACTTTACGCATCCTAGAGGCTAAATTAGTTTTGGATAGTCTGACTGATTATACCGATTATTATCATTGGATTATGATTTTACGTGCAGTTAGTTCATTTGAGGCTTACCAAGAAACGATTGCGGCGACTCCATCACATGATAGAGTATTTAAATTTCTGCTATTTAATAAAACAGTTCCACGTAGCGTGCGTTATTGTATAGCTAAAATTCAGGATTTGATTGAATTAATTAGAGCTGAAAAACGCCGTCCGTCACTTAAAGTCTGCGGTAGTATATTTTTAAAACTTCGTTGTGACGAATGGACAGATATTGTTGATGTTGGACAAAGTGATTATATCCAAATGCTACAAGATGAAGTTGCCGAACTAGCGACCTCAATTCATAAAGGTTACTTTGTAACAGTATGATACTAAATGTAGAACACCGAACCAGCTATCGATATGCTGAAACTCTTTTGCGGAGTATTCAACTTATTCATTTAACACCTCGTGAAAATGAGCGGCAGCATGTTATTAGCTGGTCACTTGAGCTTCCAAGTAAAGGAGTTGTCAGTAAAGATTGTTTTGGAAATATAACCCATTACTTTACTCTGGAAGGGCGCTTTTCAGAACTTGAAGTTGTTGCACGTGGTGTTGTAGAGGTTTTCCCATTCCGTGCTAATATGGAATTAGGAACATTACCACTTGATTATTATCTTAGAATTACTCCGCTAACCGAATTAGGTGTAAAGCTGCGTAGTTTTGTTGATGAGTTTGTGCAGCAATATTCTGCATTCAAGTTAGATGTAAGTAATTCTTTGGCGATGTTGAATGCACTCTCTGCCAGAATTTTGCAGCTAGTGCCTTATACTAGTGGTGCTACTAGTGCCACTACTACTGCGCAAGAGGCTTTTGAACTTGGTGCTGGGGTTTGTCAAGACCATAGTCATATTTTCTTGGGGTGCTGCCGATATTTAGGTCTGCCAGCACGCTATGTTAGTGGCTATTTGCACACTGATGATAGTAGCCATTTGGCGAGTCATGCTTGGGTTGAGGTTTGGCTAGGTAGTTGGTATAGCTTTGATGTAAGTAACCAATGTGCTGCAGGAGAACAATATATAGAACTTGCCTACGGTTTAGATTTTTTAGATAGCAGTCCGATTCGTGGTAGTCGAATTGGCGGTGGAGATGAAACTTTAATGGTTAAATCATTAGTGACGGAACAATAGGGGTATTTATTAATGACGTATTGTGTAGCGATAAAAATTAAAGAAGGACTTATTTTTGCATCAGATAGTCGAACTAATGCAGGAATTGATAACATCTCAGTTTTTTGTAAAACTAGTCGTTTTGAAATTGCCGGAGAACGGCAAATTTTTTTACTAAATGCGGGTAATTTGGGAACTACTCAAGAAGTAGTCTCCTTATTGCGTAAAGAGGTTGAACGTGGAGCAGAACATAATATTCTTCAATTGGATTCATTGTTTGATGTCGCGCGTAAAGTAGGCGACACTGTTCGCGAGGTTATTCGGCGTTTACCTTCTTCTAGCTCAGGAATTGATTTCGGTTGCTCTTTTTTGGTTGGTGGACAGATTAAGGGTGAAGGGCAGCGTTTATTTATGGTTTATGCGGCAGGTAATTTTATCGAAGCAACCAAAGAAACGCCATTTTTCCAAATCGGTGAATTAAAATATGGTAAACCAATTTTGGATCGGGTAATTAACTATGACACACCGCTTGGCGATGCGATTAAATGTGCTTTGGTATCATTTGATTCAACCTTACGCTCTAATTTGTCAGTTGGTTTGCCAATAAATCTGAGTCATCTGCCACCCCAAATTATAAACCATGAAGATGGTGAGATTGAAATTGCTAAACCAATGACTACTTTGATTGATGAATCAAATGAATTATTTCAACAATTACGTCAAGGATGGTGCGATGGTCTGCAATATGTTTTTAAGACCATTCCTAACCTTGATTGGTGGAAAAAATAGTCATTTGTTGGATATTGTTGCATGTATAGATTTAATTGACTCTATTTAGGTGGAATTTGAGAGTCTTATGTGCCAAGTACGGTAAAATTGAGTCCTTAGAATAACCAATTTGTCATGGACTATGCAACTTAAAAAAAATCTTCTACGCCAGTTAAAAGCAATTCCAATTCTATATTTGATGATAGTCTTGATTTGGATGCTAGTTTTTGCTGCTGTTGCGTATCGCTACTTTCATGGTTCTTCTATCAGCCTTAAGGAAGATGCGTCGTTACAAACTTCCGGGGACAAGAATTATCTTAATAGTTCTACAATAAAATCAAGTTATTTAGATAGTGAATTTATTAATAATTTAGCAAAAGATACTCAAGATCAATTGTTAAATGAAAAGAGCGAAACCCTTGAAAATATTGATTTACAATTCAATACGCTTTATACTGAACTTGGTGCGATTTCTTCAGTCTATGATGAGGCTACAAAAAACTATATACTTTTTTTAAATAATATTCCATTGGGGCAAGTGGCTAATCCATTGGTGAAATATGCGTTTTACTTAAAAAATAAGCAAATTATTTTAATTTTTGAAGCCGAAGATATTGGTAGTGATTCAGTTTATGTAATGCTTGATTTATCCTCAAGAAAAAAACGAATGTTGCATGAAGTTGGTAATTTTGAGAAACTACAAGCCGCTTCTTTGAGTAATGATAAATTGTGTGTTTATTTGAAATTTAACGACGCCAGAAAGTATAGCGAAAAAGATGGTGATTATCAGTTATATGAATATTGCGGGGCTGGTAGTTTTAATAAAATTCTTGATGTTAAATCAGAAGAATATTATCAACGTAAATTTGCAGGCATGACTGCTGCACAGGTGCTTCAGTTAGCTGAGCAAGATAAGTGCTATGATAATAAAACAAAGCGTTTGAATCTGAGTCATAAATGTGGTTATGGAATTAAATACTGTCACATTTTTAGATCTATAAAAGAAGAGAGAAACAGTACAAGCTATTTGGAGCTGGAACATGCTTGTGCAGATCGTGCTCAAACACGATTATTTCAATCACTTATGTTGAATTAAATGCTAAGATATAAAAAAAGTCGTAATTACTTACGACTTTTTTTATATCTTAGCATTTAATAAAAATCTAGGCGTTACAGATTCGAGCTAAATCTTCGCTCGCAACACCAGTTGGGCGTAGTTTAAATTTTTCAACCAAAATATTTACCACATTTGGTGTCAAGAATGCAGGAAGAGTAGGACCTAAATGAATATTTTCAAGCCCAAGATGTAGTAATGTTAATAAAACGGCAGCAGCTTTTTGCTCAAACCATGAAATTATTAGTGATAACGGTAATTCATTAACCCCACAATTAAACGCGCCAGCTAAAGCAACGGCAACTTGGATTGCAGAATAAGCATCGTTACATTGTCCCATATCCAATAGTCGCGGAATTCCGCCGATATCACCAAAATCATCTTTATTAAAACGATACTTACCACAGCCTAGAGTCAGGATAATGCTATCCTTGGGTGCTTGATGAGCAAATTCAGTATAATAATTACGTCCACTTTTAGCTCCATCACAACCACCGATAAGGAAGAAATGTTTGATTGCCCCAGATTTTACGGCTTCAACTACTTGTGGCGCTACACTTAAGACCGTATTACGTGCAAAACCAGTGGTAATGAATTTAGCTTCGTCAGCATCATTAGCAAATCCTGGCGCAGTCAAAGCAGCTTTGATTACTGGCGTATAATCATGATTCTCAATGTGAGGAATACCAGCCCAGCCAACTGCATGAGTAGTAAATAGGCGCTGGTTATAACTATTTTGTGGCTGAATCAGACAGTTAGTTGTCATGACAATACTACCCGGAAAAGCTGCAAATTCAGCTTGTTGATCTTGCCAAGCACCACCATAGTTACCCACTAAATGCGGATATTGTTTAAATTTAGGATAGGCTAAGGCTGGAAGCAATTCACCATGGGTATAAACATTAATCCCTTTATCTGCGGTTTGCTTGAGAATATCTTCTAAATCATTTAGCGCATGTCCACTTACCAAGATACATTTACCTTTTACAGGTGTAATGCGTACTTGTGTTGGTTCTGGATGTCCATAAGTTTCAGTATGAGCTTTGTCTAATAGTTCCATAGTTTGATAATTAGTTGCACCAACTTTTAATGCCCATTCTAAATAGGCATTAGCATCATTTGACTCGGTTGCCAGAAATGCCAGACAATCATGAATTGAAGCATATATTTGTGGATCAGTATGTCCAAGCATCCGTGCATGATCAGTATATGCGGCTAAGCCTTTTAGTCCAAATAGAACTAAACCATACAATCCAGTTAAATCTTCGTCTAAATTTAATGAGCGCATATCAAAACCAATTGCATCAGCTTGTTCAAGTAAACCATCCAAACTACTAGCTGCCTGAAAGTTAGCTGCGGCTAGTGTAGATAGAGTCGGTGTGATTTTTTGTGCTTCACAAGCTGCGATGTAGTGTGCACGTAACTCATCACGCAATCTCACGCTTTGACGAATATAGTCTTGCATTCTTTGTTGGTCAAAATTAACATTGGTTAATGTTGAAAATAATGCCTCACCGACAAATGCATCAACTGCTGAGTCAACCACAGCTACAGTCCTAGCGCTTTGTGCGTAGATGCTAAGACCAGATAGGGAGTGGATTAGCAAATCTTGCAAATTAGCAGTGGTATTGTCTTTACCGCAAATTCCTAATGAGTTACACCCAACTCCAGTTGGTGTGCGTAAAGTTTGTTCACATTGATAACAGAACATAATTAATTTCCTTATAATAGTTGAGTGATTTAATTGGTTATTATCCCTGATATTTATGTGGGTATTATAGCAATACTTGTATATTAAATGCAACTATATTTATCGGTAGAGATGAAAATAACCGAGTTGGCAAAGAGTTGGTATAATTGGGGGCTTTGTTTCAAAAGCTTTTTATTTAAAAGAGAGTAGCGTGTTTAAACAGAATTCAATGTATTATTTATGGCATAACCAATTTTCAACAACAGATCGCAAAGTTATTGGATCATTTTTATTTCAAACGTTAGTTGAGTATGCGATATTTTTTGCATTATTATCACACCATCATATAATCGCGATGATTATATTTGAAACTAACAATTGGTTTCCAGCAACATTATATTTTGACTTGTTATTTAGTGCTATTTTCTTAATTTCTTGTATTGTGTTTCTTTTAATCTTACGTACTAAAAGCATAATTTGTCCTAATAGTACAATTGGTCGGTTGCTTTGTTATGTTCAGCTATCTTATCTGATATTCTTAACTTTAGGGTTGGATCTAATAAAACATTATGACTTATCTGCATTAGTAATTTTTATAGTGGTTTCATGCGTATTCGCTATTGGCTATGCTTATGATAAGGTTATTAATATTGGCGTATTATTCTCAATAATCAATAATAAATCAGCCTATATGTTTCTAGTTCAATCTTATTTTTTTTCATTGTCCTGTGGTTTGATTTTTGCTTCGTTCTTGAATAAATTTGCTACAGTTGCCATAAATTATCATATTGCATCATCGAAAATACCAATCATCATCTTATTATGTTTAAGTTTTCTTGCCTCGTATTATGCAAGTTATTTAGCTAAATTTAAACCTGCTTTAGAAAAAATACAGATCCAAGGTGTTTATAGATCGTTACTGTTGTGTAACAAAGAACTTTTTGCTAAAGTTGGTCTAAATATTCTTGTCGGAGCATTTTTAGTTAAATGGTATTTTACAATGCCACTATTTTTACAGTATTCAGAAAATTGGAGCTCAAAACATATTGCTGATGCAATTTTTATTGCTGCAACATTGTCTTTAATTGTAAATTGGTTTTTCTTACGGTTATTTAATCAATATGATGTACACACCCTTTTTATTTGGGTTTTAATTGTATTAGTATTTACGGTATTATTTGTAGCCGTAAATCTATATTTTCACCATTGGGTGTTATTGTGTGTGATTTTAATGGCAGTTTTCTATAACTCACTACAATCTACAGTAAATAAGATTGTACATCATGATATTATTAAAATTGAAGTTAATATTATCCTCTTGATTATGGGTGGGGTAGTTAGTTTAATTTTATTTAGCTTTCTAGTTAGTGGAATGAGTGTTTTTCTCTCTAAACAAGCTGGTATTCGTTCACAGGCACTCGAAATGCCTATTTTATTATTAACTTTTATTATAATAGGTGTTTATAGTTTTTATCGCTTAAAACATCATCGCAAACAACGGGTTGAATTAGAAGGATGAAGTAATGCATGAATTTTCGTTATGTGAGGGCATTGTTAAACAAGTTTCACGGGCTAATGCTGGGATTTTAGAGAATATCAGTCAGATTACGATTGAAATTGGCAAGCTCTCAGGTGTGGATGTCGATTCACTCACCTTTTGGTTTCCAGTAGTTGCCGAAAAAATGGCTTGTGGACAAGTTAAGTTGGAAGTCTTTGAAGTAGATGGACTTGCATTATGTTCTAAATGTAATCAGCAATTTCTCTTAACTAATCTTTATGATGCCTGCCCACATTGCAACGCTTATGGTGATTACCAGATTTTACAGGGGCGTGAATTATTGGTTAAGTCATTTAGCCTTAATAAATAATTTAGGTAATTGGGTCGCAGCTATGGCGTTTAGCATAATATAGTCCAAAGCTACAAACTAGCAAAATTACTGTCATGAAAATAAGTGGCGTCTGGTAAATTCCATGCCCAGATTGGATTGAACTGCTAATAATAATCGGTGCCATTCCGCCAAAAATAGTGAAGCCTATGTTATAACTCATTGCAACTCCTGTTAAGCGAATCTTAGCAGGGAATAGGCAAGTAATCAAGTAAGGTATAATCATTGCTGCCACGCCCTCCAAAATAGCTAATATAATTACTCCAGCTGCGATATGTCCTGCATCAATTAACCAATATGAAGTTGGCACCAGTATTGCACTGGCAATAATTAAATTACGTAAAATAATATACGGTGTTACGTGATTAGCAATTCGACCAGTAATATAGATGGTTATAACGTTTAAGATCATTGCGATGGGCATAATTTGGCTGATTAAACGATTGTCAATATGCAGCATTTTGTGTAAATAAGTAGGCATGAAAATAATTGCAATTACCACCAATGATGACATAATTCCAGTAGTTGCAATTCCGGCAATCATTTGCGGCAAATTATGCTTAAATAAATAGGCTAATGGAAATTCTGGCTTATCATGGATTTTATTAAATGCTGCGGTTTCTTGCAGAGTTTTACGAATTTTATAACTAATCAGACATAACGCACCGCCAATGATGAATGGAATTCTCCAGCCATAAGCGGTCAATTGCTCAGTATTAAAACTCAAATTTAGAAGTTGATTTATTGCCATCCCCAATAAGAGTCCGGCATTTACACCTGTCATGGTAATCCCAAAACCACTTCCTCGCTTTTGTGGCATACTCTCACTGATATAGACATATGTACTTGGTAGTTCGCCGCCTAAAGCTAACCCTTGTAATAGTCGTAATACTAATAATCCAATCGGCGCTGCATAGCCAATACTTGCATACGTTGGGAGTAAACCAATTCCTAGCGATGAAGCACCCATCAGAACTATAGTTATAATTAGAACTTTTTTTCGTCCATGCTCATCACCAACATGGCTAAAAATCATTCCGCCAATAGGCCTAGCAATATAACCCAAGACAAAAACAACATAGCTTTCAATAATTGAAATTATCTGGTTGCCGCTGGGGAAAAACTGGCTCGCAAAGTAAACGGAAAATATTCCATAAATAATAAAATCATAAAACTCGAGCATTCCACCTAATGCGGCTAAACCGACAATTTTCTTTTCTTCTCGATTTAAATGTAATGTTTGCTGCATGAATCCACTCCAATTTATTGAAAACTAAATGATTTTAATAAAACTGCTATTCTGATGAGCATTATTTATAATATATTTACTTTATATCATTCAATACTAACATTAGCTAGTAAGTGAGTTAAAGTAGCATTTGCGCTTGGTAAAATAGCGTGCTACAAAGAAGCTATTAATAAGACAGAGTATTGATGCAAATAGACAAATTATAATAATATAGCGATAATCATTAGTTAGTGCTAAGATGCTGCTGGTCCACAATGGGGTTAACCCACCACCAATTAAGGATGCTAAACTAAAACAGGCGGCTACTCCGCTATAACGAACTTCAACTGGAAATAAATCTACCAATAAACCCCAATAAACTCCGTTAACCCCACCAGCAAAGATAGATAATAAAATCACAACACTGTAGAGCATTGTTAGATTATCCAAAGGCAATACTCCAGTTAAAACCAGAATCAAGACAGCAATTAAGCCAACTATCGAAAATTTAACAATCGCGGTTGGATTTATTTTACTGGCTAAAAGTGCGGATAAAATGATCGCAGCGGAAACTGTTAATGCTCCAACTGAACTAATATTAGCAGCAACGCTCAATTCCAAATGTAAAAATTTAACAAACAGATTGGGTAAGAATACATGAAAAACCGATGTAATCAAGGATGCGATTAATACTAAAAAAATCCCCATGATTAGTTCTTTACGGTAAGTAGTGAAGAGCGCGAGTGCTGGAATTTTCTGTACCTTGTGTTGTGCTTTAGCTGCTTGAAAATCGCCACTTTCGGCAATATTTTTACGAATATAAAACCCGATTACTGCAAGCAGACTTCCTAAAATAAATGGAATCCGCCAGCCAAAACTATATAAAAAATCATGATTCATCATTTCAACCATATTACGGATTGCCCATGAACCCAGCGCAATACTCATGTTGGCACCAAAAGGCATCCATGCGCTGTAAAAATAGTAATTTTTATGGTGATAAGTTTCAGCGATATACGTAACCGATCCCGGCATTTCGGCACCCGATGAAAAGCCTTGAAATATCCGTGAAATTAATAAAATTGCGACCGCAAAGTAGCCAACTTGGTGAAAGGTAGGGGAAAGCCCAATAACTAAAGAAGGGATTGCTGTCATTAAAATCGACAGGCTGAATATTGATTTACGTCCATATTTATCACCCAAACTGCCTAAAATGATTGCTCCAAAGGGACGCAACATATAGCTGATTGTAACTGTCATATAAGTAAAAACAATAGCCAGATAACCAATATCTTTAGGGAAAAATAAATCAGCGATAACCGAAGATAAAAAGACAAAAACAAAGAAATCAAAAATTTCAAAGAAGTTACCGATTCCAGCGGCAAGAAATAGTTTTTTACGATTGGCAACTGGCTGGCTTACTGTTGTACTCATGTATAACCTTCGGTAATTTAGTTAATTATGGCGCAATTTTACTATATTTACACCATAATTACATTGAATATAGTCATCGTCTTTAAATCTTGGCTATCTTTAAAGTCCATAAAATTTATTTAGTCGTGATTTTTAGACCAGATAGAGCGCCAGAATAATCTTTTGGTAATTGACTGAGTCTGCTTAAGGTATTTTTCGCTAATTCTGCATAAGTCGAAGCGATTGGACTTTCTTTAAGTAGCGCAATTGGTGTGCCGCGATCGCTGTGTTGGCATATTGCTAGATTGAGTGGTAATTTTGCCAATAAATCTAAATTATACTCATCTTTCAAATGACTGCTTCCACCAAGACCAAATATATCGGATTCATGTCCGCAGTTTTCACAAATATGAGTTGACATATTTTCAACAACACCCAGACATGGTATATCCAACTTTTGAAACATATTAATACTTTTACCAACATCCAGCAAGGCGATATCTTGTGGCGTGGTAACTACTATTGTTGCCGTTAATGGAGTTGTTTGTGCTATGGTTAAATGAATATCGCCGGTCCCAGGAGGCATATCAACAAGTAGACAATCCAGCTCGCCCCATTCGCTATCGTTTAATAATTGACTCAGTGCTTTGTTAACCATTGCACCACGCCAAATGGTTGCAGTTTTAGGATCGGCAAGAAAGCCAAAAGACATTGCCTTTATTCCAAATTTATCTAGTGGAACAAAACGATTATTTTCACTAACAGCAGGCTTGTAGTCTTTTGCACCAACTAGAATTGGTAATGAAGGTCCGTAAATGTCTGCATCCAAAATACCTACTTTCGCGCCAAGCTCACTCATTGCAATTGCAAGATTCAATGTGGTAGTTGATTTACCTACTCCGCCTTTACCTGATGTAATCGCAATGATGTTTTTGATGTTGCCAATCCGTGTTAATCCGGCTTTAACCTTATGTGCTATAATACTAGGTTTATTAACTGTGTTATTCATAAATTTTTTCTTCCGTAAACTATTATATCGAGCCTGCATTAGCTTCGAAATTAATATGCTCTATCTTAGCATATCATATTAAAATTAGTTGACTATTCTAGTAGGCTACTTGCTTTGGGGTTATCAATATGTCAAAAAATATAATCGTAACTTGCGCATTACCTTATGCTAATGGAGATATCCATTTAGGGCATATGGTAGAACATATTCAGGCTGATATTTGGGTGCGATTTCAAAAAATGCAAGCTAAAAACTGTTATTTTATCTGCGCCGATGATACTCACGGTACACCGATTATGCTTAAAGCTGAGCAGCGCGGAATTACTCCGGAGCAATTAATTGCCGAATCGTATCAGTCGCATACTACAGATTTTGCAGGCTTTGGGATTGGTTATGATCATTTTTATACTACTAATTCTTCAGAGAATCAACAATGCGCTTATGATATTTATAATAAATTAAAAGCGAATAATAAAATTGCAGTTAGGACAATCAGCCAACTTTTCGACGAAGAAAAACAGATGTTTTTACCGGATCGCTTTGTCAAGGGCACATGTCCAAAATGCAAAACCGAAGATCAGTATGGTGATAGCTGTGAAAAATGTGGTGCGACTTATGCGCCAACCGAATTAATCAATCCTTATTCAGCTGTATCAGGTTCAACTCCAGTTATCCGCGAGTCTGAACACTACTTTTTTAAGCTTAGTGAATGTGGTGAGTTTTTAACTGAGTGGTTATCAGCGAAAGGTCGCTTACAAGCTGAAGCGCGTAATAAAATGCAGGAATGGTTGGATGGTGGTTTACAAGATTGGGATATTTCTCGTGATAAGCCTTATTTTGGTTTTGAAATCCCTGACGCACCTGGGAAATACTTTTATGTCTGGCTAGATGCTCCAGTTGGCTATTTAAGTAGTTTTATGCATTATTGTCAGCAAAATAATTTAAATTTTAATGAATTATGGAATAACCAAGACACAGAGATTCATCATTTCATCGGTAAGGATATTTTATATTTTCATGCACTATTCTGGCCTGCAGTATTGCATAACTCAGGCTATCGCACTCCAGATAATTTATGTGTTCATGGATTTTTGACCGTCAATGGGCAAAAAATGTCTAAATCCCGCGGTACATTTATCACTGCAAGCAGTTTTTTAGCTAGTGGTTTAAATCCTGAATTTTTCCGTTACTATGTAGCAAGCAAGATGACAGCTAAGATTGAAGATATTGATTTTTCTTTTGATGATTTTGTTGCTAGAATTAATTCTGAATTAGTTGGCAAGTATATTAATATTGCTTCGCGTTGTGCGGGTTTTATTAGTAAACGCTTTAATAATCGTTTGGCAGCTAGTGTTGATCAGGAATTAATTAATGGTGTTTTAGCAGTTAAGACTGAATTAGCAGGATTATTTCAGGAGCGTGAATTTGCTAAAGCTATTAAATTAATTATGCGAGTGGTTGATGAAGTTAATCTTTATGTAGATAATCATAAACCATGGTTGTTAGCTAAAGAAGATGGTAAAGAACAAGAGTTGCACTTAGTATGTACGACCTTAATTAATGCATTCAGATTAATTGCTATTTACTTGAAACCAGTAGTTCCGCAATTAGTAGCTAAAATTGAATTATTTCTTAATTCTGGACCATTAATGTGGAATAATTTAGAGCAGTTGAGCTTAAATAGTGAAATTAATAATTACAGCCATTTAATTAATAGGGTAGAGCCTTCTATGATTGAGAAAATAATCGAAATTAATCAGCAGCAGTTGGATGCACAAAACGCAGACTCAAAATCAGCAGCAGAAAACATTATCTATGAAAAGATTGCTGAAACTATTTCAATTGATGATTTTAGCAAAATTGATTTACGAGTAGCTAAAATTGTTGCAGCTAGTCACGTTGTTGGTGCAGATAAATTAATTCAGTTAACGCTGGATATTGGCACTGAAACACGCAATGTTTTTGCTGGAATTAAATCTGCATATGATCCAGCTGATCTTGTCGGGAAACATACTGTAATGGTTGCAAATTTAGCTCCTAGGAAAATGAAATTTGGAATGAGCGAAGGAATGGTGCTGGCCGCTAGTTTCGAGGATAAGCATGGAGGGCTTTACATCTTAGAACCACATGAAGGTGCTCAAGCTGGAATGCGGGTGCGTTAAATATGATTAAAAGGTTGCCATTACACAGCAGCTTATGTTTATAATAGCATGTTGATTTTTATTCTCACATTGAGACCTGTTTTATGGGGTATGTAAATGAAGTTAAAGAAAATTTCTTCGGTATTAGCGGTTTCAGCCGCATTTGCATTGAGTGCATGTGGTGGTGGCGGTGCTGCTGGTCCAACTCAGAATGCTGGGTATGGTGATGTGCTTTCTATTTCAAAACAGGAGCTTGGTAATTATGCCAGCATGCAGGTATTGTATCCTATAATGCTACAAACAGGCGATTTTGGTAGAATTGTTGGCTCTTCATTTGCTGTGGAATCAGCATTTGAATCTGCTAATATTATTAATAGTGCAACAACATTTAATTTTAATCCATTAGCTCCAGTAAGTAATCCTAGCTATTTTAAAACCAGTTCAGTTTCTGCATATGCAGTGGAATATAAGACACCAGGACAAAATGCAACTACAAATACAAGTCAAATTAGCCGTACTGCATCTGGTTTAATTATTGTCCCTAATGGGATCACACCTCGTGGTGTAGTAGTTTATTTTCATCCGACAACATGGGGTAAAAATCAGGTTCCTTCTTGTTTAGGACCATTAGCCTCAGGCAATATTTCTTCAAATATACCATCATATTGTAATGTTACTGCTTTAGATAGTACCGGAGCTGGAACTTTTGCAATGTTGGCTGCGGTATATGCTGCGCGTGGGTTTGTGGTTGTAGCTCCAGATTATGTTGGTCAGGGTTCAGATTATGATAACGTTCATCCGTATGTTATCTTCCCTGAAAATAATGCTTTAGCAGCATTTAATATGTTCCCAGCAATGCGTCAGATATTGTCTGCAGCGCCATTTAATATATCTTCTTCAACGACCCTCCCTTTATTTATTACGGGTTATTCTGAAGGGGGTGGCTATGCACTTAAAGCTTCACAAATGGCACAATCAACTGCAGCTGGCGCGCTTAGCAATGCCAACTTATCGTTAAAAATTACATCTCCACAAGAAGGAGCTTATTCATTAACCGATCAAATGAACTTTGCATTTAACGATAATAATGATGGATTATTGAATTGTGCTAGTAATCCTAGCTATAACTGTGGCAATGTTGATATGATGAATGCAACTCAGACTAACGTAACACCAGAAGTTTCCGCAATGAATAATTGGAATATTGGTAGTGCACCATATGCAGCTAAAATTAAACCGTTACTAACAAGTTATGTATTAACTGCTGCGGTGTATTATAAATTTCAAAATCTGAATGGTGCATATGATATGACTATGAATCATCAATTTTGGGCTGATGTAATAATGCCAAATAATGTTGTAGCAAGCTTGTATGAGTTATATTCTGGTCTTTTGGGGGATAGTTATACTGGTAGTCAAATTACAGCTGCTATCTTTGGAAATTCAACTAGGATAAATGGTTATGATCCTGTGACTGCACCAAATATTACAGTCTTTAGTCCTTTTGGCGATATTCCTGAATCCTTGCCCGCAAACAACTGGGGTACAAATAATGCAGGAACTAATTTTATTCATCAAAAAATTGCTAGCGACCCGCAATTTGTTACTATTTTAGCAGATGGATCAACGTATAATTGGCGAACTAATTCACCAATCAATTTCATTCATATGAATTACGATTCTGCCGTGACTGTGCTTAATTCACATCAAGCCTACTCGTGCATGAAAAATGGAGTTAGTTTTCCTGGTAGCGGTAATTTAGTTGCATCTGCTGCTCCTTGTTCAACTTTATCCAGCGGTGCATTAATTGAATCAACAATTATTCCTAACTTTCAATTGACGAACAATGCAGTACAGCTGGCACCAATGGATTTACTTACTCCATCTCAAGTAAACAATGTTGCTAAAAATAAATTTTGGACAGCATCTTCATTTGGTATTAATTTTTTGGGAACGCCGTTTGATCATGGAGACATGTTTGTTCAGGGTAGTATAGTTGCACTTTGTACATTTGAGAATTCATTGAAAGATGGTTCTAACTCTGGAGTTTGCCCAACATTATAAGGTATTTGCTTTATCGCATTAATGAAAAGAGCCTCCTAAATGGAGGCTCTTTTTAAGTAAGTTTGATTACAAGCATCAGAAATTCCATCCCCAATTAGGCGTAGTAATCTTATCTGGATTATTGCTTGTATTATTGTCTTGCTGATTAGGATTTAAGGTGTAGTCAGGCAACCCTCCGCTAGGATTATCTACTGTAATTTTATTTACAACACCACCCGGTCCTCGTTGCTCTGTAATTTGTTTAAACCTAGTTGGTTGTGATTCATTTGCGACTGCTGCAGCACTTTCACTTATAGTTTGGTTTGCAGCATTTCCTGGTTGAGGCAACAAAATTGGAGCGCCACTACTACCATTTAAGTTTTTTGGCGGTGGTAATGGAATAGTTTCAGGTGTTTGATGCGTAGAACACCCACCAACCCAAATAGAAGTGATCACAATTAGCAGTGAACTGGTTACTACAGAAAATTTATTTTGCATTTTCTTATCCTTATGCAATTTCTTCATGCCAATATAAGCCATCACGTGCTAATAAAGCCGATGAGCTAGCTGGTCCCCAAGTTCCTGCTGGATACTGCTTAGGTGCAACTTTCAACTCTTTCCATGTTTCCAAAATCGGTTCAACCCATTTCCACGCTGCAATTTGTTCATCACGGCGAACAAACAAGCTCAAATTGCCACGAATAATATCCAATAATAAGCGTTCGTAACCATCAGTGCGACGTGCGTGGAACATCTCATTAAAATCCAAATCTAAATAAACTGGTTGTAAACGGTTGGTATCTCCCGGTTGTTTTGCGAGGAAGAATAATTTTACGGTTTCTTCAGGTTGGATTCTGATAATCAAACGATTGGCAAAAGTACCTCCACTGGTCGGAAATATTTTGCATGGGATATCTTTAAATTGAATTACAATTTCAGCAACTTTTTCTTGCATTCGTTTGCCAGTACGCAAATAAAATGGAACGCCAGCCCAGCGCCAGTTTTGAATTTCCGCCTTTAATGCTACAAATGTTTCTGTAATACTGTTTGGTGCAACTTTTTCTTCTTCAAGGTAACCTTTAACTGATTGTCCTGCTACTGCACCAGCCTTATATTGGCCTTTAATAACATTTTTTAGTACATCGTCTTCAGATAATGGTTTCAATGAGCGTAGAACTTTTAACTTTTCATCGCGAATTACATCAGCATCTAAGGATGATGGTGGTTCCATCGCTACGATACATAACATTTGTAACAAATGGTTTTGCAGCATGTCACGCAAAGCTCCTGTATGTTCATAGAAGTCGCCACGTGAACCAACTCCAATATCTTCCGAAACTGTGATTTGAACACTATTAACCCATTGGCGGCGCCATAATGCCTCAAATAATGTATTACCAAAACGGACAGCCATTAAATTTTGCACTGATTCTTTACCAAGAAAATGATCAATACGATAAATTTGATCTTCTTTAAAATATTGTGCAACGTAGTCATTGATATCATTGGATGATGCCAAATCATTCCCCAGCGGTTTTTCTAAAACTACTCGTGAACGTTCATGATTAAGTCCAGATTTAGCTAGGTTATGGCTGATTGTTTTGAACAATTCTGGCGCAGTTGATAAGTAATAGATATTAGTCTTGCTTTGATCCAAGACAGAACCTAATTTGCTATATCCCGCTTCGTCATTTACATCTAATTGAACATAATTTATTAATTTGATAAACTCACTCCAATGGTGTGGATCTATTTTATTTTTTGCATCTGTCGCGTATTTGTGTGCTGACGTAATATAGTCTTCCGATGACATATCTCCGCGCCCTAAGCAGAAGAAGCGCGAGCTAGACTCAATGTTGCCATCAACAAACGCGTTATATAGTGCTGGTAATAATTTTCTTTTTACTAGGTCCCCAGTACCGCCAAATAATACCATATCAAAACATTCAAGCTTGCTTACCATAATTAAACCTCATTTACATAAATGTCATATTATTAGCGATATTATAGTCCATATTTACATGGTTAGTTACAGAATCTTAGTTATTGTCGCAAAATGATGAAATTGCTGCAGTGCACCTAATTAATTGTGATGGTTATGTTAAAATCCACACCAATTCTATGTTTAAAGGTAAGGGTGTTGTTATGAGTTTTCAACAAGTTAAGTTATTTCCTCCCCTAAAAGGTGTTTTTGTTGATCTAGCAAAAGTTCCGGATCCCGTTTTTGCTGAAAAAATGGTTGGGGATGGTTTTGCTATTGATCCACTTGACAATGTTCTGCATTCGCCAATTGATGGTAAGATCAAATCAATTCACCGTGCCAAACATGCGATAACTATCGAATCTAATTTGGGTTTTGATATTTTAATTCATGTTGGGCTAGAGACTGTTTCCTTGGGGGGAGAGGGTTTTAAAGTAAAAGTCAAAGAGGGTGATCTAGTAAAAACAGGAGATATACTTAGTGAGTTCGACATCGCTTATATTTCTGAAAGAGTGGTAGCGCTGATAACTCCAGTTCTAGTTACTGATATTGAAGAAAAACAACTAAGTATTGAGATTTTACCTCATGACACTATTATTGATTTAAGTAAACCAATCATGATTGTTAATTGTGGACAAGTTACAACAATTAGTCATGTTGAGTCATCACAAAACTCATTAGAGTCAGAATTAATTACCGTTCCTAATACTCATGGTATTCATGCGCGTCCAGCTGCACAACTTAATGCTATTGCTCGTAAATATCCAAATCATGAAATCGTAATGCTAAAAGGTGAGCAATCAGGAAATGTTAAAAGCGTAGTTTCCTTATTAAGCTTATCAGTACAGTATCAGGATCAAATAAAAATTTTGGTAAAAGGTGATGGTGCACAAGCAATTATTGATGAGCTCAAAGCTGCATTATTAGAGATGCATGATGATGAAAGTGAAAATCCTAATGCTAATCCGACTGCTGGTGAAGAAGATAGTAAAGTTGAAAATGGTAAATATCATGGAGTTGTTGCATCAACTGGAATGGCAGTAGCAAAATTAGTGCAACAAACTGGAGTTCAATTTAAGTATGATCGTTTTGCCGCTGATTCTGAAGCTGAATTAGCCAAGTTAGAAACCACAACAAAAACATTAATTACAGAGCTAGAAACAGAGATTAAGGCGCTAACAGAATTTGATGTCGCTCATAAAAATATTTTAAGTGCCCATCTTATGATTTTAACTGATCCAGAATTGACTGCAAATACCAAAAATCTGATTATGCGTGGTCAATCTGCTCCTTTTGCTTGGGATAAGGCTACTGATGAGTCGTGTAAAGCATTAGCTGCAACTGGAAATGCACTATTAATTGAGAGGCAAAGTGACTTATTAGATGTTAGAGATCGAGTATTAACAGGTCTTTGTGGGAGTGAAAATAAAGTCATTCAAGAGTATACAGAAAATGTCATTTTGGTTGCTGAAGATTATACTCCATCACAAGTTATTGCATTAAGTGATAAAGTTAAAGGCTTAGTTAGTGTACGTGGTGGAGTAACTTCTCATGTCTCAATTTTGGCTCGTACTCGTGGAATTCCACTTCTAGTCGGTGTTGCTAAAGAAGTATTACAAGAAAACTCTAAAATAGTGGTCTTAGATACATTAAACACTGCGATCTTAAATTCATGTCCAAATGAGCAAGAGTTGACCATTGCCAATCAGTTAGTTGCCAAACGCGAGGAAGAATTACGCGTGGCGCAGGAATCATCTTCTTTGGCGGCGACTACTAGCGATGGTATACAAATTAATTGTTTGGCAAATATTGGTAATATCAATGAAGCTAAGATTGCGGCAGGTAATGGTGCAGAGGGTGTTGGTTTATTCCGAACTGAATTTATGTTCCTAGAAAGCAAAGAAGCTCCGAGTGAAGAAATGCAGTTTAAAGAGTATTCTGAAATCAATCATGTTCTTGGAGGTAAGGGTTTTGTTATTCGCACATTAGATGCTGGTGGTGATAAAAAAATTCCGTATATCACGCAAGTTCATGAAGAAAACCCAATGCTTGGTGTACGTGGTGTGCGTTTATGTTTAGCGAATCGGGAGTTATTCAAAACTCAATTACGTGCCATTTTGCGTACCAAAGCTGAAAATATCAAGGTCATGATCCCCATGATTTCTAAACTAAGCGAATACCGTGCCGTTAAACAAATTTTTGAAGAGCTAAAAACAGAGCTAAATGTAACAACTAATATTCAGTTAGGAATCATGGTAGAAGTTCCATCCGTGGCATTTATGAGTGAAGCTTTTGCTAAAGAAGTCGATTTTATGTCAATTGGAACTAATGATTTGACCCAGTATGTTATGGCTGTAGATCGCGAGCATACTGAACTAGCAAAAGAAGTTGACCACTTACATCCTGCAGTACTGTCTGCAATTGCCGCAACTGCACGTGGTGCTCACAAGCATGATACGAGTTTGTCGGTATGTGGTTTAATGGCATCTGAAAAATTAGCTATTCCAGTATTAATTGGTCTGGGGATTAAAAATCTCTCAATGACAGTTAGTGCCATTCCCGAAAATAAAGCATTTATTCGAACTTTAAACTTTGTTAAATGTAAAGAAATTGCATATCATTGCTTGAGCTTGCCAACAGCAATCGAAGTGCGTGAATATTTAAAAAATCAGTTTAATTAATTGTTAAAATTTTAGAAAGTAATATAATGGCTTTTAAATTTTCTTCAATTCAGGCTCTTGGTCGGGCGTTAATGTTGCCGATTGCAATGCTACCTGTTGCTGGGTTGTTATTACGTTTTGGACAACCTGATTTACTCAATATTGCGGCAATCGCCGATGCTGGTAATGCTATTTTTGCCAATCTCCCATTGCTTTTTGCGATTGGGGTTGCGGTTGGCTTTGCTAAAGATAATAATGGCTCTGCTGGTCTTGCCGGTGCTGTGGGTTATCTGATTTTGGTAGCAATGCTTAAAACTATCAACAAAGAGATTGATACAGGGGTATTGGGTGGTATCCTAACTGGTAGTATCGCGGGTTATATGTATAACCGCTACAGAGATATAAAACTTCCAGAGTTTTTATCGTTTTTTGGTGGTAAACGCTTTGTTCCTATTATAACTGGCGTGAGCGCGGTTCTGTTAGGCGTGATCTTAGGTTATGTTTGGCCTCCGATTCAATACGGATTGCATACATTTAGCTTGTGGATGGCAAATTCTGGTGAGGTTGGATTATTTCTTTATGGCTTATTTAACCGTCTATTGCTAGTTACTGGTTTGCACCACGTGCTAAATAGTTTATTCTGGTTTCAATTAGGGGATTTCACCAATGCCCAAGGTGTCGTGGTTCATGGTGATATTGCACGCTTTATGGCTGGAGATCCAACGGCAGGACACTTTATGGCTGGGTTCTTTCCAATCATGATGTTTGGTTTACCTGCAATTTGCTTGGCAATGTACACTACAGCATTTAAAGAAAATAAAAAGGCAGTAGCAGGGCTTTTATTGTCGATGGCTTTAACATCTTTTTTAACTGGTGTTACTGAACCGATTGAATATTCTTTTATTTTCTTAGCTCCTGTTTTGTATGGTATCCACGCCGTCTTAACCGGTGTTTCTCTTGCTGTTAGTTATTGGTTGCATATTCGTTTAGGGTTTTCATTCTCTGCTGGTGCAATTGATTACGTATTGTTCTTTAAGCTATCGCAAAATCCACTGATGATGTTAGCGATTGGTGTAGCAATGTTTATCCTTTATTACTTACTAGGTGTATTTTTTATTAAGAAATTTAACCTAGCTACTATTGGGCGTGAATCAGAAGATGAAAAAACTGCTGCACAATTGGCTGAGACTGCCAGCGATAGCTTGGAAATGCAATATATTAATGCATTAGGTGGTGCAGAAAATTTAGTAAATGTTGATGCTTGTACTACACGCTTACGTTTGAAAGTACGTGACTCAGGAATAATAAATAAACCAATTTTAAAAGCATTAGGCGCTAAAGGTTTTGTAACTCCAGCACCTGATTCTGTACAAGTTATTTTAGGTCCTCAAGCAGAAATTGTCGCAAGTAGTATTCGAGACACTTTAGCTTTGATTGGTCACTCACAATTAGTTAAAGCACCAGTTAAACATGTTACAGCAGAAGCTGTAGTTGATAAAGGTAGTAAATCTAAAACAGTTAGCGATTTAAGTGCTATTGAGAGTATACTAGCCGCATTAGGCGGTAAAGACAACTTGATTAGCGCTAACCTAGTTGCATTAACTCGTGTTAAAATAGAGATTAGAGATACCAGTATAGTTAATCAAGATCAATTAAAAGATTCTGGCGTAATTGGTTTTATCTCTATTGCGTCCAATACATGGCAGCTCTATCTTGGCACAAAAGCTGAAGATGTAGCTAATGGATTGAGTCAACTTATGAAGTAAAAAATAAATAAAATGGAATGTTTTAATGGTAAGTGTACTGATAATTGCGCATTCAGAAATTGCGAATAGTTTTGCCTATTGTTTGGAACATATCATGAATAAACGGGTAGATAACTTAGTTATTTTACCCATAAAGAAATCAGAAGCTCCGGATAGTATCTATCCGCGAGCTGAAGAAATCATAGAACGCCAATTGCGTAAAGCAGATGGCGTTCTTATTCTTTGTGATATATTTGGTGCTACTCCGAGCAATATCGCTAGCAAGTTAATTGAACCTAATCGTGTCGAATTGATTACTGGTTTAAATTTACCGATGTTGATTCGAGCGATTACTTATTCAAATCAAAGCCTTGACGTTTGTGTTAGCAAGGCATTAGATGGTGGAGTCTCAGGGATTATCCACCTAAAAGGAGATTGATTTAATGCTAACTTATGAGTTGGAAATTATTAATAAATTGGGACTACATGCAAGAGCTTCTTCTAAGCTGGTGCAAGTGGCTAGTTCATTCAAATCAGACATTCACATTGAGCGCAATGGTCGAAAAGCTAATGCAAAGAGCATTATGTCGTTAATGATGCTCGCTGCTGCCAAGGGTAGTCTCATTACTTTAATCTGTAATGGCGAGGACGAAGAACAGGCACAACAAAAAATAATTGAGCTATTTGCCGGGCGCTTTGGCGAAGCTGAATAAAAGAAAAGGCATATCATGAATATTGCATTGCACGGTATTGGTCTAGGTGGTGGTATCGCAATTGGTCAGGCTTTTATTTTAGATAAAGATCTTGAAGATGTTGCACAATTTACGCTTGAAGATAGTGAAGTTGCCACAGAGGTTTTACGTTTTGAAAATGCTTTAAGATCTACTCGCAAAGAATTGGAATATTTGCGGGGTAACATTCCTTATGATGCTCCTGCAGAGTTGGGTGCATTCTTATCGCTTAATATAATGATGCTAAGTGATTCTCAAATTGCTCAAGCTCCTGTTGAGCTGATTAAACGTGAATCATGTAATGCTGAATGGGCAATTAAACTTCAGGCTGATTATCTTTCACATCAATTTGACGAGATGGAAGATGAATATCTCAAAGAACGTAAAACCGATGTAGTGCAAGTGTTGGAACGAATTTTTAGAAATCTTGAAGGTAATAAATTTGATTGGAATGATGAAGGTAAATTTGAACGAGGAATACTTGTTACTCGCGATCTTTCTCCAGCAGATTTAGTTCATTTCAAAGACTCTAACTTCGCCGGGTTTATTACTGATTTTGGTAGTCGGACATCACATACCGCAATTGTTGGTAGAAATTTAGATATTCCTGCGGTAGTCGGTGTAGCAAACGCCCGCCAATTTGTCCGTGAAGATGAAATCATTATTGTTGACGGTATTCAGGGTGTAGTTATCATTAACCCTGATAAAATTGTACTTAATGAATATAAACGACGTAAAAAAGAATGGCTGGAATCACGGCAAAAGCTAAGAGCAATTCGTAAAGATGAAACCGTTACTAAAGATGGTGTTAAGGTAGAAATATTTGCTAATATTGAAGTACCAGATGATGTTGAAGACGTAAAATATAATAATGCGGCTGGAATTGGATTATTTAGAAGTGAGTTTCTCTTCTTTAGTCAGGATAATCATATCGCGAGTGAAGAAGAACAATTTGAAGCTTATCTAAAAGTAGTTAAGGTAATGAAGAAGCTGCCAATTACAATCCGAACGGCTGATCTTGGTGCTGATAAAAATCCTCTGTGGAATTCACCGCATGGTGAGGCCGAAAATCCAGCGTTAGGTCTCACAGGAATCAGGCTTTCTTTAGCGGAGCATGGTTTTTTTCGTACACAGTTACGTGCGATACTGCGTGCATCTCACTATGGGAAAATTCAAATTATGTTCCCGATGATTTCATCCGCCTGGGAATTAAAGCAAGCTGTTAACCAATTGGAATTAGCTAAAGAAGAGTTACGCGAAGAAAAAATTCCTTTTGACAACGAGATAAAAGTTGGAAGCATGATAGAGATTCCTGCAGCAGCGCTTTCGCTTAAAGGTATCTTTAACTATGCAGATTTTATTTCGATTGGCACCAATGATCTGATTCAGTATTTATTAGCAATCGATAGAAATGATGAATCAGTAAGTTATCTATATGATCCCTTGCATCCTGCTGTTTTGCAAGTAATTAGCCATGTAATTCGTACTGCAAATAAGGAAAATATTCCAGTTTCTATTTGCGGTGAGATGGCAGGAAATGTTAAATTAACGCGTTTACTGTTGGGGATGGGGTTGCGAAAATTTTCAATGTATTCAGCAAATATCCTGAATGTTAAGAAAATTATTTTAAACTCAGATGTTACAGACATTGCGAATAAGGTGAGTAAAATTTTACGAAGCGAGAGCCGTGAACGGATTTATGAATTAGTAGACCAATTAAATGAAGATATTGAATTATTTTAAAGATGAGGAATTATGCGTTTAAAAACAATTAGCAAATTTGTGCTTGGAGCAGTATGTGGTTCTCTGTTGACTATTAGTATTTATGCTACGGCAGACAGTGGCAGTAGTACTGAGGTGAATACCGATGCATCGGTTGCCAATACTATTCCAATTGATGAAATAAATAATTTTGCACGGATTTATGCTATAACCAAAAATTATTATGTGGAAAGTGTAAATGATAGCAAATTAATGAAGGGTGCAGTAACAGGAATGTTGAGTAATTTAGACCCTCACTCAGACTATTTAGATACAGAAGATTTTAAACAATTATCAGAAATGACAAGTGGCTCATTTGCTGGGCTTGGAATTGAAGTTAGTCGCGATAAGGGTGATAGTGGAGTTAAAGTCGTAGCGCCAATTTATGGCACACCAGCATATAATGCCGGAATTAAGAGCGGTGATTTTATTGTCAGGATTGATGATACACCAGTTAGTGGCATGAGCTTGGATGATGCCATCAAAAGAATGCGTGGTAAAGCTGGGACTAAAGTTCGCATCAGTATTGCGCGGGCAAATGAACTTAAACCAATTGAGTTTACAATTATCAGGGCAAAGATTGAAATTCATAGTGTTAAATCTGCCATGTTAGCGCCAGATTATGGCTATATTCGCATCACTAATTTTCAGGCAGATACTAGCAATGAATTAGCGAAAGCATTAAACAAACTAGCAGCAAATCCATCACTAAAAGGGTTAGTGATTGATTTACGAGATGATCCAGGTGGGCTATTGCAATCAGCTGTAGGTGTTTCAGCTGCTTTTTTACCTAAAGATAGTTTGGTGGTTTATACTGACGGACGTATTGCAAGTTCAAAACAAAAATACTATGTAAAACCAGATGATTACGATATCGATGGAACTCAAGAGAAGAGCCTTAATAGTATTCCTGATAAATTTAAAACCTTACCAATTGTGGTACTTGTTAATCAGGGAACTGCCTCGGCTTCTGAAATCGTTTCTGGTGCATTACAAGATTATAAACGGGCTAAAATTATTGGTGTTAAAACCTTTGGTAAAGGCTCGGTGCAAACTGTTATCCCTTTATCTAAAGATACGGCGGTTAAGCTAACTACTGCATTATATTATACTCCAAAAGGACGTTCTATTCAGGCGCAAGGAATTTCTCCTGATATTATCGTTCAAAGTGAATATAGTGATTTGCTGGATAGTTGGGATGTTTCTGAAGCAAGTCTGGATAAACATCTAAATCATCCGGATAATGCGACTAAAACAAATGTTGAATCAGTGCCGGTGATTCGCCCGCCAAAACAAATTGCAACTAAAGCGGAGCTAAAGGCTAAGCTAGATACAAAGATGAAACAAGTGCCGAAAGTAGTAGATCAAACTCAAGCACAAGTTGATTTAAAAGAAGATTTTCAGTTGCAATGGGCGCTTAATATCTTGGAAGGTAAACCATTACCTGCCGATAGTTTGCCTAAAGCTACAAAAGCGAATTAACAGTCATGCGTAATCCTGCTGCGGTCTTACTCGGTTTGTTAAATGATCAAATCGTGTTAACTAAGCGTTCGGCAGGGTTGCGCAGTTTTTCGCAACATGTTTGTTTACCAGGTGGGATGAAGGATTATACTGATGAAACTTTGGTAAATACTGCAATTCGCGAATTTAATGAAGAACTTACTTTCAATGGTAGCCTTCAGGTTACTGCTTGTATGTATCCCGAGTACAGTATTGTTTCACAGCAGCAAGTATATCCAGTAATTGCCCGTTTGGATGGTGAAATTATGGGAGTTAATCAAGACGAAGTTGAGCGCTTAATTATGCTACCACTGGAACAATTAGAAGATAGCAATTTCTACGTTCACCCCGATTATCCAGAGATTAAACATCGCTTTTGTCTTGATTATGACGATGAGTTAATTTGGGGCTTAACCGCCTATATTTTATATAAATTTAAAGATTTGAAAAGCTATATTAGATGACTAAAGGAATTATTGCGCCGAGTATTTTATCGGCAGATTTTGCTAATTTGGGCAAAGAAATTAAAACGGTGATTGAAGCTGGTGCTGATTGGATTCATTTTGATGTGATGGACAATCATTATGTTCCAAATTTAACAATTGGACCAATGGTTTGTAAAGCAATTAAACCATATTGTACCAATGCATTAATTGATGTGCACTTGATGGTGAGCCCAGTTGATCGCATGATTGAAGAATTTGCGGCAGCTGGTGCAGATATTATTACTTTTCACCCCGAGGCAAGCTTACATATTGATCGCAGTTTAGCTTTGATTAAAAGCTTTGGCTTAAAGGCTGGTTTGGTATTCAATCCTGCTACGCCACTAAGCTATCTAGAGTATGTTTGGGATAAAATTGACGTAGTTTTGCTAATGTCGGTTAATCCTGGATTTGGAGGACAAGCTTTTATTGAAGAAATGTTAACTAAAGCCAGACAAGCGAAGCAGTTAATTGACGCTTCAGGGCGCGAGGTTATTTTAGAAATTGATGGCGGAGTCAAAATTGATAACATTGCGCAAATTGCGGCGGCTGGTGTTGATGCTTTCGTTGCTGGTAGTGCGGTATTCAATACCTCTGATTATGCTAAAACGATAGCAGAACTTCGTTCTCAGTTAGCTCTATGCAGTTAAGCGGGCAAAGTCTTACTTTTCAGCATTTTCTAATTGGGATTTTTGCGGTTGCCAATAATTTTCCTGCGTTAGGTGCATTTTTGCAGATTTGTATTGGGCTTGAGCGTAAAGATCAATTGCGATTATGTAAAATTGCAACTTTTTCGTCTCTGGTTGTGATGCTGGTAGCATTAATACTAGGGCGTGGATTGTTGGATTTTTTTGGGATTTCAATCGAAGCATTCAGGATTGCTGGTGGATTATTACTTGGCGTTTCTGGTATGAATATGCTTAATTCCAAACCTGACGATGACGATCAACCTGCCAAAGCAAATACTTACTCCAAGGTTATCTCATTGGCAGTTATACCAATAGCAATTCCTTTAACTACTGGTGCCGGAACATTTTCAACTATTATCATTTTTGCTGATGAAGTAGGGCGTAACTGGCTAGAATTTGGTTTATTGGTAGCTGCAATTTTGGTTATTACGGCATCGATTTATTTTATCTTCAAATACTCAATGAAGCTTCTCGATGTTCTTGGGCACACTGGTATGAATGTATTAATTAAAGTGGTGGGCTTATTTACCTTAGCTTTAGGCACTCAATTCATTTTAATGGGTATTTCTGCAGCATTTCCTGCTTTGGGAATAAAGTAAGTCTTACGAATTAACTATGCTATAATAATGTCGTAAATCTTTCGGGGCGGGGCGTAATTCCCCACCGGCGGTGATGAGGTAGTAATACTTCTTAGTCCGTGACCCGTACCAATATTCTGATATTGGCTACGGTGGATCTGGTGTAAATCCGGAACCGACAGTATAGTCTGGATGGGAGAAAGATAATGATGTTTTAATGCTTTTATTGTGTTGACACTAGATTTGTGCTAATGTCTATATCAATATTTGTATTGCTTTTACATTTTATCAATTTTTTACTGTGATTAAGTTGATAATTTTCACCCCATTTTTCCCCAATATATAAACAATAATGCAGATATAGCTATTTGAAAACTTTTAACTATATTTAAAACTTGATTAATCTGAGTAATTCATTCATGTCAAACCATACTTATTATATGCAGCAAGTTTTGCAATTAGCGCGGATGACTCCACGGCAAACTTTACCAAATCCTCAAGTTGCCGCTATTGTGATTAAGGATCAGCAAATTGTTGGGATTGGCACACATCTGTTTGCTGGTGGTCCACACGCTGAAATATATGCACTTAATCAAGCGGGTGATAAAGCTGCTGGTGCTACTTTGTATGTTAATTTGGAACCCTGTGCTCATTTTGGACGTACGCCTCCCTGTATTGAAGCAGTGATTAAGGCTAAGATTGCTAAGGTTTATGTGGCAAATTTAGATCCCAATCCTTTAGTTTCAGGTAAAGGGGTTGCGGCATTGCGTGCGGCTGGAATCGATGTTGAAACTGGGCTATGTGCTGATGAAGCAGCTGAGATAAACCGTGTGTTTTTTCATAATATGCGTAAGCAAATGCCCTATGTTACTTTAAAAGCTGGAATGAGTTTAGATGGCAGAATTGCGACTAAAGAAAATCGTAGCCAATGGATTACGAATGCTGAATCGCGTATAGATGCACATCTATATCGGGTAAATCATCAAGCAATTTTGGTTGGTGTAAATACGGTGATTACTGACAACCCAAGTTTAACACCACATATGTTGACTAATCCCGAAGCTGTGCCTATTCGTATTGTTTTAGATCGCAATTTACGTACTCCTCTTGATGCCAAACTTATAAATGACGGCGCAGCACCAACTTGGATTATAACTTCTAACCCTGATGCTATACTACATCAGCAATATATTGTTCGCAGCGTAAGAGTTCTGCAAGTGGCAGAGTTAACTATAAAAACAGTATTAACTACACTATACCAAAATGGAATCTGTTCATTGCTAGTTGAAGGTGGTGAGCAAATTTATTCAAGCTTTATTGATTCGGGTTACGTTGATCAATTAGTTTGTTATTATAGTCCGCAGCTAATTGGATCAACTCAGGCAAAGCATTTATTTGCGGGAAATGGTTTTGCTGATTTACAGAGTAATATGAAATTTAAGATTAGTGAAGTAAAACAACTTGGTAATGATGTTAAAATAGTTTCTGTTCGTGAGTATAAGGATGGTGTGTAATGTTTACTGGAATTGTTGAAGAAATTGGTAGTATTGCCCAAATTAAGCGTGGTGGTAAAACCTTAGAGTTAGTAATCAACGCCAAAATAATCATGAGTGATATGAAACTTGGTGATAGTATCGCGGTAAACGGAGTTTGTCTAACCGTTACACATTTTAACAAGAATAATTTTAGTGTTGATGTTATGCCCGTGACTTTTAATGCTACTAATTTAGCTAAGTTAAGTAATGGTTCTGCAGTTAATCTGGAACGGGCTATGGCGGCAAATGGTCGCTTTGGCGGTCATATAGTTAGTGGACATATTGATGGAGTCGGTGAAATCATCGCTTGCAGTCGCCTAGAAAACGCAATAGTTTATAAGATAGGCCTAGCACCAGAACTGGCTAATTTATGCGTGGCTAAAGGATCAATTGCTTTAGATGGAACTAGCCTAACGTTAGTTGAAGTTGGTGAGGATTGCCTAAGTGTGGCATTGATTCCGCATACCCAAAAAATGTCCTTGCTTGGGTGTAAGCAAATTGGCGATAGTGTTAATATTGAATGTGATATTTTAGTGAAACAAATGCAAAAAATGTATGTCAAGTCAGAAAAAAACTCCAAAATTACTAGTGGTTTTTTACTTGAGCATGGCTTTTTATAGGATTAATAAATGTTTAATACAATTGATGAAGCGCTAGAGGATTTACGAGCTGGTAAACTTATTTTAGTTTGCGATGATGAAGCACGTGAAAATGAGGGTGATTTAGTTGGTTTAGCCGACAAGATTACTCCTCAGTCACTTAATTTTATGATAACTCATGGTAAAGGATTGGTGTGCTGTCCGCTAAATCAGGAATATGCTGCTAGGCTTGGTTTGAAACCTATGGTTCATGATAATCAAGATAATCACCAGACGGCATTTACTCAGAGTATAGATCATATAAGTAGTACTACTGGAATCAGTGCTGCAGAACGCGCACTTACGCTAAATCAATTAGCTAATCCAGCAAGTAAACGTAGTGATTTTCGCGAGCCTGGGCATATCTTTCCATTAATTGCCAAAAATGGTGGGGTCTTGGAGCGGGCAGGACATACTGAAGCCGCGGTTGATTTAGCTAAATTAGCAGGCGCTAATCCAGTTGGAGTGATTTGTGAAGTGATTAACGCCGATGGAACTATGTCGCGTTTACCAGAATTGGTTAAATTTGCGCGTGAGTATGATCTCAAATTAATTCATATTCAAGCACTAATTGCTTATCGAAAACGGCATGAGAAATTAATTCAGCGTGAAGCGGTAACGAAATTGCCGACCAAATTTGGAACCTTTGATATGTACGGCTTTCGCTCTTTAATTGATAATCAGGAAGCGGTTGCTTTGGTTAAAGGTACTCTAACTGCTGATACTCAGCCATTAGTGCGGATACATTCGGAGTGTTTGACGGGAGATGGTTTTGGTTCATTACGTTGTGACTGCGGCGAGCAATTAGCAGCAAGTCTTACGCGAATTGAGCAAGAAGGTGGAATTCTAATTTATCTTCGTCAGGAGGGGCGTGGAATTGGGTTACTCAATAAACTGAAAGCTTATGCCTTGCAAGATCAGGGTATGGACACGGTCGAAGCCAATTTACATTTAGGGTTTGCTGACGATTTGCGTGATTACTATCTGGCAGCTCAGATTTTACAAGATTTGGGAGTTACAAAGATTCGTTTACTAAGTAATAATCCTCGTAAATTGAATGCATTAGGCAATTATGGGGTTGAAATTGTTGAGCGACAAGAGTTAATTATAGCTGCAAATACAGTTAATAAAGATTATTTGGATACGAAAGTTAGTAAATTAGGACATTTATTATTTTAAAAGGACGCTGTACGATAGTAAGTCAGGAGTTGAATAAATAAGTGAAATTTTGTTAAAGTAATGTTTATTTAAATTGATATTATAGTGTCTCGTCATAAGCATCAAAATTAAATTTAATTCATTAATAAGAGATTAATTATGTCAAATATAGTTAAATTACATAGGGTTTTAAAAAGTACTCCGGAAAAAGTATATCGTGCGTTTCTAGAGCCAGATGCACTAATAAAGTGGATTCCACCATATGGTTTTACAGCACAGATCAAACATCTCGATGCTAAGGTTGGCGGTACTTTCAGAATGTCATTTACCAATTTTTCTACTGGGCATAGCCATTCATTTGGTGGGGAATATCTGAAGTTGGTTCCATTTGAACTCATATCTTATACCGATAAATTTGATGATCCAAACCTGTCTGGAGAAATGATTGTAGTAATTCACTTGAAAAAGGTAATTTGTGGTACTAATGTCTGTATTGAGCAATCTGGTATTCCGGATATGATACCAGCTGAAATGTGCTATCTTGGCTGGCAAGAGTCTCTTACTCAGTTAGCTAATTTGGTTGAACCAGATATTACAGACTAGCAAATATTTAAAAGATGGGGTAAATATAAACATAGGCAGATTAGTATCTTTGACGTTTGGATTGATATTACAGTGTGTTGGTAGTATCAAAATTATTTTAAATTGTCGAGTTTAATAGATTAAATTTGACTCATTTACATAGGAAATTGATCATGATCTTTGAAGGAAATTTAGTTGCCACTAGTGGTAAATATGCAATTGTTGTTAGTCGCTTTAATGAGTTTATTACCAGCAAGTTACTTGGAGCGGCATTAGATGGCTTGACTCGTCATGGTGTTGCAGAAAGTGATATTGATACCGCTTGGGTTCCAGGTGCATTTGAAATACCTCTAGTGGCTCAGAAATTGGCAGCTAGTAAAAAATATGATGCAATTATTACACTTGGTGCTGTTATTCGTGGTTCAACTTCGCACTATGACTATGTGTGTAATGAGGTGGCAAAAGGCGTTGCCAAAGTTCAGTTAGATAGCGGCGTTCCGGTGATTTTTGGAGTGGTTACTACTGAAAATATTGAGCAAGCTATTGAGCGTGCTGGTACCAAGGCTGGTAATAAAGGTTATGATGCAGCAATAAGTGCTATTGAAATGGCAAATTTACTTAAAGGTCTTTAATTAATGAATATTGTGGCACATATACATTCTGGCTCAGATGACATTAGTTAAAATATAATTCTTATCTTCTACCGCATAGTTTTGGATGTATGATAAAATCTTAATGCTATTTTATAAGTGTTGCGGGTATGATTAACTTGATTCTTATGATTGACTAAACTAATGGAAATAAATGCTAAAAAATTATGGTTGCCACTAATTATTGCATTAGGGCATATTTCATTCAGCCATGCTGAAAATATTGATAATATGGAATCAATGGTAATTGCTACAAAAGTTGCTTCACTCAATGGTTCAACACGAATGATGTGTGGCAAAATTATGCGTTGTAGTTTAACGCAAACCACTCAATTCTATACTGCTCGTAACTATCTTCCAGTTTGGACTGCCGCTGGGCGGATTAAGCCTGAAGCCGATAAATTTTTAACTCTGTTACGTCATAGTTATGAAGATGGTCTTAACCCATTTGATTATCATACCAAAGAACTCAAAGAAATGGAACAACAAATCAATGATGGTCTACAGACAAGTAATAGCGTTGATCCAGGATTGTTGGCAGAATATGACATTACTATGAGCGATGCATATTTGTTGTATGCACGCCACATGGAGTTTGGACGGATTGATCCAGTTGTTAATTATCCTGATTGGCAAGTTAGTCGCCGTTCATTAAATATTCTTGATTTCTATAATCAAGCAATCACTCAAAATAATTTAGTTACGAGTTTGAGTAAACTAACTCCAACTTATTCAGGGTATGCTGATTTAAAAGTGCAGCTAGCTAAATATCAAAAGATTGCGAGTAATGGCGGTTGGCAAACAATACCAGCAGGCAAAGATTTAAAAATTGGTTCTGTTGGTACTAGGATTGAAATATTACAAAAAAGGTTGTCTGCAACTGAGGACTATACATTGGATTATACTGATCAACCTGCAAAATATGATGAGGATACTGCAAAGGTAGTTAAACAGTTTCAACATAATAATGGTTTAAAAGTAACTGGTATCGTAGATAAAGCCACACTACAGGCATTAAATGTGTCCGTTGAAATGCGTGTTAAACAAATCCAATTGAATATGGATCGCTTGCGCTGGCTACCAAATAATTTGGGTAGCAAGTATTTAATGGTAAATATTCCAAGCTACTCTTTAGTTATTGTTAATGGTCAGCAAGTTGACTTGTCTATGCCTGTTATCGTAGGCGGTGGAGGTAACAATAAAACTTGTGTTGTTAATAGCAAAATAACCACTTTAGAACTGAATCCATTTTGGGGAATCCCTAATCGAATTGCAACTAAAGAATATTTGTCTAAAATTCAAAAAGACCCATCTTATTTGGAACAACACAACATTAGAGTTTTTAATCCAAAAAATAACCAAGAAATTGATCCAACAGGAATAGATTGGCAAAAAGTAACTCAGACTAATTTCAATTATTTTTTGCGCCAAGATCCCGGTAAAAAAAATGCATTAGGCAAATTAAAATTTTTATTTCCCAATGATTGTGGAATTTATTTGCATGATACATCAAACCCTAATTTATTTGGTAAAAAAGCTCGCAGTTTAAGCCATGGTTGTGTACGAGTGAGTCAACCGTTGGCACTGGCTGATTATTTAATTGCTTCAACTCCTAATTGGGATGATGACAAGCTTGAAAGTGCAATCAATACTGGTAAACATCGTTGGGTAAAATTGGCTGATCCTCTTGAAATCCACATTATTTATCAAACTGCATGGGTTGAAAGTAGTGGACAACTACAGTATCGCAATGATATTTACAAAGCTGATGATGTCGATTTTCCAATCTATATTCCAAAATTGGCTAAGTAAAAAATGACGCAATTAATAGCTTTAAATCAGTTTAGAATTGAACGCAATAATCAAGAATTATTGAAGTGCGATGCGTTGTTAATTAATTTTGGTGAGCAAATATTTTTAACTGGAGCAAGTGGTTCTGGTAAAACGAGCCTTGCTTTGGCCTTGACTGGTGAGTTATATGCTCATGGTGAAATAAAGTTTAATTATCAAGAGAATAGCATATTTGCTAAAAAAATAACATTAGTTAAACAATTTTTTCACTTTAAAAATAATTATGGCTTAACTGATTTTTATTATCAACAACGTTATAATAGCTACGATGCTGACAATGCTCCAACGGTTAGACAAACGATTAATAAAGTAATAAATGTAGATAACCCACAAGTACAATCTCTTTTAACTTTGCTTGATTTTCATCATCGCTTGGATGCTATATTGCTGCAATTATCCAGCGGAGAGCGTAAAAAAATACAATTGATTCTAGCATTGGCGAAACCAACTCAGATTATAATTTTAGATAATCCTTTAATTGGCTTAGATATTATCACTGTAAAACGCTTACATGAGTACATGGCTAAATTAGCAGAAGAAGGAGTTTGTTTTATTTTGACTGGAGACAGTAATACAATTCCTAAATTCATTACTCATGTTCTAAGCATTTCAGCCGAACATAATTTAGATAAGATTAAGTTGGATAATTATCATCCAGATACAACAACCGCGAGTACCACTAATTTCAATTATACCAATCTGAAATTGCCTAGATTAGCTAGTAAATTTACAAACATTGTAAAATTTAATTCAGTTACTATTTCTTATGCTGAAAAAGTTGCATTGCGTAATGTTAGCTGGCTTATAAATCAGGGTGATAAATGGTTGCTTAGCGGTGCTAATGGTGCCGGTAAATCTACCTTATTAAGCTTAATAAATGGAGATCACCCACAAGCTTATGCCAATGAAATTTATCTCTTTGATCGTAAGCGTGGTAGTGGTGAAACAATCTGGGATATTAAGCGTAATATTGGATTTATTTCGCCTGAATTACACTGGAATTTTGATGGTAGTATGACTTGTCTGCAAGCGGTCATCTCTGGGTTTTATGATACTCCAAGCTTACATCGTGGTGCTACGGATGAGCAAATCAGTATAGCACAGCAATGGTTGGAAGAAGCTAGTCTCATTGACTATGCTAATCAACGTTTTGCGAATGTCTCAAATGGTATTCAGCGGATGCTCTTACTATTTAGAGCAATAATTAAAAATCCACCATTGTTTATTTTAGATGAACCCTGTCAAGGACTAGACGACTATCAGGCACAGCAATTTGTTAAGTTAGTTGATCATTTATTTGCTGACAGTCAACATACAATTATCTACGTTAGTCATCGTGCAGACCAAATTCCTACTTGTATCAGTCAGCAGTTGAATTTAGTTGCTGGTGTGGCAACCATCATTCCCGCTAAAAATAATTAGATCAAAGTATCCAAATGAGAATAATACTAGCTATAGCCATAATGTGCTAATTGTAGCTAGTATTATAACGTGGCACAATATTGTTTAACTTCTTGATCCAGTAATATAAGTTCTTCAATATGAGTTGGCGTAGTTCCAGAAAATTTTTCAATAGCAGTTTCAATCATTCGAGGAATATCATAAAATCCATGTTCGTTAGCAAGGAATTTAGCGACTGCAACCTCATTTGCTGCATTTATCACTGCTGCTGTATTGCTTTCTTCACTTAGCGCATCAATTGCTAGTTTTAAGCACGGAAAGCGAATATAGTCAACTTCACAGAAAGTTAAATTTTGCAGAGTAGTGAAATTAAGTTGTTTACTTCCTGAGTTAATTCTTTCTGGTGCAGATAGGGCATAAGCAATCGGCGTTTTCATATCAGGCGTACCCAGCTGGGCAATAATTGAACTATCAATGTATTCAACCATAGAGTGGATTATGCTCTGTGGATGAACCACAACCTCAATTTGGCTTGGTTTAGCATTAAATAACCAATAGGCTTCAATTACTTCTAAACCTTTGTTCATAAGTGTTGAGCTATCCACGGATATTTTTTGTCCCATACTCCAGTTAGGATGCTTGACTGCTTGTGCAGCAGTAACTTTACATAATTCTTCATATGGTGTATTTAAAAATGGTCCGCCAGATGCGGTCAGGATGATTTTATTTACTCCGATTTCATCTAAACTAGTGTATCCATAAGGTAGAGCTTGGAAAATTGCACTATGTTCACTATCAACCGGAATGATCTGTGCGTGATTGAGTTTAGCGGTATCAGTGATGATTCTGCCACCAGCAACGAGTGATTCTTTATTGGCAAGTAGAATTTTTTTACCGTTTTTTGCTGCATGATAAGTTGGAACTAGTCCGGCACTACCAACAATTGCTGACATAACCAGATCAACTTCAGCATGTGCAGCAAGATAAGCTAGGTCTTCAGGTTTACATAATACCTGAGTAGTGGAATTAGCCTCAGTAAGACGTTGTTGCATCGTTTTGGCTGCATCATCACCATTAATATAGGCGTAGGAAGGATTAAATTCTAAGCATTGCTGGTACAGCAAGCTTGCATTATTATTGGCAGTCAGCGCGAATACGGAGAATTTATCAGGATGTAGCTTAATTACGTCTAGAGTTGAAACACCGATACTACCAGTTGCACCAAAAATAACTATTTTTTGCATTATAACATTCCACGAATAATGGCAAAGGCAATCGCTAATACGGCGATTAAACTATCAATTCGATCAAATACCCCACCATGGCCAGGTAGAATTGAACCACTGTCCTTAACCCCAGCAACACGCTTTAACCAAGACTCAAACAAGTCACCTGCGATACTAATCACAGTCAAGATAGCAGCAAATTTAAATGCCATTGAATAAGTAACTAAATAATCTGCCAGATTAAAATATTTTAAGGTAACCAAATAAATAATCACTAAAAGCAAACCGCCAATTGCACCTTCAATGCTTTTACCAGGGCTTATTCTTGGAGCAAGCTTATGCTTACCAAATTGTTTACCAACGAAATAAGCACCCGTATCAGCGACCCAAGCAATTGCCATAATACTGACTAATTGCCATTGCCCAGATTCACTATGTGAGAAAAGATCATGTAAAATCGTCAATGAATAATATGCTGGAATAAATAGCAACCCACTAAAAACTGCAATTGTAAGTTTACTAAAATGCTTGGGAGTAAAAATTAAAATTAAAGGCACTGCGAAACACCAAGTGGCAACGCTTACAATTCGAATAATTTGACTTAAATCATAATTAACTTGCCCAATGCCTACGGCGATCAATGTATTAATAAACATGCTAACAGTTATTTGTAATTTACTAAAACGATACATTTTAGCTAATTCATAGTTAGCAATCAAACATAATAACCAGCACGAGGCAGCAAAAATCAGAGGAGGAGTAAAAAATATTACACCAATTACTAGAAAAAAGAGAATAAGAGCAGTGATAATTCGTTGTTTAAGCATGATTTATATTTCTAAATTTGTTCGGAGATTTTGCCAAAACGGCGCTCCCTGTTATTATACCACTCTATAGCTCGTTCGAGTTCGGCGGGACTGAAATCAGGCCAATAAATATCACTAAAATATAGCTCGCTGTAGGCTAATTGCCATAGCATAAAATTGCTGATTCTGCTTTCACCGCTAGTGCGAATTACTAATTCTGGATTTGGCATACCATTAGTTAAAAGATAGTGACTAAGTGTTTCTTCATTTATTGGAGTTTGCGGCTGTTCTGCAATAATTTTATTTACGGCTTGAATTATGTCATATTGACCGCTATAATCCAAGCAGATGCTAAAATTTAATCCTGTATTTTGCTTAGTTTTATCTTCAGCAGCCATTACACTTGCCAATAATTCACAATTAATTCTGCTTCTATCACCAATAAATTTAATCCGCGCATTTTTACTATGCAATTCATCAAGTTCTTTATTTAAGCGTTTAAAAATCAAGCGCATTAAAAAGCTAACTTCATTTTGTGGACGATTCCAATTTTCACGACCAAACGCAAAAACAGTTAAATATTTAACGCCTAAATCGTTGCAATGAGTCACGATTTTTTTGAGCGAATTAACACCTTTAACATGTCCAGCAACACGAGGCAAAAAACGTTTTTTTGCCCAGCGCCCGTTACCATCCATGATAATTGCAATATGTTGTGGTATTTGTTTCATCTTTTACTGTATAAATATATAAAATGCAATGCGTTTAAGCATTGCATTTTATTAGATTAATGAAATGGCAGTTTAGCGTTAAACGGTTAATAGTTCTTTTTCTTTATCTGCAGTTAATTTATCAATTTCAGCAATATATTTGTCCGTGAATTTTTGAATTTCATCTTGAGTTCGTTTATCATCATCTTCAGTAATTGCTTTATCTTTTAACTTTGCTTTTAGCTCACTATTAGCGTCACGACGTACATTGCGAACTGCTACTTTGGCTTCCTCTGCTTCGCCTTTTACAACTTTAATAAGTTCTTTACGGCGCTCTTCAGTTAGTGCTGGCATGGGAACACGCACGGTGTTACCATTAGTTGCTGGATTTAATCCCAAATCTGCATCGCGAATTGCTTTTTCAATAGCTCCAGACATTTTAGCTTCAAAAGGTTGCACTGTTAATGTGCGGGCATCGCTGGCAGTCACCGTTGCTACTTGATTAATAGGCATCATTGCACCGTAATAGTCAATTTGTACATGATCAAGCAAACCTGCATGCGCACGACCTGTGCGAATTTTAGTTAATGTATTTTTATAGCTGTCCAAGCTTTTACCCATCTTAGTTTCTGCTTGTTTTTTAATTTCACTTGTCATTTTGTTATAAACCTATAAAGAAGTATTTGTCAGGCGGTTATTATAGTAAAGTTTACTCGATTTGTCAAAGGCATATGAGGAGAACCTAAAGGCGCTTAAACTCTTTAATCGCTTTGGCTGTTTCTTTTTTACCATCTCGCTCTTTTTCTGCCGCGCGCTTGTCATAAAGTTTCTTACCCTTAGCCAATGCTATTTCAGCTTTCACGCGCCCTTTTTTGTAGTGTAAATCAATTGCGATTAGACTATAACCCTTTTGTTCAACCTTCCCAATAAGCTTATCGATTTCCCGGCGATGTAATAGTAGTTTTTTTAAGCGCATTGCATCAGGTGAGACATGTGTACTGGCAGATAGCATCGGAGTTACGGTGAAACCAAGTAGCCATACTTCATTATCTTTTATTTTGACATAGCTGTCTTTTAATTGTCCATGACCTTCTCGAATTGCCTTAACTTCCCAGCCCTCAAGCGCAATACCTGCTTCAAATGTTTCTTCTATTGTAAAATCATGAAACGCTTTTTTATTTCGAATAATACTCATATATTTAAAACCATCTCTAAGTTGAATGCGCTATATTCTAGCATAAAGTTGTGATTACGGCATAAATTTCGGCGAAGAGTACAGAATTTTGCTAAAATCACCGCTTAATTGTAACAAAGTTTTGAGTGAAAGAGATAAATAGCAATGGCGGTAAGCGATAACATATTGACATTTCAAGATATTATATTAAAACTGCAATCTTATTGGGCAAAAGTTGGCTGCGTAATTTTGCAGCCGTATGATAAAGAAATGGGTGCAGGAACCTCGCATACTGCAACTTTTTTACGCAGTATCGGTCCTGAGCCATGGTTTGCTGCATATGTACAACCATCTCGTCGTCCAAAAGATGGGCGCTATGGCGAGAGTCCTAACCGTTTACAACACTACTACCAGTTTCAAGTAGTATTGAAACCATCCCCAGACAATATTCAAGAGCTGTATCTTAATTCACTTCGTGAGCTTGGTGTAGATACACTAGTTCATGATATTCGTTTTGTCGAAGATAACTGGGAAAATCCAACTTTAGGAGCTTGGGGACTAGGCTGGGAAGTTTGGCTTGATGGTATGGAGGTAACACAATTTACCTATTTTCAACAAGTTGGTGGCTTAGATTGTAAACCAGTACTTGGCGAAATCACCTATGGGCTTGAACGTTTGGCAATGTATTTACAAGGTGTCGATAGCGTCTACGACCTAGTTTGGGCGCGTACTTTGGATGGGCACAATGTAAGCTATGGCGATGTATTTCATCAAAACGAAGTGGAGCAGTCCAAATACAACTTTGAACATAGCAATAGTGAGTTATTATTTAAGAACTTTAATAATTTTGAGAGTGAAGCTAAGCGATTGCTTGAAGTAGAATTAGTTTTACCTGGTTACGAAATGATTTTGAATGCTGCGCATACCTTTAATATGCTGGATGCATGTGGAGCGATCTCAGTAACAGAGCGAGCGACTTACATTGGCAGAATTCGTACCTTAGCTAAATTGGTTGCCGAGAAATACTATCTTTCTCGCGAACAATTAGGATTCCCATTAATCAAATCTACAAATTAGGATTTATTAATGAAATGTCCTTTTTGTAATTATGATGATACTCAAGTCATCGATACTCGACTTAGCGATGATAAAATGATTGTTAAGCGACGAAGAAAATGTATGCATTGCGATCGTCGCTTCAATACTTTTGAGAAAATTGAGTTACAACTTCCTGCCGTCGTTAAAACTAATGGTTCACGACAGGAGTATGACGAATCGAAAATTCGTGTCAGTTTCATGAAAGCATTGCATAAACGCCCTGTGGCAATGGGGTTGGTTGATACGGCAATTGAAACTATTCGTCAAAAAATATTGATGCATCATGAACGAGAAATAGATAGTCGAGTAATTGGTGATCTGGTAATGGAACAGCTTTCAAAATTAGATAAAGTAGCATATATTCGTTTTGCTTCAATTTACCGAAGCTTCAAGGATGTAGTTGATTTTACAGATATTATTAAACAAGTAGACGATAACTAACGATAGGAAATTAAATACCATGTTAAAAATTTTGCAAAAAGCCTATGCTTTTGATGATGTTTTATTAGTGCCAGCACATTCAGAAGTGTTACCCAAAGATGTTAGTTTAACTACCAAGTTAACTCGTAATTTAAGCTTAAATATTCCACTTGTTTCCGCTGCGATGGATACAGTAACAGAAGCACGTATGGCGATTGCTTTGGCGCAAGAAGGTGGAATCGGCATTATTCATAAAAATATGACACCTGAGCATCAGGCTAGCCGTGTTGCTAATGTCAAGCGTCATGAATCTGGTATTGTAAAAGATCCTATCACTATTGAACCAAATGCAAGTGTTCGTGAATTATTGGCAATAACGCAACGTCGTAAGATTTCTGGCGTTCCGGTAATTGAACATGGTAAGGTGGTGGGAATTGTTACTAATCGTGATGTGCGTTTCGAAACTAATTTAGAACAGCCAGTACGCAATATCATGACACCACGTGAACGTTTAGTTACAATATTGGAAGGTGATTCAGTTAATTATGCCAAAGAATTAATGCATAAGCATCGTCTAGAGCGTGTTTTGGTAGTGAATCAAGCTTTTGAACTACGTGGTTTAGTTACAGTTAAAGATATTACCAAAAATATGGCATATCCGCTTGCAAGTAAGGATGATTTGGGGCGTCTACGGGTTGGAGCAGCGGTTGGTAGTGGTGGCGACACAGAGGAACGTGTAACTTTACTGGCAGCAGCAGGAATTGATGTTATCATTGTTGATACTGCTCATGGGCACTCGCAAGGGGTGATCGATCGCGTGCGTTGGATTAAAAATAATTTTCCGCATATTGACGTTATTGGCGGCAATATTGCAACTGCTGCGGCTGCTAAAGCTTTAGTGAATGCCGGAGCAGATGGAGTTAAGGTTGGTATTGGTCCTGGTTCAATTTGTACTACACGGGTAGTTGCAGGAGTCGGTGTACCACAATTATCAGCAATTGCCAATGTTGCGGATTATCTGGCTAGTTCTGGAGTGCCGGTAATTGGTGACGGTGGGATTCGTTTTTCTGGTGATGTAGCAAAAGCTCTTGCTGCTGGTGCCTCTTGTGTTATGCTAGGAAGTATGCTTGCTGGTGCTGACGAAGCACCCGGTGAAATTGAGCTTTATCAAGGGCGCAGTTATAAATCTTACCGTGGCATGGGTTCGCTTGGTGCAATGAGTAAAGGCTCTGCTGATCGTTATTTTCAGGAAAAAGATGCTGGAAATGATAAATTAGTGCCAGAAGGAATTGAGGGACGTGTTCCCCATAAAGGGTCTTTGAATTCAATCGTGCATCAACTTCTCGGTGGACTTCGCGCATCAATGGGATATTTGGGCTGCGCAACAATTGCGGATATGTATCGCTATGCTGAATTTGTTGAAATTACTGCCGCAGGGATAAAAGAGTCACACGTTCATGATGTTCAGATTGTTAAAGAAGCTCCAAATTATAATATCGGTGGATAATTAGTTTTTAATTGTTATATATTTTAGTTGTCAAGTTAAGTTTAAGATAGGGTTTAAAGATGTTTAATGTTGTTGAAAAACACCAAAAAATGGTCAAAGGGATTATGATCGTAATTGCTGGAACCTTCGTGGTTTGGGGCATAAGCGGTTATTTTGGTATGAGTGGTGACGATGGTTACGTGGCTAAAGTTGGTAGTAGTAAAATTTACTCTCAAGATATTGATCGTGCGATGGATCAGTCTCAGGGGCAATCACAGGATAAAATGCAAGTATTATTTGGTTTGATTAATCGTCAGTTATTACTAAACTCATTTGATGATCATCACTTAAGCGTGACAACTACCCAATTGCAAGACGCGATTGCAGCAATACCTGCATTTCAAACTGATGGTAAATTTGATCTTAACAAATACCAAGATTTTTTGAAACAGCGCTATACAACTTCGGCTAAATTTGAACAAGATATGCAGCAGCAAATTTTGATTAATCAAGAACTTGATTTCTTTAAAAATTCATATTTTACTTCGCAAACATTTCAGGATAAATTTGCTTCTTTGCTAAGTCGTGAGCGTAATGTCTCACGTTATGTAATTGATCCTAAGCAGTTTTATGCCAAAATTAATATTTCTGAAAGCGACATAGCTGCTTACTATCAACAAAACATTGCTAAATATACGATTCCTGATCAAGTTAAATTACAATATATTCAATTATCTGCCGATAATGTAGCAAAGATGATTACGGTTAGCGATGCTGATGTATCTCAATATTTGCAAGATCATCCAAATGCGAGCAATAATGAACAAATTGATGTTTCACACATATTGTTTACAGTCGCTCCCGATGCAACAGCTGCTCAAAAGGCACAGGTAAAAGCCCAAGCTGAAAAAGTATTGGCGCAAGTAAAGGCTAACCCAGCTGATTTTGCTAAACTAGCGAAACAATATTCACAAGATCCTGGTTCTGCTGCTAATGGCGGTGATTTAGGGTTCTTTGGGCATGGGGTAATGGTTAAACCATTTGAAGATGTTGCATTTAATATGCAAAAAGGACAAATTAGTAACTTAGTTGAAACCCAGTATGGCTTCCATATTTTGAAACTAAATGATATCAAAGGTAATGATGCTGCGTCTAAGCGTGCGTTAGTTGTACAGCAATTGCAAAAGCAGAAAGCACAGCAACAGTTACCATCTATGATTGATCAGTTAAATGATTTAACTTATAACAAAGCTGATTCATTAGAACCTGCTGCACAAAAACTTGGAGTTACAATTCAAAATAGTGATTGGGTAAGTAAAGGTTCCACTGCCACAGGATTGTTTGCCAATCCAAAATTACAAAAATCTGTTTTTAGTGATGAAGTGCTTAAACAACATCATAATAGTGAAGTTGTTGACTTGGGTGATGGTAGTTATGTAGTGGTACGTTCTACTGACTATAAACCTGCTACGATGAAGCCTTTGGAAACCGTAAAACCGCAAATTATTGATGCCTTGAAGGCACAACAAGCGAGCCAAATGGCTTCAGCACTTGGACAACAAGATTTAACTCAATTACAACAGGGTAAATTAAAACTTAGTTTTGCTAATCCTGAAAATGTAACTTTACTTGGGCAAAGTAAAACTATTGATCCTATGGCAGTGAAACAAATTTTTGCAGCACCAGCAAATTTCCCGAGCTATACTGGGGCACTAGCACAAGATGGTTCGTATGTTTTATACCAGATTAATAGTCAAGCTACGGATAAAAGTTTAGATGCACAAAATGAGAAAGTTGTTTCGCAGTTAGCAGAGCAATACTCAATGATGAATCTGAATGCTTATGTTGGTTCATTAAGAAGTTTATATAAGGTGAATTATAAGCTTGACCGAGTGCAAAATACTAACGGTGATGCCGCGCCAGCACAAGTAAGTCAATAAACACACAGCCACTTTCGGGTGGCTTTTTTAATTATTTATAGCCATGTGTTTAAATGGCTTTAATTTTAGATTGAAGAATTATGATAAATCAACAAGTAGTGGATTGTTTATTAGCTAATAACGGAATTGATTCAAATTTTTTAAATGTACACTTAAATCAACTTTCCAAACGAGGAATAGATTTTGCTGATTTATATTTACAAAATACCGCTAGTGAATCATGGGTGATTGATGAAGGAATTATTAAATCTGGAAGTTACGCGGTTAATCAAGGAATTGGTGTGCGTGCGGTGTGTGGTGAGAAAACTTTTTTTAGCTATGCCAATGCCTTAGATCAACGCGTGATTAAAGATTTAGTTGATAATTTATACATTGAGTCGGTGAATAAGCATAATCAAGGTTATTCAAACGTAAATAACAATGTACTCAATTTGCACACTTTTGAAAACCCACTCCAAAGTTGGGACAGTGCCAGAAAAATCCAGTTATTACAAAGTATCAATCAAATTGCTCGTACCAAAAACTATGTAACAAATGTTATTGCAAGTATTAATCTTGAGTATGATCAAATTTATTTGGCGCGGAGTGATGAGCGTCATTTTAGCGATATTCGTCCGCTGATTCATTTGAGTATTACTATTATTGTCAATAAAGATGGTAAAATGGAACGTGCTGCTGCGGGTGGTGGCGGAAGATATTCTCTTGATTATTTCAGCATCGAGATGGTAACTAGTTATATTGAGAAAGCATATTTGCAAGCAGGGTTAAAATTGGAAGCAAAACCTGCACCAAGTGGTGAAATGCCCGTAGTTTTAGGGAATGGCTGGGCGGGAGTTATTTTACATGAGGCGGTAGGTCACGGTCTTGAGGGAGACTTTAATCGTAAGGGTAGTTCTGCATTTAGTGGTAAAATTGGTCAGCAAGTTGCGAGTAAAGGTGTTACCGTAATTGATGAAGGATGCATTAGTGACCGTCGTGGCTCAATGAATATTGATGATGAAGGTAATCCAAGCTCGCGCACGGTTTTGATTGAGGATGGTATCCTTAAGGGGTATTTATTTGATGAATTAAATGCACGACTAATGAATACTCAATCAACGGGTAACGGTCGACGTGAATCTTATGCCAGTAACCCAATCCCACGGATGACGAATACCTATATGTTAGGTGGTAAACATACTCCAGAGGAAATTATTGCCAGTGTTGAATATGGTTTATTTGCAGAAAATTTTGAAGGCGGTCAGGTTGACATAACTTCGGGGCAATTTGTGTTTAATGCTTCCGTTGCGTGGGTGATCGAAAAAGGTAAGCTTGCATACCCAGTGAAAGGCTGTGCTTTGGTAGGAAATGGTCCTGAGTGTTTACAGCATGTAACGATGATTGGTAATGATCTTGCGTTAGATAGCGGTGTTGGCGTGTGTGGTAAGGATGGACAGTCTGTACCAGTTGGGGTTGGACAGCCTACTATGCGTTTAGATGGTGGCTTAATTGTTGGCGGTTAGAGGATATGTAATTTTTCATTGAATCGGAAATAGCTATGGAATTTAATTTAGAACATAAAAATAAGTTACAGCGTTTGGCTGGTGTGCAGCACTTACTTAGTGGAAAATGGGTCGCGCGTGAACAGCTTGTCTCTTTGCTACAGCTAGTTATTCGCTCTGGCGATAGAGTGTGTTTAGAGGGTAATAACCAAAAGCAAGCCCAGTTTTTAGCACAAGCTCTGGCGCAGTTAGATCCAGAGCAGACAAATAATTTACACATAGTTCAATCAGCGTTAAGTTTACCAGAACATATCCGTGTCTTTGAAAAAGGTTTAGCCAATCGAGTAGATTTTTGCTATTCCAGTGGGCAGGGTGCTCGTTTGGCACAGCTTGCTGCCAGTGGCAAAATAACTATTGGTGGGATTCATACATATTTGGAGCTATTTGCTCGTTATTTTGTAGATCTTACCCCAAAAGTCGCATTGGTAGTTGCGGCAAAAGCCGATCGGCAGGGTAATCTTTACACTGGGCCAAATACTGAGGATACTCCAGCGATTGTTGAGGCTACTGCTTTTCGCAATGGTTTGGTGATTGCGGAAGTCTATGAAGTAGTTGATGAATTACCACGAGTGGATATTCCAGCCTCGTGGGTTGATGTAGTTGTACATAGTCCACTGCCAATGGTACTCAATCCATTATTTACCCGCGACCCTGCAAAAATTGACGAACTAAAAATTTTGATGGCAATGATGGTAATCAAAGGTATTTATGCTAAATATGGCGTAAATCGTCTCAATCACGGAATAGGCTTTAATACTTGTGCCATTGAATTGCTTTTGCCAACTTATGCCGAGAGTCTTGGTCTAAAAGATAAGATTTGCCAAAATTTTGTAATTAATCCTGTTCCAACTTTGATTCCTGCGATTGAGGCAGGCTTTGTTAAGACCATTTGTTCACCGGGTGGTGAAGTTGGAATGAATGAATATGTCCGCGCCCATCCTGATATTTTCTTCAATGGTTTTGATGGTTCGCAGCGCAGTAATCGAGCGTTTGCTCAATTAGCTGGTTTATATGCAATTGACTTATTTATTGGTGCAACTTTGCAGATTGACTTACAAGGGAATAGTTCTACTGCAACCTTGGAACGGATAACTGGTTTTGGTGGTGCGCCAAATCTCGGTAGTGATGTAAATGCACGGCGACATTCCACTCCATGTTGGTTACAAGCAGGGCAAGAATATGCCACCAGTCAAAATAAACCATTTTTACGTGGGCGTAAATTAGTAGTACAAATGGTTGATACTTTCCAAGCTGCTGGTGTGGCGACTTTTGTCGATAAACTTGATGCTTGGGCATTACAGGAAAAAATGCACACGCCGTTACCGCCGATTATGATTTTAGGTGATGATGTTACGCACATCGTGACGGAAGAGGGAATTGCCAATCTGCTACTTTGTCGTAATTCTATTGAACGTGAGCAAGCAATTCGTGGTATTGCTGGTTATACTCCAGTTGGTTTACTACGCGATAAAGAAATGGTAAATCAATTACGTGAACGTGGTGTAATACAATATCCAGAAGACATTGGAATTAGCTATCGTGATGTGACACGCGATTTATTAGCGGCTAAGACCATTAAGGACTTGGTTCATATTTCTGGTGGCTTATATCAACCGCCATCAAGCTTTAGGGATTGGTAAAATACGATGGAACAGCTAAATTATAATCTATCCAGCAAAACTGCTCCTAGAGGACAGATTGGTGCGAGTACCGGAGTGGTAAATTCAGGTAATCTTGAAATTTTATTATTAAGCCATGATGATAGTCTTAGTGCAAAATTTACGGTTGTTACCAGTGTAGCGGGATATTCTGAAATCTGGCATGCTGTACTTAGTGATTTTGCTGCTAAATTTGCTATTGGCGGGTTGGAGTTTATTTTGCATGATAGTGGTGCAACTCCGGCAATTGTAGCATTGCGTTTGCGTCAAGCCTATGAAACATACTTGGTTGCATCAGCAAATAAGCATATAACTAATTCACACTATGTTGAGCTTACTCCACGTGAGCGAATTATGGCTCTGGTTGATGAGGGTAGCTTTGAAGAAATCTTGCCACCAGCAGCACAAGTAACTAGCCCACATCTTGGTCGGCTTGATTTATTAACTTCATTTGATGATGGGGTAGTGATTGGTGATGCTAAGTTCGATGGTAAAGAAATTGCGATAATTGCGCAACAAGCTAACTTTATTGGTGGTGCGGTTGGTGAGGTAAATGGTGCCAAAATTGTGGGAATGTGCTTACGGGCGCTAGAACGGAAAGTAAGTAGCGTAGTTTTATTGTTGGATAGCGGTGGGGTTCGTCTACAAGAAGCTAATGCTGGTGAAATTGCGATTAGTGAAATTATTCGAAGTATATTTGCTTTACGCTTGAGTGGTATCCCAGTGATTGCGGTAGTTGCAGGAAAGAATGGTGCTTTTGGTGGTGTTGGTATTACTGCGACATGTGTAGATAGTTTATTTATTAGTGAACAAGGGCGTAGTGGTGTTTCAGGACCAGAGGTTATCGAAACTGTCATGGGGGTTGATGAATATGACTCCAAAGACCGTGCCTTGGTGTGGCGAACATGTGGTGGTAAACACCGTGCTTTACTCGGTTTATCTGAGTACTGCATTCCTGAAATAGATAAACTTCATCAGCAAATCAAATTTGCTTTAGATAATCCGGTTACACTCAGTTTGGATGGTTTGCGCGCTGATAATTTGCGCTTGGCACAATTAGTTACTAAATATGCCAACTATCATGATGCGCTTGATATTTGGCATGACCTAGGAGTTAGTGATCCTAAACAGGTGTCAAATTTTAGTGATGCGCAATTTCAACAATTACAACAATCTTTGGCGGAGTAATCATGGAATACCAACAATTAATTAGTGCTACATTTGGTAGTAACGCTAAAACGACAGTTGAACAAGATATATTGCTTGGCGAATTTAGTTACCAAGAGCAAACATTCGCATTATGTGGAATCGTCAATCAGGCAAGCTTAGATAACGCGATGAGTATTAAATTAGCAGATTTTATTTTGAAGACAATTGAAAATCATCCGAAGCGCCCTATTTGTATCGTGATTGATACCGCAGGACAAAAAGTCAGTCATAATGCAGAATTACTTGGCTTAAATAGTTACTATGGACATTTAATTGCAGCATTTAATCTGGCACGAGCAGAAGGGCACAAGATTTTTGCTTTGGTTTATGGTAAAGCTTTGGGTGGTGCGTTTATTGCAAGTGCATTGAATGCTGATTATATTTTTGCGCTTAAAGAGGCACAAATTGCGGTAATGTGGCTGGATGCAATGTCGCGAGTAACCAAAGTTCCAGTTGAAAAACTTGAAGAATTAAGTAAAACTTCAGCAATTTTTGCGCCCGGAGCAGAAAACTATGTGCGTTTAGGTGCAATAGAAGAGGTTATTACCGCAGAAGAATTTATGCCTCGAGTTAATGCTTTATTACCCGCTACAACAGATATTCATCATTGGCGCACACAAGGTGCTTCTCGTGGTGGTAGAACGTTAGCGGCTAAGGTTATTGCTGATATTTTAGCTGCAAAATGAATTTTCAACGCCATGATTTAGTTTGGCTTGATTCTGAGTTTAACTATAGCCCAGAATTGAATCGCTGGGTTATGCAAAAATTTCCCTGTGTAGTAGCTCGGCAAAATAATCCAACACCAAATTATCTGAATATTGCGTGGTGCAATGGAATGGATAAAAAGGTTTCACGGCATAGTTGCTTGATTCCAATTCAATCTATAGTCTCACATAGCGTACCGTTACCATTGATTAATATAGCTCAATATTTTGTAACAGAAGTTACGTCACTTATAAAAATGATTCGAAAGCTTGAGCAGCTAAACTTTAAACCGTGCATTTATGGCTCATTCAGCTGGCAAATTCTAACTCAGAAAAATTATATTCATGATAACTCTGATTTAGATGTTTTACTGCATGTTGCGACTCATAACCAGCTTGGGTATATCTTGACTTTGCTAGATGATTTAGCAATGATAAGCGGTCGTAGGGTTGATGGTGAATTGATTTTTCCTGATAGTTGTGCCGTGGCTTGGCGTGAATGGTTCTCTGATTCAGACAAAGTATTATGCAAAAGTTTTAGCGAGGTGAAGTTTGTTCATCGCAAAGTTCTATTGGAACAATTGGCATGATTAATAATTGGCAGCAGCGCATAGTTTCACTAGCTCACAATGCGCTCTATGCCGAATTAGCGTGTTATCCTAAAGCTGGTTTGGTAAGTTTAATAGATAGTGGCAGCCATCATGACATGGATAAAGATACATTTTTAGCCAGTATTGCAGCGCTTGATGATTATTGGCTGCAGATGATTATGCTGGGTGAGAACAATGCACCATTTTCTGAATTAGTCGCAGCAGGTAAAGCGGCTGAAAATGCAATGTTACACGCAACTAATGATATTAACACCCATCGTGGGACAATTTTTATCTTAGGGATTCTGGTAGCTGGCTGTGCTGCAAGTTATGTAAAGCAGGCTAAATTTGCGATAATTCCTGATTTAATTCGTAATTTGTGGGGTGCATCCATCCTCCAACATCAAACCGACAGGACATCTCACGGGCAACAAGTCAGAGATCGGTATTTATCAAATAAATGTGATATTATTCAACATGCAGCTGGCGGATTTGAAGATATTTTTAATCAATATCTACCAGTGCTTAAAAAATTTTACCCACGACATAGTGAAGTCGCTTATGTTCAGTTATTCTATATTCTGTTATCACAAGTTCAGGATACTAATTTACTTTATCGCGGTGGTTTGCTAGGATTAGAATTTGCGCAGGATCAAGCTTTGAAATTCATTAACGCTGGTGGTATAACACAACGTGACTGGCTGTCAGGTGCACAGTCAATTCATCGAGAATTTGTCAAACGTAACCTTAGTCCAGGTGGTTGTGCTGATTTATTGGCAGCAACAGTTTTTGTTTATCACGCAGAGGTTGAATTATGGGGTTAGGCATAGTTTGTAGTGGGCAGGGTAACCAAAGTTTAAATATGTTTAGTCCCTTGCAAAGCTATCCAGAAGCGGTTGGGTTAGTTACTGCTTTAAGTCAACAACTTGGTTGCGTATTATTGCCGCAAATAGCGCTAACTGATAGTGAGTTATTCACAAACAAGCACGCGCAACCATTGATTGCTGGTTTTAGCTATATCCAATGGGAATTACTTAAGTCACAATTACCTGCTCCAACCGCTTTTGCTGGATATAGTCTCGGTGAATTAAGTAGTTATGCATGTAGTGGGGCCTGTAATTTTGCACAGCTAATTAATTTAGCAGCTACACGTGCGGATTATATGGATGCAGCAGCGGGGCAATATGCGTCTAGTACATTATTGGCAGTTAGTGGTATTTTGCAGGATCAGCTTTTGCAATTTTGCCGCGATTTTGTCGTTTATCCAGCGATTCAAAATTCGCGTGATAGTTGGGTGATTGGTGGCTTGGTCGAGAATCTACAGAATCTATTTAATATGTTAAACACCCATTTCCCAATGTACAAACTAAATTGGATAAAAGTTAATTTGGCATCACATACGCCAATTTTGGCTGCAGCAAGTGAAGCTTTTGCAACATACCTTAGTCAGCAAGTGTGGCAAGATTTAGCTGCGCCAATTGTTACAAGTGTTGAGAATCAAGTTATTTATGCTGCAAAAGATGGTATATTATCGCTGAGCCAGCAAATTTCAAATACCATTCATTTTAGCCGTACGATTGAAATAATGCAGGAACTTGGTGTTACTGTTATCTTAGAACTTGGAGCTGGAAAAGCGTTAACAAACATCATCAATAATTTAAATCTTGGGTTGAAAGTTCGTTCATTTAATGATTTTTCTTCTCTTGATGGTATCATCAACTGGGTAAGTAAAAATTTGCTGTCTCTATAGTTAGTTGACAATTTATAGCTGATGATTAAAAAGTAAAGCCTAATAAAGCAGGGAAGGATGGTTAAAGCTGTTAAGTTACAGAGCTTTTTCAAGCTAAAGCTGCCAAGAGTAGCATAAATTCATGCTAAAATATTGCCAAAATAAATTTGTTTATAAAGGATTGTATTGTGGCAGGTCATAGTAAATGGGCAAATATTAAGCATCGTAAAGCAGCATCTGATGCTAAGAAAAGTAAAATTACGACACGCATGGTAAAAGAAATCACAATTGCTGCTAAAATGGGTGGTAGTGATGTAAGTTCTAATCCGCGTTTACGTTTAGCAGTCGAAAAAGCGCGTGAAAATAATGTTCCTAAAGATAACGTTGAACGCGCGATCAAACGTGGTTCTGGTGAATTAGAAGGTGTCGATTATGTTGAACTACGCTTTGAAGGTTATGGTATCGCTGGAGCTGGAATTATTGTTGATTGCCTGACAGATAACAATACTCGCACGGTTGCGGAAGTTCGTCATGCTTTTAATAAGTATCATGGAAATATGGGAACAGATGGCTGCGTATCATTTCAATTCAAACATTGCGGTCAGTTACTTTTTGCTCCTGGTACGAACGAAGATGCTTTAATGGAAGCGGCTTTGGACTCTGGTGCAGAAGATGTGATTACAAATGATGATGGTAGCTTGGAAGTGATAACTGCTCCGCATGATTATGTTGAAGTTAAAAATGCTCTTGAAGCAAAAGGTTTTAGTGCAGAATTAGCTGAAGTTACCATGAAGCCAAATGTAGAAACGGAACTGACTGGTGAGGATGCCAAGAAGATGCAACGTCTATTAGATGCTCTTGAAGAACTTGATGACGTGCAGGATGTCTACACTAACGCCGTAATGAATGAAGAAGAATAGTTTTTACCCACCATTTAACGGTGGGTTTGTTTTATGGAATAGTATTGAATGAATTCAAGTTATTTACAAAAGTTTATCTTTGAAAGTTTACCTGTCAAAGGCTCATTAGTGGTGTTGGATGATGCATGGTTAACAATTGCAGAGCAAAAAATATACCCAAATGGCTTAAAACAATTATTGGGTGAATTATTAGCAGCAAACGTTTTGCTAACTAGCAACCTCAAATTGGATGGGAAAGTTATTTGCCAGATCCAGGATAACCCGCATTTTAATTTAGTTGTTAGTGAATGTAGTAATCAATATCATATCCGCGCAACGGCTAAATTTACTGCCAAAGATGAGGCTATGCTTGATTATTCGAGTTATTTGCAGGAAGGTAGGCTAGTTGTAAGTATCGATTCAAAGAGCGAGGGTAATTTATATCAAAGTATTATAGCTTTTAATGGTTCGGAAGTTGGTGAAATTTTAAATAATTACATGATACAATCAGAGCAACTCAAAAGCTGGTTTTTCTTGGCATATCAAGAAAATAAAGTCGTTGGCTTTATGTTACAACAATTACCAGATACCCATCAATTACATTTAAACGAAATTGAACGGATCTTCATGCTTGCCAATACGCTTACCGCTCATGAATTATTAAATGATAACTTAGAGCGTATTATTACTAAGCTATTTAATGAAGACAATGTGGTTATAATGCCTAAACACCCAGTAATCTTTGCTTGTAGCTGCAGTCGGCAGCGCGTGAGTGAGATTTTACGTAATTTAGGTAAGGATGAATTAACTACTCTGATTAATGAACAGGGAAATATTTCAGTAGACTGTGATTATTGTAATACGGAGTATCGCTTTACTGAATATGAACTGTCTCAGTTTGTTCTTCAACTATCAATTGAGGATTTAGCACCAATATCCAGTCAAATTAATTAATTGCGTTATTTACCAAATTTTTTAATTGTTTCATCATGCCGTGAATCTGCTTCAGTATGTTGGTATTTCATTGTCGTTTCCAGCATACTGTGGCGTAGGTTTTCCTTTACTACTCGGATGTCAATCCCCGCGTCTACCTGATGTGTTGCTGAAGTGTGGCGCATCCAGTGAGTTGATACTCGCGCAATCACAAATGCACTAGCTGGATCATCTGCTTTTAGCTGATCTGCCAGATTATTACAAGTGGTTTTGATAATTTTATATAACATAGAATCACTAATTGGCTTTAGTTTACCGTATTTGCTATAAATTAAGGGTAATTCAGTCTCCAGCGGATTAGGATATTCTGCTAGTCCAAGCGATTTGCGATAACGAATCAGCGCACTGAGCAATTCATTGGGAACTGGTATTTCCCCGTACTTATTACCTTTACCGACAACCTTTAGCCACCATTGGCTACGTTTACTCACAAAATCTGACATGCGTGCATTGATTACTTCGCTACGTCTACAACCCGTCAAATACAGTAGGCTAAATATCCATTTTGTTCGTTCATACTCAAATTTATTCTTTGCATTATCTTGTGGTAAAGTTTCGATAAATTCACGCAAATAATCCCATTCACGAACGGTTAAAAAACGTTCAACCCCATGCGGAACTTTGATTTTTTGGCGAATTAGACGAAATGGATTACGGGTTAGATATCCTGCATCAATCAGGTATTGATAAAGACTGCCTAAAATTTGTAAATTTAACTTAATACTAGAATTAGACAAGCCTTTTACAAATGGTTTCCATTCCGGATGAGTACGTGGCTTCGCTGATCCACACCAAAAGTCATGAGGGCTTGGCATTTGTAAAAAATCCTGATACTCTTGAATCGCTTCGCGGGTAACTTGTTGTAAGCTGAGATTTTCACGCATTAGCCACATTAAAAACCGTTCAGAGCTTTGCCGATATGAAGTAAATGTATGTGGGCTATGACGAAATTCCAACAGCCAAGTCCGAACTGCCTCAATGTCGTTTGTTGCATTTATGCTACTATTTTGTGCGCCTGAATTAGTACCGTCTAATTGGTTAATTACATCGCTAATAATCAGGTTATTCCCAGTATTCATAAGTATTTCATGCCTATTTTGGTTCTACTAATCATATTTTATCATTAACTAAAAGTTATGTGAAAATATATATTGTCTCCAAAAAAGGACAACTATATGAGTCATTTTAACTCATAATTACTACCTATGAAATTAATTTCTAATTAATTAAACAATAATTAAATTTCCCATAACATATCATATTATTACTATGAGATATACCTTGAATAAAATACTTTATTCCTTACTATTTACCGCAATAACACCACTGACATTTGCGGATAATTTTGAATCCACTGTTGCTGCTAGCTCTCAAGTTAAAGTAGTTGAATCAGCTAATCAAATTCAGCCACCTCCACCTACTAATCCTAATGCTGGATTTATAGGACGTTATAATTATTTCCAAAATCCATATAATTGGATGATGTCAGGTGGCGGAACATTAAAATTAACTGAAAGCCAAATTGAATCACAAACTGTAGCACAAAAGCTATTTGAGGGTGGTACTTATAATGTATTTGGTGGTGGAACCTATAATCAATGGGACTCGCAACGTTACCCAGCAGGTATATCATACGGTGGAAATATCTTTGGGCAAACTGGACAAATTGGAGGCTTTTCTGCTGGTGGCGTCTTATCTATAATGAATCCGTTTGCTAGTTTAAATAGTCAGATTAATGGTGGGCGTAATTATTCTCAATACATCCCAACCTTTACGCAAATTACATTATCTGAAGCTTTTATTGAATATCAGTACCAAAATATTGTTAATGCTGATATCGGTTATATTGCTTTTGATAATAGCCCATGGCTAGCGGGTAATATGTATACTAATATGTTAACAGTTCCAACTACTTATCAAGGGGTTGGTGTCAATGTTTATACTGGCGGTGGTTGGCTGCTATCAGCATTGGCATTTAATGGTGCCCAATTTGGAGCAGCGCCTGGTTATACTGGTCAAACTAACTATAGTAGTTGGCTGCAAACTCGAAATGGATACTCAACGAACTCTGCTGGTACAGCTGCAATGGGGGCTAATTATGCAACCAATGATGGTGCTTATAATTTACGTTTGTGGGGATATCAATTTGATAACTACGGTACGTTGCTTTACGGTGATAGTAGCGTAAGCATTCCGGTTAGCAGTCATCAATCATTTAATATTTCAGCACAATTTGGTAGCGATCAGCAATGGTTTCAAAGCGTAAATGCGATTAGTCAGTCAACCAGCGGGGGTGCAATTCAAAGCTATATTGCTGGTGCTAAGATTGGCTGGAGTTATGATGATTTCTCTCTTAATGCGAGTGCGAATACAATGTGGGGACCTAGTGGTGCCTACGGTAATGGTGCATTTGTTTCTCCTTATACTCAAAGTTTACAAGTTGACCCACTATATTCCGAAGCATGGTCATATAATATGGTTACGCAGGGCATTCCTGGTAATATGTATAAATTAGGTGGTCAATTCGCTTTAGGTTCTTGGGGGACTAATCTGATTTTCCAACCGTCATATGTATATGTTGCTTCAGATAATACTACTGTTGATGGTTTGCAAGAAATGGATTTGGTTCTGAATTATCCAATCCCACAAGTTCGTGGTCTATACCTTTTTGGTGTTTATGCACAACAGTGGTATAACCAACAAGCAACAAATGTATCAAATAATCTTTATCAGCAATATGAAATACAATCAGGTATTTATTATACTTGGTAAGTTTTATAAAGAATTTATTTATGAAAAAAATATTGATCTTGGCTATCTGTATTAATGCATCTACAGTTTTTGCAATGACTACAGTCAATTTAAATACGGCAACTTATAACTGTAATAATGTAAAAATTACACCACAGTCGACGATTTCATCTCTGACAATGAATTGTAAAAATGCCAAATTAATTGTTCATGTGGATTCCTTTCCTGCAGCACGATCTGATGGTGGTAATTCGTTGCCGGGAGGTTTTGTAACTTCTACCAACCCACTAGCGCCAGAGCCAGCAGATGCAACGTTGGACAAACTTAAATTTTATACTGATGACGGTAGCTATATGATTTGTTACTACAACAATAACGTCTTTGTTAAATGTAAAGTCAGCACACATAAGTTAAAAACCAGCGCTTCTGCAAATACTAGCAAAAGCAGTATGCAGGAATCAGCTTCACTAATAGCTGAATCTTTGCCAAAATAATTGTGAATTTCTAACAAAATAATAGCTTATCATTATTGAATAATGCAGTAAACTGTTATAATTACGCACGCTAATTATTAAGAAAATGGAGAATTAATATGCAATTTAAACCACTATGTTCAGCGCTGCTGATGGTTGGTAGCCTAAGCTTAATTGGCTGTGGCTCGGGAACGAGTAGTTCAAGCACGCCACCGGCAACAAATGTTGGTCAGCTTTCGCTTAATTTAAAGGCAATTCCCGCAAATCAGTCAACTAAACAGGTATCGACTGCATCTCTAAGTAGTGCTATTTGTCAAAATGGAGCTTGTACTTGGAGTAATAGCGCGAATAGTAACATCACTCAGGGTCAATCGGATAACGCATTTTGTACTGGTACAAATTCAACTCGTGCTGGAACAGGTGCTGTATTGGGAAGTGGTGCGTATAACATGGCTCTGCCAAGTGGAATTGCCACAGCTGCGACTGGTTATAGTAATACTGATGTAATTTTGGAGTTATTTAATACACCATATGCCAGTATCACTCCAGCAATGCTTAAACAATACTATGATATGGGTTATACTTCGGTGTGGGTATCACCACCGCAAAATAGCGCATATGTGACATATTCTGGTAACTATGCTGCGGATAATATTCCGGCTTGGTATGGTGCTTATCAGCCGATGAACTTTGGAGAAATTGGTAATTCAAGTAATGTGATGTCATATGGCACTGCCAGTGATTTAGCTACTTTGGTAACAAATGCACATAGTGCTGGTTTACGACTGATCGTTGATGTAGCAATTCATCAATTTGCGCAACCAGGTGTTAATAATACTACATATTATACTAATTACTCTGGGCAAACTTATTCATTTGCATCAGGAAATATGTCGGCACTGCAACAATTTTGGTGGCCACAGACTAAAGTTTCTGGATATATTCCTTTTGGTAATACTGCGACAAGTTGTGCTTCATTTGCAAATAATACCAATGGAATAATTGCGCTATGGGCAAATAATCCTAATGGTTCTACGTACAATGCTTCATTTAGTAGCACAACACCATGGGATGCCGACTTCTCCGCTTCTGAGGGATGGTTTGATGGCGTTTTGCCTTCTGCATCTAATTCGTCATCAGGCTGGTCAGGAGCTGCTTCTTGTGGTACTCAGTCAATTTTTGATGGTTATTCAGCTTGGCTTTTGGGTTATAACAATGGTAGTGGCTCAATGAGTGCTGCTGCAAGTAGTACGACAGGGTTTAATGTTGATGGTTTCCGTATTGATGATGTGAGTGGGCAGTCACCAACATTTTTTAATCAGTTGTTTAGTGATACTGCGGCGTACAATAAGAGCAGCAATATTTTCTTTGGTGAATACCCGACTAATTCAGCAAATGATTATACCAATTATATCAGCATCAAAACAGCAACTGGTAACAATTCATCTGGTAATACGATGAAAATGTTAAATTTCCCACTGCTTGCTGGTCTAAATGGTGCTTTTGCTTATGGCGCAAGCTTACAAGCTTCATTGACATCTATGATAACTAGTAGTGATGCTTATACTTCTTCAACAAATGGCACGTTACCAGGTGTGAATGCGATTAACCTAGTAATGGATCAAGATACCGTGCCAGATAGTATATCATCTCGTGCGATGTGTCCATGGACTGGTACTCAATCACCTAATTTTGTAATGAATTACTATAATGCACCATTGGCTTATGGTGTGATTTTGGCTATTGAAGCGGGTACTCCGTATGTCTTTGCTGATTTACAAGCACAAGCTGGTACTGGCTTGACTTCGAGTGGAACATCTACTGCAGCCAATGCTAATGGTAGTGTGTCGTACTGGAATGAAAATGAAGTTATTGCTGGAGTTTACTTCCATAATCAGACGTTAGGCAAGACTATGAACTGGGCGACAGTAAGTGCTTCTGATGCTGATAATGTTGCAGCATTGACTCGTGGTACTAATTATGCGTTTATTGTCAATAAATCGACAACGGTTTATGAAATGACTAGCTCAGCATCTAATCTAAATGCTGGTTGTTATATTGATTTGATGTCGCATCAAATTGTTAATGTTAATAGTAGTGGTGTGCTTAATCAGCTAATTGTACCAGCGCAATCAGTTATGTATTTTGTACCATATACTGGAAGTGTACCATCGACTGCTGGATTCAGTTGTTCTTAATTATCTTAAAAAGCCTTGTTTATCAAGGCTTTTTACTTATCTTTGATTGGCGCTATGGGGGAATAAAATATGTCAACGATGCAAAATAAATTAAGTAATTTTTTCTATATCATTCTAGGTCTTCCATCAACGGCAATGGGGTTTGCATTATGTATTCAAATTTCTGCGCTGAGTTGGATTTTAAGTACAAAATATGGACTGAAAATTGATGAAATTGGTTTAGTGTGGGCAGCAGGTCCGATTGCTGGAATATTAGGTCAGGTTATTATTGGTTTGATTAGTGATAATGTCTGGCTCTGGAGCGGGCGCCGTCGTCCGTTTATTATAATCGGTGGAATATTATGTTCATTAATGTTACTGGCGCTACCTAACTTAGATGTCATTGCTGCAGCACTTGGTTTACATAGTATTTTGGGAGTTGCAATCGCGGTTGCATTATTACTTGATCTTTCTATTAATGTAAGTTTTAATCCAACTCGTTCAATTATTGCTGATGTAACACCTGAAGGTAAAGAACGTACTCGAGGATATACATGGATGCAAACAATTTCAGGCTTCTTTGGAGTTGGTGCATATGTAATTGGCGCATTTTTAGATAATTATGTATTAATCTATGTTGGTGTGGTATTGGTATTTTTACTTTCAACTATTCCAGTGTTTTTTATTACTGAGCCTCGTGAACTAAAGCAGAATTTAGTAGCCATAGCTAAAACCAAATCAGATGCATCCTTTAAAAGTATCTTGATGGATATTCAGCCATTGTGGGGATTTTTATTATATGGCATCTATGCTATTATCGAGCGTTTAAGTGGTGCGGAAAGCCATACCTACTATGTTGAATTTATCTGCTTACTAATTACACTGTTTTTTATTTTCCAAACATTACTGCAAAAAGAAGCAGGTAAGTCAAAAGAAGAGGCTGGAATTCTTGGATTTAAAAAAATTCTTGCAGCTCACTCATTTACTTGGATTGGTATTCAGACTATGTTTGTTTACATGTTTGCGTACGTTCAATATAAGATGCCTGATCTCAGCGCTCTTAAAATGGGGCAGGTTGTATCAATTTCATTTTTAATCCTAAATGTTACAGGTGCAGTACTTCCTGTAGCCATTTTGGAACCTTTAACCAGAAAAATAGGCAGTACTAAAACTCATGCAATTTGTATCGGTTCAATGGCTGTTGGTTATTTAGGAATGCTGTTTATCGGTGCTAGTCCATTTATGGTTTATGCTTTAATGGCGTTTATTGGGATTGGTTGGGCAGCGACGATTAGTTTACCTTTTGCCATCATGACGCAAAAAGTAGGCAATTCAAAAATTGGTTTATACATGGGGTTATTTAACTTATCCGTAGTTTTACCACAATTGGTTGCCAGCCTCGGTGTTGGTCATGCCATTAGTATTGTTGCAAATAAAAATTTAATTTTCATGATTTGTGCCTTTACACTAGCAATTTCTTCTCTTCTCTGGTTTACCATTCGAGATAGCAGTAACCCAGAAAAAATACAACTTAAATCTAGCTCTTCACACTAAAACAAACCAGCCGAAATACTTTGATTTCGGCTGGTTTGTTTTTCAATAGCAGACTTTTTAATATAAACCTGTCGTAAAATAAAAGCCAATTACAAAGAACACTGCTAAAGTCTTGATACAGGTAATTGCAAAGACATCTTTGTAAGCCTGCTTATGGCTTAGTCCAGTCACTGCAAGAAGGGTAATTACTGCTCCATTATGCGGTAAAGTGTCCATTCCACCTGAAGCCATTGCGGCTATACGATGTAATACATCAAGTGGAATATTCATGGTATGGGCTAATTCGATAAAATGATTCGACATCGTAGCTAAAGCAATACTTAAACCACCAGATGCTGAACCAGTAATTCCGGCTAAGGTAGTAACTGTAATTGCTTCATTAATAAGAGGGTTAGGGATATGTTGCAATCCTGCAGCTACGACCATAAACCCTGGCATAGCAGCAATTACACCACCAAAACCATATTCAGAAGCAGTATTTAATGATGCAAGTAACGCACCAGATACAGCCGCTTTACTACCATCCGCAAAGTGACGCATTACAGGACGAAAAGCAAAAATTATTACACATAAAATACCTAAGATTAAAGCAGCTTCAACTGCCCAAATTGCAGTTAATTTACTCACATCAACCGTGACACTTTTATCACCAAGTGCAAAAATAAATTCTTTACCATAGCTTAATGGAATCATACGGGTAAAAATTAGGTTACCAATACCGACTACGAATAATGGTAAAACAGCAATTAGTGGATTAGCTAGTTTTCCATGCTCAAAATTAGCTGGTTCATTCAGTAGATTTGTTCCATATCCTTCTTTATTTTTAAGTGCTTTTTTGCGACAGTATTCCAGATACGTAATCCCAACGATTAATATAAATAAGCTTCCAACAATTCCTAAAATTGGTGCTGACCAAGTGTTAGTCTGAAAAAATGTGCTGGGAATTATATTTTGGATTTGTGGAGTGCCAGGCATTGAGTCCATTGTAAAGCTAAATGCACCTAATGCAATCGTTCCAGGAATCAGCCGCTTTGGAATATCACCAGCGCGAAATAACTCCGCTGCAAATGGATAAACTGCAAATACCACCACAAATAATGACACTCCACCATAAGTCAATACCGCGCAAACCAGTACGATTGCTAAAATAGCTCGTTGTCGTCCAATCAGTTTAATCACTGCTGCGACAATTGATTTGGAGAATCCTGAGAGCTCAATTACTTTACCAAAAATAGCACCGAGCATAAATACTGGAAAATATAACTTGATGAAATCAACCATCTTTACCATAAAGACTTGAGAGAACATTGGTGCAACTAAACGTGGATCAGTTAAAAATACTGCAAGCAGGGCAGCAATCGGAGCAAAGAGAATTACACTGTGACCTTTATATGCCACATACATTAAAAATGCTAGTGCTAAAATTACGATTAGGACACTCATTTGCTTACCTTTTTAAAATGTTTGAGTTTAATCTTTTATTATAGCAGCTTAATCTGGATGTTTTATAGCTTTAAATGTTGCAATTGCTCAGTTCGTAGAATTAAGTGTGATAGTATGTGCCGCGAATTTAGCACAACACATACTGATATGAAATTGTGGGTTGATTATAGTAGTTTTTCAACTTCAGCTTTAACTAGATGAACTTGAACACCATAGACTATTTGCAAATTAGCCGCATCAAGCTTGATAATACCTAGCGAACCAGTTGTTTTGATTTTATCTTCATTAATTAAGCTCATATCTTTTACCACTATTCTAAGTCGAGTAATACAATTATCTAGTGATAGAATATTTTCACGACCACCAAGTGCGGCGACGATGGTCTGAGCGCGTTCATTCTTTGTTAGAATGATTGGGGTTGCTGCGCTTGAAGCCTCGCTACTTTGACTATCTTCTTGCCGCCCAGGAGTATGGAGATTAAATTTAAGGATTGCAAATTTGAAGGTAAAGTAATACAATGCAAACCAGACCAAGCCTAATGGTAGTATCAAATACCATTTAGTTTTTGTACCTTGCAAAATCCCAAAAACTACCAAATCGATTAAATTACCATCAGTATTACCAATGGTTACATGTAATAATGAGACAGCAAGGAAACCTAAACCGGTGTAAATTGCATGAATAAGATATAAGTATGGCGCAGTAAATAAGAAAAGAAACTCTAGTGGTTCGGTTATTCCGGCAATCACGCAGGCAATTACACCACTAATTAACACGCCTTTGATTTGTGGGCGATTTTCAGGTTTGGCACAATGATAAATAGCTAAAGCTGCACCCGGCAAACCAAATAAGAACGTCGGCATTTTACCTTGCGATAAAAACTGTGTAGCCTGTGGATTAAAATTCTGCGTAAGTGGATCTGCTAATTGAGCATAGAAGATATTGAGCGCACCATAAACCTGATGTCCATTGACCAGCATTTCACCGCCAGCTGGTGTAAAACGAATAAGTGCAACTAAAATATGATGTAAACCAAATGGAAGTAACAAGCGCTCACCAGTCCCAAATAAGAATGGTGCAAAAACTCCAGTGGCGACCAATGATTGACCCGCACTATTGATTAGGTGTGCAACAAACGGCCAACTAAGTGGCAGAACTAGTCCGACTAAACTCATTACGACGGTAGTAATAATTGGAACGAAGCGTGCGCCTGAGAAAAATGATAATGCATCGGGTAATTGAATATTATAAAAACGTTGATGAAGTTTGGCAACAATTATCCCTGAAATAATCCCGCCCAATACACCCATGTCGATGCTTTGAATACCAAAAACCATTGTTTGACCATTATTGACTAAGTCGGTACTAATAGCCAGCATTCCTAATTTAGTTAACATGAAATTAGCGGCGCTATGCATAATATAAAAACCAACAAAACCAGCAAAGCCAGCCACACCTTTTTCGGCTTTAACTAATGCAATTGGAATTGCGATCGCAAATAGTGCTGGTAAGTTTTGAAAGCCAAAAGCACCAATCGTTGTCATGTAATTGGCAATAAAGCTAACGATAGGATTTTTTAGCCAGGGTAATAGCTGTACTAATTGTGGTGTGGTTAATGCCGAGCCAATTCCGAGCAACATACCCAAAGCTGATAACAGGGCAACTGGCAGCATGAATGCTTTACCTAAATTTTGAAAGAAATCCATGGAGGTAAATTTACGCATCATCTGTTCCTATCTGATTTAACGCTTGTTCCAAATCTTGAATAATTGTTTTGGCATCAAGAAGCCCAAGTGAAAAGCGGATAATTACTTCATCACTGACTGGTTTACGGAGCTCATTAATATCTTTTACCATTACTAAACTTTCAAATCCACCCCAACTAACTGCGATATTAAATGTTTCTAATCTATTGATAAAATTACGAATTTGCTTAGTCTTATTGTTTACAAGCTTAATTGAGAATAATCCAGCATAACCACTGGTTTGTTTTTGGTAGATGTTTTTTTGTTCACCACAATAACTAAGTGGATGGTAAATAGTTTTAATTTGTGGATGTTCGCTCAAATAATCAATGACCTGCGTAGTGGTTTGTGCCAGAGCTTCTAAACGTAAAGGGAGAGTCCGTAATCCACGTAAGAGTAAAAATGCATCATTAGGACTCAATACCGAACCAGATAATTTGTAACCATATTTATCAATATTTGTCATTAGCTTTTGTGAAGTCACTACTGCTCCAGCAATAATATCACTATGTCCGCCCGTATATTTAGAGAGTGAATATACTGCGATATCGATTCCGAGCATTAATGGTTTTTGAAGAAGAGGCGTTAAACATGTATTATCAATAATAGTGATAATCTCTCGTGCTTTGGCAAATTGTGCTAGTCCGCGCAAATCAATAGTTTCAAAAGTCATAGTTGCTGGTGACTCGGTGTAAATAACTTTAGTATTTACTTTGACTAACTGCTCTAGCTGGCTAATTTCTTCAACTGCGACCACCTCAAAACTAACCCCATAGCGTTCCATGAAATTTAGATAATCTAAGGTTGGACCATAAACGTTATTTAAGACTAATACGTGATCACCTTTTTTCAATATCGAGAATAAGGCCGCTGAAATAGCACCCATTCCAGATGAAAATACCCGACATTGTTCTGCCTGATCTAATGCAGCTAACTTTTGTTCCAAAATTTTACAAGTTGGGTTATTACCACGTGTATAACAATAGGCTTGATTTAATTTGTCTTTATAGTCGATATAATCTTCGATAGTATTAAAGCTAAAAATTGAACTTTGAAAAATTGGTGGATTTACTGCAGAAAATGAATGTTCATTATCGCTTAGACAAATTAGCTTGTCCTGTTCACTAATTCTTTGTTGCATGCTCGTATCCTTATTTGTTAGGGTGGATTTTGCTCTACTGTAGTTTAGTTATGTAATTTTTGCCATTGAGCAATTTTTTGTTTAATTATAGGCATTTGAGCCATTGCCGCTTTATAACCAATATCAATTGCCTCTTGTTTTTTATCGAAGCTAAAGCTGGATAAGGTGCTTATATCTGGATGAATTACGACATCAGCTTGTTTTAATTGTTCAGCCAAAAGTTTTACGCTTAAAATATTAATAGTCTGATCAAAATTGGATAAGTATCCACTACGTCCTTGTTCTGGCTTCGCACTAATATCAACCGCGATTATAAAGTTAGCGCCTTCTTTTTTGGCATAACTGACAGGAACTGGAGCAGATAAACCACCATCAACATAGCGATGATTATTCATTTGTACTGGCATAAATACATTGGGGATTGAGCAAGATGCACGCACTGCAACACCCGTATCTCCATTATTAAAGCCGATACTTTGACCACTATCCAGGTCGGTTGCTACCGCAGTGAATTTGGTTTTTAATTTTTGTAGGGGAGTATTTTTTACTCTGGCATCAACAAACTGCTGTAGACGGGCACCTTTGATTACACCATTACGGCTAAAGGTAAAGTCAGCTAAATTTAGTTCATCCATTTGATAAGAAATTCTTTGTAACTGTTCAGGGGTATAACCATAAGCATAAAGACTACCAACCAAAGACCCTGCTGATGTTCCAGTAATAACTTGTGCTTTAATATGATTTTCTTCAAGTGCCTTAATAACTCCTATATGGGCGAATCCTTTAGCCGCACCGCCACCTAAAGCTAATCCAATAACTAAGGGTTCTGGTGCTTTTTTTATCATTATTGGCGCCGGAATAGATTCTGCTTCAGTAAAGCTCTCGCTATTATTTGCAAGGGTAGCAATGATGTCCTGCTCTACAGTTGATTCTGTATTTTCTTCTGCGTAAACTAAACCAAAAGACATTCCAAGGACGAATAAAATCATTTTAAAATGTGACATAGCTTCCTACTTTTTTAAGATTGACACTGAGGGCAATAAAAACTATTACGTTGCCCAAGCCTTATTTCTCTAATTATACTGTTGCAAATGCGACAAGGCTTTTTAGCTTTTCCATAAACATTATGGCTCTGTTGAAAATATCCCAACTCACCTTGTGCATTTTTATAATCACGCAGTGAACTACCACCAGCTGCAATCGCTTCCTGTAATACTTTTTTGATATTTTGTACTAAAATCTGACATTCTAACAAAGTTACATTTTGCCCCATACGCAGTGGGCTAATTTTACTCAAAAACAATGATTCACAAGCATAAATATTTCCTACTCCAACCACAATTGCATTGTCCATAATTAGCTGTTTAATTGCAGTTTTACGATTTTTGATTTTCTGATACAAATAAGCACTAGTAAAATTTTGTTCAAGTGGTTCTGGACCAAGTTTATCTAGAAAAGGATTATTTTCTAATTCAGTAAGATATACTACGCAACCAAAACGTCGTGGATCATTATAACGCACGATGAAATCATCACATAATATGTCAAGATGATCATGTTTTTGTAGTAAAGTTTTTTGCTTCAAGAGAGTTATTCTACCTGACATGCCAAGGTGAATAAGTAGGTATCCTCGCTCCAAATGAATAATAACATACTTTGCGCGGCGACTAACCTCAAGAATTTTGCTACCAACCTCTTGGTTAAGTTGTGATGAATCTAATGGATAACGCAAACGTGGAAATCGAACAATTACAGCTTTAAGCGTTGTACCGCACAACTCCTGGAGCCCATTCTTAACCGTCTCAACTTCAGGTAGTTCTGGCATAAAAAAAAGTCCTTTGAATCAAAAAATGGTAAAATCCCACGGTTATATAATATTTACAAGTAAGGAATGTCTGATTATCTTACGATATTATAAGAAATAATGAGGGTTAAGAATGAAAAAATTGATTAGTATATTTATTGCAGCAGGTATTATAAGTGCGTGTTCCAGCTCAACACCACCATATTCGCAACAACAGTTTTCTACTGAAAACTATCAAGAAAATGTCGTAAATGCGATTGAATATGCTGATAATTTTGTTGACTTTGATCAAAATAAACTTCCTAAAGCTTCATTGGAAGCTGACGATCTTGCAACGTTATTAAAAGCAGATATGGCATTTAATCAAGGAAATTACTCAATTGCGGCAGAAGGCTACTACCTATTAGCTAAAAAATACAATGATCCGCGAATTATTTATAAGGCAATTATTAGTTATGAACATAGCAGCAATTCCCAGCAGTCATTAGACCGTTTAGGAGAATTAATTAACCAAATGGTAAAAGTAGCACCCGATTCAAATGTCGCTCATCTATTTGGTATCCGTATTGCTCTGGAACAGAATAATCTTGATTTAGCTAAAAGCAATCTAAAAAAAGTGATTAAAATTGACCCGACAAAAACACGTTCAGTATTGCTCTTTTTATCAACGATAATTAGTAATGATGTAGGTTCGGAATCAGACGATAGTTTGGCTAAATTTGCCAAATATGTAGCAAACAAATACTCTTCATATCCTGAAGCTGATTTATTTGCTTTAGTGGCATATAGTATTACAGAACAGGAACCAGAATTACTAACAACGATAACAAAGATTAATCAAGAATATCCTAATTGGGAGGTACCAATTTTCTGGTCTGCAGGAATTTTAGCTAAAGAAAATAATTTTCCATTGCTCTTAACGATGATGCAACATGAAATGGCAACTTTGTCAAAACCATCACCAACTTTGGTTAATCTCTATGTTGCAACACTGATTCGCACTGGAAATTTGGATGATGCCAATCAATACATTGAGTCAGCTCAAAAAGTAACTCCATATAATGGCAATTTATTGGTTGATTCTGCTATAGTTAATTTCAAACAAGGCAAAACTAATCATGCAATTGATGCACTACAAACCGCGTTAAGTCATAATTACAGTCTTGATGGTACCGTTAACCTAGCGCTAGGAAGTCTTTATGATAGTGAGTCACAAAGTGAAAGCGCGGTTAGTAATTATCGTGCTGCAGCAAGTGCCAACCCAATCCTAGAGCCAGCCGCAAACGTTGGAATGCTGCGCTCTTATATCAGACAGGGTAATTACTCGGCTGCTAATGGTTTTATTGATACTATGTCCAAAGCAGGTAAACTTAATGCTCACGATAGCGCCATCTTAAAATTATCTATTTATACCGAATTAGGTAATTATAACGAAGCATATAAAATTGCAGCCAAAGATATTAAACGTTATAGTAATGATAAAACCTTTGTTTATTATTATGCATCATTATCAGCAATGACTAATCGTAATGAACAGGCTGTTACTTGGTATAATAAATATATTAAACTAAATCCAAGTGATCCAGTTGGCTATAATGATTTAGGCTTTTTATTAGCGGATAAAACTACCAATTATGTGAAGGCTTATTCTTTAGCTGAAAAAGCTTATAAAATGTCTCCTAACGATCCAGCAATCTTAGATACCATAGGTTGGGCTTCATTCAAATTAGGTGAGTATGCTCGAGCAGAAAGTTATTTAAGTCGCGCGTATAAAGCTACGCAAGATCGAGATACTGCGCTTCATCTACAGCAGGTTTATTTAGCTGAGGGGAAAAAAGATCTAGCCAATAAAATAGTTGTAATCTCTCCTGAAGTGCAGCAAATGCAATTGCAAAAGTCCTTAACAGAGCAATCAATGCTAATCTTAATGTATTATCAGTTTGGTTTGGACTTTTCTAAGCAATGAAAAAACTTCCAATAATATTTGCTGTGATTGGTTTAAGTTCATGTGCTAGCTGGTACGATGTCAAAGTTGACCAACCAGCAGCATATCACGTGCCAACTCAAATTGATAATAATTATAATATTGATGGGCGCTTTACCATTCGTACTGCGTCCAAAGACTATTATGGTAACTTTAACTGGCAACATGAATCAGCTAATGATGTCTTGGCTTTTATGTCTCCGCTGGGTAGTACGGTTGCTAAAATAGTTGTTGAAAGTAATGTTGCTACTTTGACTACTGAGGATAATGAATCTTATAGTGGCTCTGACCTAGATCAGATGATGAATAAGCAGCTTGGCTTTAGCTTGCCGCTACAATATCTACATTACTGGATTCAAGGCATTCCATTACCTAATTACCCAGTTAGTGATCGTTTAAGCTCTGGGTTTGAACAATTAGACTGGAAAATTGAATATCTTCGCTGGCAAGATGATAATCACCCGCAAATCGTTCAGGTTAGTAAATCTGATTTACGTATAAAATTACTAATTAATTGGTAGAGTTGTATCCACCACATAATCTATAAAAGAATATTGATAAATGAATCATCAAAAAATTGATTTTGATCGTGAGTTAATTGAGCGTTGTCAGATTAATGCGCCTCGTTATACATCATATCCAACTGCTGATCGCTTTAGCCTTGACTTCGGTATTAGTGAGCAGCTTAGTCAAATTAACAAAGTTTTCACTCCTGAGTTTGATCAGGCGGTTTCACTGTATATTCACATTCCATTTTGTAATACCTTGTGTTTGTACTGTGGTTGTAATAAGATTATTACTAATAATCGGAATAAAATTACTGAGTATCTTGAGTATTTAGCAAAAGAATTTGCTCTTTATCATCAGTTAATTGGCAAAAAACTCCCAGTAGTACAGCTGCATTTTGGTGGTGGCTCACCATCTTGGTTATCAATTGACGAAGTGCATCAGGTTATGGAATTAGTCAGACAATATTTCGATTTAAGTAATGCTGCTGAAATTGCAATGGAACTGGATCCACGTCACGTAACTGACGAATTTATGGAAGCTTTACATAATGAAGGATTTAATCGAGTATCGTTAGGTGTACAAGATTTTGATCCAGATGTACAAAAAGCAGTTAATCGGATTCAGCCACTCACAGATACCAAACGTGTACTGGATAAGGCTGCAGATTTAGGATTTAGTTCGACGAGTATTGATTTGATTTATGGACTACCACTGCAAAATTTGCAAAGCTATGCCAAAACTATTGATATAGTAATTAATCAACTTAAACCAGCACGGATTGCTTTGTTTAATTATGCCCATTTGCCGCATATTTTTATGCCACAAACCAGAATTAATGAGGCTGATTTACCAAGTGCTACTGAAAAGTTAAATATTTTGCAAATGTGCGTGGAGCGCTTGGCTGATGCTGGCTATGTATTCATTGGCATGGATCATTTTGCGCGTCCAGAAGATGAATTGGCAATCGCACTAAATAATGGTACGCTGCAACGTAATTTTCAGGGCTATTCCACTTTTGCTGATACTCATATGCTGGCTTTTGGTGTTTCCTCGATTGGTTTTGTTGGCAATAGTTATTATCAAAGCGCAAAAGACCTCGATAGCTATTATAACTTCATCAATAACAGCCAGCTCCCGATTTTGCGTGGGATGATGCTTAATCAAGATGACATAATTCGCCGCGATATAATTCAGCAAATTATGTGTCAGTTTAAATTAGACTTTAATCAGGTAGCCAATAAATACCAGCTTGATTTTGCAGAGTATTTTGCGGCTGAGTTGGCTGATTTACCAGCACTGGTTGAATTGGGCTTAATTACACTTAATGCAACTAATCTGGAAGTTAGTAGCAAAGGGCGTTTTTTAATCAGAAATATTGCAGTAGTGTTTGATAAGTATTTGCGCCAAAGACAAGACAATAAGCGTTATTCAAAAGTTATTTAATCAACGACCGAGGATAATGAATCGGATTGAGTATATCAAGTTTTTTAGGATGTTAATCGTGTTTCATAAGCAATTCTTCAATTTATCTTTGGCTGTTGCCAGTTGTATTTCATTAGCTGCTTGCGCTGGCGGATCTTCGCCTAGTCCAACACCTACACCATCACCTTCTCCTAGTCCAGCACCAACTTTTTGTGAACTAAATGTAGGTAATTTTACTACAGTGGAGAATACAAGTCTATATTCTAATTCTGATGTGGGCTTTGATCCAATTTGGGGTCCCGCATTACTTCCATTAGCATTTCCTAGTAATCTTTCTAGTTGTCAAAGTAGCACTAGTTGGCAGCAGCAACGTGTAGTTCAGGCGCTGTTATATTGGGGTGGTCAAAAAGTTAATTATTGTCATCATCATGTTCCGACTTGGTACCCTGAGTTTACTCCAAGTGGCTTGCCAAACCCACAGGCTAAAGCTAGCTTTGAATCTTGCAGTATGAGTACAGATGTTATGCCACCAATTCCAACTGACAGCTTAATTCGCTGGAATTATTCTGGTACAGGTGCTGAATCTGCAACTGCTTGGTATAATATCAATTCAGGTAAAGCATATGCTACTGGCAATTATGGTTATGGTCTGGATTGTAGTGATTATACTAAATTAGTTTATGATTTTGCCGAGTCAATCATGTTTAATAGTGGTATTCAGCAACAAGCAGGACAAAATACAGCGCAATCTAATTTAGCGCCAAATATGAGTGGCTTTGTCGACGATGTTGCTGGCAACGCAAATGGAACTGCTGCTGGAAGCTTAGTTTGTGCTGATGGTAGCCTTGCACCAAGTAGTGGTGCAACTAATACCAGTTGTAATGCACATGGCGGCTATATTTCTGTATTTACTAGCAGTGGTGGTTATAACGCTAATGGTGTCACAGATGCAATGTTAAATAATTTACAACCTGGTGATTTGTTATTTATTGCCGGATTAGCTTACGATTATACAACTACAGCAATTAACCCACAAGTTACTCATGTGATCGTTTGGACTGGGCAAAAAATTGGCTCGAGTTCATTGATTAGTGAAAGTATGATTGCTCCTGAGACGGACATTGATAGCTGGGGTTTCCATCATGCTGAGTGTGATGGTGATTTCTGGAGTGCCGCTAATAATACTGGTAATTGGATTATATCTGATAGCCATTACCAAGGACCTGATTTCCGTGCCTTTACCAGTTGTTTCTATCGCAATCAGGTATGGGGAGTCCGTCGAGTGCTTAAGAATTAGCTATATGCATCGACATAGAGGGCGCGTTTTAAAACGCGCTTTTTTCATCTTTAACATAGCGCTGATTTGCTATAATACATTACTTAATTACTCGACTATTATAAAGTTATAGCTTCTGATATGAAAATTAACCTTAATCCTCAATTTGCTAAGCTTGGTGAAACTTATTTCAGTTTTGTACAACCAACACCATTGCTTACAAACCCACACCTACTCCATGTTAACTCGCGGCTATTAAACGATCTTGAGTTGGATTTTTCCGCCGTAGAGTTAACGAATATCCTAAGTGGTAAGGAAGTAATTACAGAATATCAAGCATTATCTTCTGTATATATGGGACATCAGTTTGGGGTTCCTGTACCACGCCTAGGCGATGGGAGGGCAATACTAATCGCGGAACATCAAACCAGCAAAGTAGAAAACTGGGAGCTACAATTAAAAGGCGCAGGTCAAACACCATATTCGCGGATGGGTGATGGCCGGTCAGTGCTTCGTTCTTCTATTCGAGAGTATCTGGCATCACATGCAATGGATAAACTAGGCATACCTACTACCTTGGCTGGAGCAATTTTGCATAGTCATGATCCCATTTTTCGCGAAGAGGTTGAGACGGCAGCAGTAGTTTTGCGTATCGTACCAAGCTTTATCCGTTTTGGACATTTTGAGTATTTTGCTCGCCAGAAACAAACTAAGCAATTAGAAACTTTAGTACAGTTTGTCTGCAAAAATTATTTCCCTGAAATTAACCTATCTGATTCCGATTATATTGTTCTATTTCTAGAGGAAGTTGTTAAGCGAACTGCCGAAATGATCGCTCATTGGCAAAGCATTGGTTTTGTGCATGGGGTAATGAATAGTGATAATATGTCAATTTTAGGGTTAACGATTGATTATGGTCCATTTTCATTTATGGATAAATTTAATCCTGAGCAAATTTTTAATCATTCCGATAGTGAAGGGCGTTATACCTATGCCAAACAACCATATATTGGCTGGTGGAATTTATATCGTTTAGCCGAAGCACTAAGTTCCATATATGCAGAAACTGATAATCTCGAACAAGCACTTAGCAAATACTCTGATTTTTATAATCAGAAATATACCTCATTAATGGCAGCAAAGCTTGGGCTAAGTGAGTTTACAGATGAAGATGGAAAACTTTTGGACGAATTATTGCAAATTATGCAGCAAGAGAAGATTGACTGGACTTATTTTTGGCGGCAACTTAGCTATGGTTTAACTGGACAGCAGCAATTGCAACGTGATTATCCGTCGTTGGCTTTGGTAAATTGGTATCGCCGCTTAGAGAAACGTTATCAGCAACAAGCTTTAGCTCCTGAGCGGAGGCAAGAAACAATGCTCAGTAGCAATCCAGCTTTGATTTTACGTAATCATCTGCTACAAGCGGCAATTGAGCGTGCTAAAATCGGCGATTATAGCGAAGTTGGTCGTTTGTTCGATGCGCTTAGTGATCCATTTGTAGAGTCTGATATTTATCGGGAATACTATCAAGCAGCGCCGAGTGATGCTGCAGAAATTATCTTAAGCTGCTCTTCTTAGCATCTGAAATATTTCATAGAGGAAAAATAATCATGTTAAAAACTTCAAGTTTAACACCACTACAACACGCGATTCTTATCAATAAATCAACTGAACATCCATTCAGTGGTGAATACACAGATAATGAGCAAATGGGAAGTTATTTATGCCGTAACTGTGGGTTAGCATTGTTTCGTGCCAGTAGTAAATTTCATTCTGCTTGTGGCTGGCCTAGCTTTGATGGCGAAATTGATGGGGCGGTAAAGTCACTACCTGATGCAGATGGCAGAAGAACTGAGATTGTTTGCTCACGTTGTGCTGGACATTTAGGGCATGTATTTCATGGTGAGCAGTTCACAGTCAAAAATACTCGCCATTGCGTTAATTCGGCATCTTTAGATTTTGTTGCAGATACTCAAGTTGTTGATAGTGAGGAAATTATTTTGGCTGCCGGATGCTTTTGGGGTGTGGAGTACTATTTACAGAAGTTGCCAGGAGTTTTGTTAACTCAAGTTGGTTATTGTGGTGGGCATAAATTAAATCCGACTTATCAAGAAGTGTGCACTAAAACTACCGGACACTTAGAAGTAGTACGTGTAGTATTTGATCCAACACGAATAAACCTTGAGCAAATTCTTAAATGCTTTTTTGAAATTCACAATCCAGAGCAACAGGATGGTCAAGGTCCGGATATTGGTAATCAATATTTAAGCGCTATTTTTTATTACAACGAGGAACAGAAAGCTGTTGCAGAAAAATTAATAGCACAGCTTATTGAGCTGGGTTATCAGCCTGCAACTAAACTATTAGCGATGGCTCCATTTTGGATTGGTGAAGAATATCATCGTGATTATTATGATCATAAGGGAACTTTGCCGTATTGTCATGGTTATACTAAACGCTTCTAATTTATGTTGAATTGTTTTAGCTGCGAGTAATTCATGGCTGACAGATTGTCAATTATCAATTTTCATATGAGATTTATTGTTAATATGGTGAAATATTAAATTTGCAAAATTAGCAGTAACCCTTTTTATTCTTAATAAAAAGGGTTACTATTAGCAACATAAAGTTAAATTATTATTTTATGCGAGTATTTTTTCAGTCCAATTAGTGGTTAACTGTACTGTAGGTGTGGGTATTTAGGTATAATATTGACTAGATTAATTAAATTTAAATAGTTATGAAAATATTCCACACCTCCGATTGGCATCTAGGGCGTACTTTATACGGTAAAAAGCGCTATGCTGAATTTGAAGCATTTCTCAATTGGTTAATTGAACAAATCATTTTGAAATCACCAGACTTACTCATCGTAGCTGGTGATATCTTTGATACCACGACACCAAGCAATAAAGGGCAAGAAATTTATTATCAATTTCTGTGTAAAGTAGCCGCGAATACGTCCTGTGAACATGTAGTAATTATTGGCGGAAATCATGATTCACCAACTTTATTAAATGCACCTAAAGAACTCCTCAAACAACTTAAAATTCATGTAATTGGCAATATCAGCCCAGATTATCGTGATGATGTGCTGGAATTAAAAGATGCAACTGGCATAACTCAAGCATTAGTTTGTGCCGTTCCTTACCTACGCGATCGTGATATTCGAGTACTTGGAGAGTATGAATTAGCTGACGATAAAGATAGAAATTTTATGCAAGCGATTCACTACTATTACGCCAAAGTCTGTGCACATGCTGAAGAGTTACGTATTAAGCTTGCTAAACCTGTTCCAATCATTGCAACAGGTCACTTATTTGTAACAGGTGGTAAAACTCTTAAAGATGATGGGGTACGTGAGTTATATGTTGGCTCATTGGCTCAGTTTGGAGCAACTGATTTTCCAGCAGGTATTGATTATCTAGCTCTTGGACATTTACATGTTCCGCAAATCATCGCTGGATTGGATAATTATCGTTATAGCGGATCACCAATTGCGATGGGATTTGGCGAAACTTGCCAGCAAAAGCTTATTATCGAAGCTGATGTTAATGTAGGTAATGTAACGATTAATGAAATAGCAATCCCAAAATTTCAGTGTTTAGAACGTATTACTGGTGATTTGGATACTATCAAGCTGGCTTTAACAAATTTGGTTAATCGAGATGAATCAATTTGGGTTGAAGTTGATTATACCGGACAAGAAATTGTTACTAATTTACAGCAAGAGTTACAAACTATTGTGATAAATACGCAAGTTGAATTAATTAAAATCCATAATAGCCAATTATTGAAGCAAATATTATCATCTGCCGAGTATGATGAAGGAATTGAGTTATCTGATTTAACTCCAGAACAAGTCTTTGATAAATGTCTAAACAATAATAATATCCCAGAAGAGCAGCAAGAGGAGCTAAAAGAGTGCTTTGCCCAAATTATGCAAGATTTGACAAGTAATGATGTGAGGGCAGAATAATGAGAATTTTAAAACTGCACTTCAAAAATCTCAATTCGCTAGTTGGCGAATGGACTATTGATTTTACGGCACCCGAATATAGCGCACAAGGAATTTTTGCCATCACGGGGCCGACTGGCGCAGGTAAATCAACGATACTTGATGCAATTTGTCTGGCTCTTTATGGACGAACACCACGCTTAGAACGAATTAATGCAAGTCAAAATGAAATCATGTCTCGCCAATGTGGGGAATGCTTTGCTAGTCTTGAGTTCCAAACTCCATCAGGTAGCTATCGCACGCTCTGGTCACAGGCACGAGCGAGGAAGAAAGCCGAAGGTAATTTACAAAACGCACAACATATTATAGAAGATAGTATAAATAATAAAACCCTTGAATACAAACTAAGTAAAACCTCGCAAGTTGTTACTGATGTAACTGGTATGGACTTTGAACATTTTACCCGCGCTATGTTACTCGCTCAAGGTGGTTTTGCTAAATTCCTGCAATCATCTGCCGATGAACGTTCGCCAATCCTTGAAAAAATTACTGGTACCGAAATCTATAGCCAAATTTCTAAGCTAGTACATGAACGTAAAACCAGCGAAGAAAGTAGCCTAAATAATATTAATGCTACCTTAGCAGGTATAAACTTGCTAAATGCTAATCAAATAGAAGATTTACAAGCTGAATTAACCGAGCTAACCAATCAAATCACGGTACTAATGGCTGACAAAAGTAAATTAGAACATCAGCAAACTTGGCTAGGTAATTTACAAAAGTTAACTAATGAATTAACAGCGATCCAGCAATCTCAACAACAATTGCAGCTGCAACAAGACCAATTTGCTCATGATGAATTACGTCTCAAAGATGCAAAACTAGTTGAAGACATTAATAGCGATATTTATATTCAATTACAAGAACTACGCAAACAAGTAACGTCTATTCGACATAACCTTAGTATCAATCAACAACAGTTGCCTGAGTTACAAAATTTGGTGACTACGCAACAATCTCAAGTAACCAAGGCACAGCAAGAATTAGCCAGCTATAAAACAGCTCAGGTGCAGAATCTTAAAGTCCTGCAGCAAGTTCGTTTGTTGGATGCTCAGCTTGTTACTAAACGAGATAGCTTAACCATAATCACCACTAAATTCACTGCTAGTAGTGATGAATTAGGTAAATTACTAAATGAGCAGCAAGAGTTGATTCGCCAACAAACTGACCAACAGCTACAGCAAATTCAAGTCAGTCAGTATTTAAGTGAACATCAAAATGATGCTAATTTAGTAAGCTTCTATAGTGGTATTTGTGCGGAATTAGATAAGTTGCTGGTATTGAATAATGGGATTAAGAGTAATCAAGCTGAACAAGCTACTATAGAAGGCAATTTGGCTCAATTAAGTAAACAATTTACCGAATACGCCAGTAAGCAAACCGCCTACAATGAAGAGCAAGCTGCGTTAAAGCAGCAAATTACACAGTATGAGCAAAATATCCAGCGCTTAGCGAGTGGTAAAACAGTCGCCATGCTTAAAGATGAGATTTTACTCTTGAATAGTAAATCAGGCGATTATCGTGAGTTATTGCGCCTCTTACAAGACAAGAATAGCTTAGCACTGAAACTCCAACAAATAGCTACCGATTTGACCAATGAGCAGCAATCGATTACTGAAATAAAACCTCAGCTTGAACGAGAAAATGAGCTTTTAGATTATACCAACCAGTTGCTCGATAATTTAACGGCACAGAAACTCTTGCAAACTAAAATTATTAGCCTGAGCGACGAACGTAGCAATTTACAATCAAACCAACCCTGTCCATTATGTGGCAGTATAGATCATCCCTATGCACAGGGCGGTGTAGCGGTTAATAGTGAGATCGATAATCAAATCAATCAAGCCAAAACTAAAATTAGCCAATTACAAGAGACAATAACTAAACTTAATACACAACTTACTACCAATACGGCGAATATTGCTAAGCTAACTGAACAGCAACAGGAGTTAATTGGTAGTCAAGCACAATTACAATTAAATATTGATAATTTAGCGGATAAACATACTTTAAACACTCACACAATAAGCTCTGTAATTATCCAAGAGCAGTTAAACACAATAACTATAGATATTACAGCGCTGGATGAGCAAATTAAATTACTGCAAAATTATGCAGAGCAATTAAACACCGCACAACTTAAACATAACCAACTTGACAAGCTTGCGAATGAGATTAAGCTAGAACTAGCACGCCTAACGGAACAACAGTTGGCGAGTGAAAAACGCTTGGCAGAACTAACTAATGACAGCCAACAAATACATGGCGAATATGATAAGTTGTTGCAGGTACTTACCACAACATTAGCAGAATATCAGCTACCAACAATTAGTTGTGAGACTATTCCAGCTATTAAATATAGTCTTGCGACACTGCGTGACGTTTGGCAAAACACAGAGAAACAATCTAATTACCTTAGAGATGAGTTACAAAAATTAGCCCATCAATTAGCGCAAAATGCTAGCTTACAAAAAGCGTTCAATAACCAGATGAGTGAACAACAAGCAGAACTAGCTGAACTTCAACAAAGTATTGACGAATTAGCCAGCAATCGCAGGGCATTATTTGGCACTAAAGATGCTGATACAGTCGAAACACAATGGCAACAAGAACTAAATTCCCTCGAAGAAAAAAACAAAGTTGCGGATAATGAATTGAACCAACTAATTCAACAGCAAACGGCATTGCTTGCACTTATTGATAAAGATAACACAGAGCTTCAACCACTACAAACTAATCAAACATCCCTAGAGGAGCAATTTATAACTCGATTAAAACTAGTTAATATTGCTGATGAAGCTGAGTTTATTAGCAAACGTTTATCACGTGACAAAATGATGGCAATTCAAGAGACTGCGGATAACCTAAAACAGCAAGCAATTGAATTAACTAGCCGTCTAAAACAAACTAGCGAAACATTGATAAGTGAAGAAGCCAAAGAATTAACCGATAAAACCCGCGAAGAACTACAAACCGAGATTATTAATATTCAAACTAATTATGAACAGTATAATCAGCGTATCGGTGAAATCCGTGGGCAACTAACTGCCAATCAACAAGCCCAAGAGCAACAACAAGACACGATAGCCAAGCGTGATAAACAACTGCAAATAACCGAACGTTATCGCCGACTCCATGTATTAATTGGCTCCAGCGATGGCAAAAAATTCCGTAATTTTGCCCAAGGGCTGACTTTTGAGCTGGTGGTGAAACATGCTAATCAACAACTGCGCCAGATGTCAGATCGTTATTTACTCATTCGCGATAATAATGCACCACTGGAATTAAACGTAATTGATAACTATCAGGGTGGCGAAATTCGCACTACCAAAAACCTCTCCGGTGGTGAAAGCTTTGTTATTAGCCTAGCACTCGCACTGGGATTATCCAAACTATCAAGTAATAAAGTTCAAGTTGATTCGCTATTTCTTGATGAAGGCTTTGGTACACTGGATGAAGATTCGTTACAAACAGCACTTGATGCGCTTGATAGCCTCCAGCATGATGGCAAACTGATTGGCGTAATCTCACATGTGGGAGCACTCAAAGATCGGATTAGCTTACAGATACAGGTCGAACCAATGAGTGGTGGTGTAAGTAGGATTAGCGGTGTTGGGTGTAGTGGGAAGTGAGTTTAATTAAAGTAGACTATTTGATTTATTCAATATATATTATTCAAAGTGGAATTTATTATGGTTAAAGTTAATGTTTTGAAGGCTGGATGTGGTGATTCAATTCACATTCAGTATACTCATGAAGGCGTTAATAAAAATATTCTAATTGATACTGGTACCAGTGCTATGTTTTCTTCTGGCGATGATGGTAGACTGAGGAAATTAATAAAAGACTTACAATCCAAAGGTGAAAATATTGATTTATTAATTATCACTCACTGGGATGATGATCATATTGGCGGTGTCTTAAAATGGTTTGAAAAAGATCTAGAATGTGCCAAGTTGATGATAAAACATATCTGGTTTAACTCTGGTACGTTAATTAATAAGTACTTTAATAGTATAGCGGCAAGTGAAGATAAAACTAAGATATACTGTTGTGATAGTAATACACGCACTAGTACAAAGCAAGGAGTTTCATTTGAAAAAATTATACTAGAAAATAGAATATCACATAATTTGATAAAAACTGATTCTTCTAGTTGTGAAATTAACTTTCTCGATGGGGCAAAATTTACAATATTATCACCCACAAACATACAATTAAGTAAGCTATGTCAGGAATGGAAAAAATATATAAATAAAAAAACATCTTCTACATCTAGTGATTATAGTAAGACTTTTGAAGAATTACTTTCCAATCAGTTTGTCGAATACACAGCTGTTCACAATGGTAGCTCAATAGCATTTATCTTGGAAATAGAAGATAAAAATATGTTATTTCTAGGAGATTCACATCCTAGCGTTATTGTAAGCAGACTGCAAGAATTAGGTTATTCAATTAGAAACAAATTAAAAATTGACCTGATGAAAATTTCACATCACGGAAGTAAAGCTAATACATCAGATGATTTATTGAGTATGATTGAATGTAATAAATTTATTATCAGCACACATGAAAACACCATACATAGACTACCAAATAAGGAAACTATTGCAAGAATAGTCAAACATAATGAAAATTGTAAAATTTATTTTAATTACAATACACTAATTAATAAAATGCTTCGTAACGAGTTAAGTGGTGGTCATTTTTCTGCATTTGATACAAGTGAATTAGAATTATGAGCTTTCCTGAAAAGTGTAGAAAATGTTCTGTGAAGGTTGATGAAGGTAGCGGAGTATTATTTCAACCTATGACAGAACAGTATAGTTACATTCTAACTGCGAAACATAATTTATACAATGATGATAATAATGATCAAGAAGTCTTTAGCTATACTCTACCTAAAGATCTCTTAAATACTGGTGGTATGCCACCATTTGCCATATGTGGTCTCACATTATTATA
>DAORIZ010000005.1:58227-101716 GCA_035438765.1 Burkholderiales bacterium | reverse complement strand
GGCTTCCTGCTGAATTACGAGACCTGTATGAGCAGTTGCGCGTTCCTGGAAGAGTTATAGTCAAAAATGCCCCAAGTTGGGATTACGTTTGTTTTCTATTCTGGGAGTTTATGACAAATCGTTGTACTGAGTATTCATCATGCAGTATTGAGTCATTGTTCATTCAGTTATTTAAGCATTTGGGTTGAGGCATATCATGAGACAATTTGAAACATTCGCAATATTTCAAGCATGGTTTAACATTCGTTATTTTAGTGGTGAGTTAGCTTATTTAAAATCACAAGAGCAAGAAGTTATTAGCGTTACCAGCACTGCAATTGATATGTTGTATCTTAATATAGGAAGTAACTTAAATCAACAATATACATTATTTTCAGACATTAAAGACATAGCGAAACTAGATAGTGTAGTACTGCAACACGATAGCATGATAGTAAATGAGACTTGGCTAGTAAATAATGAGCTGGAATTTTTAATCTGGCGCAAAATTCCGATAATGATAGAGAATCAGATTTATATACTCGTAGAGCAGTATAATCAGGTAAATATTGATGTTCAATCTATTTTTAAATTAAAACAAAAACAAAAACGACCAATTACAAAACATTTTTCTCGTTTTAAAGTAAAAATAACTGAGCAGGAAAAAGCAATATTATTTTTATTAATTCTAGGGCTTTCGACATTCCAAATTGCAGAAATTCTATATATTGCTGAGGGAACAGTACGAGGACATGTCTATAATAAAATATCATTTAAATTTCAGCAACTTGGTTATGAAGTAATGTCAAGAGACGATGTAATCGAAGTAGCAAAAATATTAAACCTGAACAAGTTACCGGAAAAATTAGAGCAATACTTTAAAGGTTCTAATTCTTTAGCAATAATTCCACAAAATAATCGGACTTACAAACTAGGTTATTTTACCCCTAATCCGCATTCGACTGTAGAACTATTTATCCCAGGACAACTTACGGACAATGTCCGTGAATTGTCTGGTGTAGATCCTATCAGATAAAACAACTCTAAATTTTATGGAACACTGCCATGGCATTTCAACCAATAATCTACTCTTTTGGCGCTGGTGATTATCTTAACAGCATCTTTGAATCTCTTTCTATACTATTTGACTTTAACAAACATAATGAAATGCTCTGGATTGGGCGGATTGCGGGGCTTCTTGGCGTAATTTCAATAGCGCTTGGTAGTTTTGCATCACGAGGTCGAGATGGTTCGCCTGGTGCTCTCGATTGGACTTGGTTTCTACGCTTTGCAATGATTTGGCTAGTTATTATTGTGCCTAAAGTAGACTTACGTATTGAAGATTTAACCAATAAAAAAACCTTTGTTGTAACTGGTGCACCTTGGGCATTAAGTGTCTTTGGCTGGTTCACTTCTTCGATTGGCTATGGATTTACTAATCTATATGAGAACGTTCTAGGTGGTGGTATGAATCCGGTTGAGTCCTATAGTGGTAATGGTATCGCATTTGGCTCCCGATACTATAACACGTTACCCAAAATAGCTAAGTTTGATAATATGACAATGAACAATTATGTTAAGCCATTCATCATTGAGTGCTTAGTTCCTGCAGTTACAAAATTCAATGTTAAAAATAGCGGGTTAACTAAAGAGGCATTTTTTAGCACTCCGAGTTATTCAGCATCAATAACTAGCCTTAATAGCAACTGGTTAAAAAATCGATACGTCTATACAGATCAAGGAACCTTAACCTGTTTCGAGCTAAGAGATGCAATGATTAAACAATGGGAACCAGATAGCATCTTGATTTTAAAAAAAGCTAATTTATCCGAACAAATGGTTGGAGATTTAGATAATGCATTTATCAAGCAAGCAACAGATGCTTCCGCATCATCATTAAAACAAGGTATGATGATTAATGCAATTTATGATTCAGTATCGGCACAAGCTGTGCAATATGGAGATGCTGCATTAGCTGATTCATTATCGCAAGCACAAGCTCAATATCAGCAAGTAAGTGCATGGAAGCAAGGCAGCCAGTTTGCATCTGTTTCCTTAGTATGGTTACATATTGTAGCAGAATCCATTGTTTACGCAATCTGGCCGCTTTTATGTTTCATCTTTTTATTACCTGTTGGCTTTAGTGTAATAATAGAATATATCAAGGTTCTATTTTGGCTACAAACCTGGCCCGTGCTCTATGCAATCCTAAACTCAATTATATCCGTATATGCCACAAGCAAGAGCCAGGCTTTAGCACTCCAATACTCTGGTTTTACAATGAGTAACTTTTACCAAATTGGTGATCTTAATGGCGGTGTTGTTGCCACAGCGGGCTATCTATCAACCTTAGTACCGATATTGTCCTGGGTGTTCTTGCAGCGTGCTGGCTCTGCCATAATGAGCGGTGCTAGTGCATTAGTTGGTTCAGTAAATAATACGGCTGAAACTGTCGGAAAACAGGAACAGTTAGGAAGTATGGATATTAACCGAGTAAGTGTTAGAAATAGCAATACAGCTGGAGAGAGCACCACAGGCATGGAGACAAAACGCGATATTGGCAGAACAGGAACAGAAACTGACATTGGCGGATACAAAACCGTACAATCTCGCGCTATGGATAACAAAATTGCTTCATCAATTGATTATGCTAAGAGTGCACAAAATCAAATTTCAAACATGACTCAATCAGTAAGGCAGAGAGCTGGACAGGAATCGCAACAATGGAACAAAGTCGCTGAGTCAATGCACAATGCAGCAATCAATACTAGCGGTGGACACTCCAGCACTAGCGGAGATGGTGGTAAGAATAGTAATGTTTATAATAGGGGTTCTGAGCTTGCAGCTGATGTAGCTGTAAAAGCTCAAGCTGTAGCTAAAGCTGAATTATCAGCATTTGGTTTTGGTGTAGATACACAATTTGGGGCAGAAGGTAAGATGATGTCAAAAGCAGCACAGGGTTATAAGCAAGCTTTAGACAAGTACAATGATTATGCCAACAAACATAATCTAACAACTGACAATATTGTCGGCGATGGCTTTAAATCATCTCAAGGACTAGCGCAAAGTTCATCTGAAACTTCAAGCGCAGCATTAAGCGTGAGCAGAGCACAAACTAAACTTAGTTCAATGGGCGATACCATTAAAACAAGTGGCGATAATGCATTTGTTCAAGACCTAATGGCACAGGGAATGAGTGCACAAGAGATTAATGACATGCAAGCTCATGACTTAGGCAAGTTTAACCAATTGGCTCAAAAATTTGCTGAGGAAAAATTTGTACCTCAAATACTGGGTGATAAGACAGATTACAGTGTTCAAAGCGTAGATATAGCAGGTACTAAAAAAACCATATCAGGCTTAGCAAGCAAATACAGAAATAGAGGTAATATAGATAGATATACTTCAATAGCTATAGATGGAATTAATCAAGAAGAGCAAACTATAACTACAGATCAAAACAATATCAACCAAAAACGTAGTACACAGGCAAGTAAGTACGATAATAACAAATCTCAGGCTATGGGCGAAAATATCTACGATTCAACCACTAGTGCAGTTAGAAGCATCACGGATGGACCAACTGAACCACTCAAAGGTCCGATAAAAAGAATGCAAGAAAGAGCAGTCAAAAATATGGAAAATAAAGATGGTACGACCGGAAAATCTGGATACCCAGAATATACCGATAAAAAATAAATGCTATCATTATGTTATGGTATAATTAGGTGTTAAATAAAACTACGTTTTAGAGGTGTATTATGGATGGGTTAATGCTAGTTGGTATGTTTGCTGCCATTATTTATTTTATTGTATGCATCTATAAATCTAATAAGTTTGATAAAGAAACTAACGGCATGTATCGGACTAAGTCTAATAATGATGACGATGGCTGTGGTCGTATGTCTTTCTCCATGACTAATTTCTGGCGCAAATGGTAGAATAACCACTCACACAAAAATAGCAAAATACAACAACAAATAAATGGAAAAGCTGGTTGAAAATTACGATCAGCTTTTTTAACTAGTCAAAAATTTTGACTAGTCAGACTAATACAACCATTCAACAATTCCAATATTATTTGCGGAGCGTGCAGACCTCCGCCCTGTCGTAAAATGGCACTCTCTCAACAGTGGACGCTTACAGGTTTTTTCTCGCTTAATTTCAATAATATCGTACAGTATAAAAAGCTGTAGCGTTTGGCTCACATTCGCAGGTGTTCGACCACTTAGTTTAGCTAGAGCTTTAATACTCGGTGGCGAATATCGCTCAATAAGTTCTAAAATCTTTAAATTATAATCACTAAGAACTGCGCCCATTGCTTTGCACGATTTAAAGAAGATTTTTGGCTCATCTGAGCCTGTTTTAATACGTCTCTCAACCCGAGATATTCCCACGTGTAACAATTTCATCTATACACCTTTAAATTGCGTATAACACTAAATTGTATCTCAAATACCAACAATTATCAAATCAAAAACTGCCGCCCGTTGGTTGGCGGGTCGATTTATTTAACCCGGACGTAACCGGGATAAATAAATTGACCTGGTTACTAAATCATTCACTGCATAAAAGCCTTAATAGCTAGCAATAATGGGGGTAGATACTTTATCAGTAATATAGTTAACATTCCCCAAATTATGGCTAATAATGCTTTAGACTTAGCTATTAATTTTAAACACATATAAAACCACCTATTGACTTTAGACCAAAGTATCATGTATAATTTCCTCGGATTAAATCAAACCTGACTAGGGCGCCAACCCTGTAAAGTCAGGTTTTCTTATTTCTAGCTTAATGTTTAGTGCTTTGAAATCCAAACAGCAATACCCCAAGCCAAAGGCATTAAAATGGTAAAGCAAATTAATGCACCCCACAGGAGTCGGCGTAAATTTCTGCTTTTTTCTATTAATTCACCCATCTTATATCCCCATTTATTAATTATAAATTTGACAAATTTATGGTTTTTCACATACAATTACCCCGTTAAATCTTGTAAAGCCTGGCTAGGGTTCCCGCCCAATGACGTCAGGTTTTTCTATTAATACTGCATAGTATTTTACGTTTACATAATTCATAATTCATATTCTCATTTGCATATATTTTCTAGTATCGACCTAAAGCAAAATATCACCTCAATTTTCTTTCATAATCAACTACTAAAGAAAAAAGGACGCACTCAGGCGTCCTTAATAGTTGTTAATACAGAGCTATTCATGTAGCTCGTAGATTACGAAAGCAAAAGCTCTCTTAAAATGAGATCTTATGTGATCTCTGTCCCATAAATGACATTCTGATTACTCATTAATGCATTTAGGTAAAATGCCGGAGCATCTTAACATTATTTACATCTGTACAATTATCACCGCTTGCATTAGCAATAATAACCGCCATCGATGTACGAACAAAGTTACATAATCATCTTTGCAGATGCTTTAATTTGTACTATCATAGATTATTCCTGAAATAGGAACGATGCTACTCACTAGGTGAGCATAATCGCCCCCTAGTTAAGTAATGATAGATACAACATGTACGGTAGATACTTCTATCCTATTCTAAAATGCATTTCAGCATTTCAGTTTGAAATTTTACAATCTCAATAAGGCTAAAAATATGCCCGCCCACATCATATCCAGTCTGATGGGATTTTTTTGAAGTGATTTTTAATACTAGTGCCACCTAGAATCAACTTTACTCAAATCACTTACATTGCCAATCTGCTAAACATGAGCCTAGCAAATTCCCGTACTACAACCATAAAGTCTAGTCGCCAAACTAGGTTTATAACTGCTGTAGTTCCACCTTCGGTTTTCGTTCACGATATGCTTCGCGTTGTCACATAATCGCTATCAGTTTCCGACCTAATACTTGGTACCACCCAAGTAAAAATAGTCTGCCGTTTCTGAACCTACTTAGTCTTACGACTTCACCGAATCTACCACGCATAGATTTGTTTAATGCAGAGCATTAAGCTTCGCTCACTTATTGGTTAGCCTGTGCTAACACCTGCCATCATGAGTTAATCAAATCCTTAGCGCTTCCCCGCATAGTTACAACTGCTTTAAATACACTGTTTGCCGTCTTGCGATACTTTCACTTTACCATTTAAGGTAGATATGTGGGTTATAAGGTTCCTGAAAAAGTCACCCCCATACCAGCTTGGATATCGTATCAAGTTGTCGCTAGCCTTATCAGCACGGACACATCTGTATTTTCCCGCATAGAAAGTCAAACACTTCCACGTACATTCTTAAACTATGTCCAGCGATCCAACATTATTCCGCGACTCTGCGCGGTTTTTTGCTGGTACCAAGTAATCCAACAGCCTTTCGACCATCTCATACCCCTGCGCCCTTTCGGAACGCCTCAGCAGCCTTGAATGTGCGGCTCCATCATATAGATTGCTCTACATTGGGAGGTGGATTAGCAAGCTTGCCAGCTCGCAGAACGTCCTTTAGGGTTTCCCCACATGGTTGTCCTTTGTCACCACTTTAGTTGTAACAGGCTCATCGTTTCAGTCGTGGTTCGCACCCTTTACTTTCACGATTAAGCTACATCAACCAGAGGAACAATTTTATTGTTCATAGTTCTTGTGTAGCCAGCGTATTACTACGCCTGCCGGCTCACGGTCATCCAACCTGTACACTTTTTGGTACATTGATTGTTTTGGGATGTGGATAGATGAGGGTTTGAAACCCCAGCCCCACTCATAGCGCAGCGAACCATTCTTCACGGTACTGCGCTTTGGCTTAAGGAACAACTACAAACTGGCGGTTTGAGTTGTCGGCAATGTAATGCAGCTTCGGGAGTTGGCGACTCCTTCCGACTGCGTGAGTAAAGTTTTGGTAAAAATTATACTGAGTGGCAGTCAGTTGGATCCGCTTAATAACTCCTTTCATCTGCGGTAATCATTGTTGACAAGATTATAATTTACAGGCTCTAAAAAAGCGTGTGCGGTTTTGCATATTTTTTAGGAACCTTATATACACGTTTTCAATTAATATCAAAACCTGACTATCCTAGCGCTCCATCCTCTGTAATTATCAACTTTTTAGTAAATTGGTACATTTTCAAAAAATATGCAGTTTCGTTTACTCTTTTATTTTCACGAAAACATAAAATATCTAATAATTTAAAAATTTTATTAATCGCAAGGACTGCCAAAAGTGAATAAATATCAAGAAAATAATTCAAAAGTTTATAATTTATCTGCTCACATATCGCTGGTTGCATTCGCTAAATCAATCATCCATTCATTAACTGCTAATTATTTTTACTATAAAACTGGCTCACTAACTCCAGAAAACTTGGTTAGAGTTTTAACAAAATTTGATGATTATTACTCAATAACGGAGACCAGTTTAGACCGTACACGTCGCCATGAACTTAATCAAGTTACCGTACAAATTAAGTTGCTTCGAGTAAATCACGAATGTATTTTTTATGTACTTATGGCACGAAAAGGCAAGAAAGGAAATAGCAAGCATTTATTTTTTGAACGCGAAACGTTCTCGGATGCACGAAAGAAACAACACAGGATTAAGCTTGATAATTATCAACTTGTCCGTGTAAATAAGCCTGGATATGAGTTTGAAAAAGAGCAGGACATCATCCCAGTTTTGCCTAAAAATGGAGTGTGGACATTACAAATTACAGATGAATATAAGCGAACTTTACTCCGAAATTTTAATGATGCTTTGCAACTTAGGAACTGGAATAATATCAGACAAATTTGTTATAAATTATCTGGGTTAGTACCTTTTAGTGGTGTCCGTCAAGATTATGTAGCCATAAGAAAAGAATTTATGAGGACTTACAAAAAATTTGCAGCTGCAGATAAGGTACTATCAAAACAGCTCCATGATTTTTATAATCTACCAGAAAAATTACCAATCTTGTCACGAACTCGGAATAATGAAATTGAAGTATCAGAGTTACTGCAATCAATTAATTTTGAGAATTCCATACTCAATCAGCGCAAAAAACTAATGGCAAACTTAGCTAATCTTAAGTAAATTTAGACAATAAAAGAGTAATAATTTATGAATTTTATAATCTGCTTAGTGATAATTATACTAATCACGTTAACATTTTTTAAATAAACTTATGGGCTAAAAATGAATAAATATCAAAAAAAAATTTCAGAGATTTATAATTTATCTGCATACTTATCATTAATTGCATTTGTTAAATCAATTACAGCTTCATTAACTGATGATTATTTTTACTATAAAACTGGCTCTGTCACTCTAGAAAATTTAGCTAGCGTTTTAACAAAATTTGATGACTATTACTCAATAACTGAGACTAGTTTAGACCGCACTCGTCGTCATGAACTTGATCAAGTTACCGTACAAATTAAGTTGCTTCGAGTTGATTATGTTAATTTCTTTTATATACTAATGGCGCGAAAAGGTAAGAAAGGAAATAGCAAGCATTTATTTTTTGAACGTGAAACATACTCAGATGCAAGGATGAGAAAGCATGGAATTAAGATTGATAACTATGAGATTATTCAAGTAAATAACTCCAGATATGAGTTTATAAAAGATCAAGATATCCTTAAAAATGAAGTGTGGACATTACAGCTTTCAAGTGAATATAAACGGAATTTGCTCCAAGATTTTGAAGAGGCTTTGCAGCATAGAAACTGGAATAAAGTTAGTCAAATTTGCTATAAAATGTCTTGGCTAGTACCATTTAATGGAGTTCGTCAAGATTATATAGGCATAAGAAAAGAATTTATTAGCTGCTACAAAAAGACGTTAGCTGCAGACAAAGTATTTTCAAAACGCCTCCATCATTTACATAATTTACCAGTGAGTTTACCTAAGTTGCGCCGTATTGGTATCAATGAGGTATTTCAAAATTCTATTTTTAACTTGATTGAAAAAACAATGGCAGCCTTTGCTAATCAGCGCACAAACCTGATGGTTAACTTGGCTAACTTTAACCAGAATGAAAAAATAATGACAAACTTTACTAATCAGCGCACAAACTTGCGGGTTAACCTAGCTAATTCTTGAGTAAGTTTAGACAACAAAAGAGTAATAATTATGAGCTTTATAATATGATAATTATAAAACCCTGGTGTGAAGTAGTATGCAGCATTTGACAATTCAGATTGCGGTAACAATTTTAATTATCGTGATAAACCTAAGCGTGTATTATTTCAAAATTCCGCAAAAAATTATCCGGCTCATTAAGAAAATTTTTAGCCCATATTGGATATTTTGCGCATATTTTATAAAATGCTACTTCACAAAATTAATTTTTAAACGCCTAAATTCAGATCAGAAAATAAGATTTTACCAGCTAATTTATGGTATCGAATGGCTAAAATTACGACTAAATTGTGACGGACTAAAAACATTGCTTATGCTCTTAGTCTTGATTGCTGGCGCGATTTTTATTCAAAATTCTGCGCTGTTTATGTTGCTAATTTTTTTCTTATTTGTACCTATTGTGGCTATAATCAATCGCCGTGACTGGGTAAAAATCATCATAGTTGAGCGCATAAATTTTAGAGATTCTGCAATTGCTGATGCAAAAATACTCCCATTTACAAAATCATACCGCAGAGTATTTATTAATGATTATGGTACATGGTTTACCTTTTACGACCGAGACAACCTAGAAAAGATTATGCCTAGGATTGGCGCCCATGGGCTGAGTGTTTCAGCATCTGGCTACATTGTACATAAGCGCATTAATGGTGTGTTGACTAACAAAGGTACTATCTTAGAAGTGGTGGTTTAAATCAATTTACAATACTACGCTGTTATGTTTTAGCCTAATCAGTACGGTAGCACGTGTGGTCGAGCCAAAAAACACTTGACAAAGTGTACAGAAGTGCTATAATAACGCTGAGGAGATAGCCCTAAACCATCAAGCTAGGGCTACCACCGTGCTAATTATTAAAGACGTTTAGCACGGGGTTTCTTCCCAATTTGAAGCCGAACTTTTATTTTAAGCGATACAAGTCCGGCTTTTTTCATTAAGAAGAAACCAATCACCGCTGTTAGCATAATGATTGTTCCTCTAAAGAGTTACAAAACATCGCCCTCAACGGCTAGACTTGCCAGCCACTAAGGGCGACACGTCTAGTTTTACTTACGCAAAACTTCCATGATTTTACACCAAAACACTATCACCATAATAACCTATGTATCACTCGTATAATATTTATGCACAATATAATAAATATCATATTTAGTATATTTTACATTACACCAAAACCTGGGGGCAGGAGCCGATAGGCGACGCAATGGAGCGATAGCGGAATGGTGAGGGGGTTTACCCCCTAATTACCAACGCTTTTGTAAGCAGCTACTGACTTCGTGGGCTAGTCTAGCAAAAACATCAGATTATCACGCTCTAATTACCCATTAACCCAGTATAAAATGGCATTGGTGTTTAAAACACGTTTAGCACTAGCATTAATTTATGGGGTTTTAAAGGGGGGCGCTCGTCGACCCCCTTTTACTAAATGCACCGCAGATTACTTTTTAGGGGTGATAACCCCGCCAACTTGATAGTTATCAACATCCAAAGGGTGTTGTACTTTGTAGAGTATGAAAAGTATGTTAGTATGGGGCGGATAATAGCGCTGTTTTGCTTAGAGATTTTGCTATTTATTTTGGGGATTGCCCTTATTTTTGACAAAATTGCCCCGTGAATTTAAGGCGAATGCCCACTAAAAAATGAGCATCGCCCAAAATTTTAGGTAATTTATCCACAGCGTTTTGTCTATAATAGTAAGAGTTTAGATTTTGAACTTTAAAGCAGTTTCATCAAACTGTTTATCTTGTGCAACGTGTTGATATTGCATGGTAGTAACTATTGAAGAATGCCTGAGATTACGTTGCACTATCCTAATATCAATGCCGGAGTCAACTTGTATAGTTGCAGATGTATGCCTCAGCCAGTGCGTAGTTACGCTTTTAAGCTTATCAGATAGTACCTCATCAGCTAATTTATTGGCTATCTTGGCGCAAATTCTTTTTACAATGTACCACAAGTGACCATTATGCATTTTTAGATATTCATTATTGCGAAACGTCTTGATTATTAATGGAATATGATGCTCAGAGTGTACCCGTTTATCAACCGGAGGTAACCCATAGAATGCCCGATACTCATTTAATGCACGCTCTAACTCAGGTAAAACAGGTATTTCACCGTATTTGTTGCCCTTCCCTATTACCTTGAGCCACAAGCGACCATTTTTTAGTATTATATCGCTCATGGTGGCAGCAGCTATTTCAGAACGCCTGCAGGCGGTATAAATTAATGCTTTAAATATCCATCGAGTACGAATTTTTATCTCTTGCTGATAATAGCTATTATCTGGTAACTCATTAATATAGTTGTCTATTAAACTAAATTCATCAACTGTTAAATAGCGTTCTTGTGGTAAATCTTTTATTTGGCTGGCTAGCTTCAACTGAAAATAAAATGGGTTTCTATCTAAATATCCGCTTTGATGTAGCTCTATGAACATCTGCTTTATAATTTGCATATTATGATTTATTGATCTAGGGCTTAAAGGTTTATAAAAAGGTTTCCAGTCATTGCTACTCATTTTTTTACGGACTCCGCACCAGCTTTGATATGGATTTCGTACAAAATGGATGTAATCATAGATGTGTTTTTTGTTAATCTCTTTTAGTTCTATCTTATTATGGCGCATCCACATATAGAACCTTAAGATTACAACACGATAAGATGTTTGACTATTTTTGGAATCGCTATATTCACCAAGCCATGCGATGATTTCTCTGGCATCATTATCAAACCATTTTTTATTATCGTTAGCTATGTATTTTTTTGCATTTGAAATGATTATTTTAAACATTGAAAACTCCTAAATTTTTAGTTTAGCACAATGTTTAACAATATTTTTGTGGAATAATTTGACAGAAAGGATATTCTAGATGTAGAATAGCTACAGCTTTCTAAAAAACCATAAGTTTGTGGAATCAATATTGACGTATTGACTCCACGGTTTTATTAGTTTGCATTGTCATCGGATTATTATTGAGTTGACGCTCGTTAATAATCTACTTTACCTTCTACTATAAGGATCTAGTATTATGCCTAATGCACAGCATGATTATATCATATCATCTATAAATTGCAACAATATTTTATTAAATTATCTGTATATAAAAGACAACACTCAACATCAGCACGCCGATGCTAATCTATGCTATAATACCCGCTATTTGATTATTAATACCGCGGTTTGCGGTAAACTTTTATAGAGAAACTCAATGGCAAAAAACCTACGCAATATTGCAATTATCGCTCACGTGGATCATGGTAAAACAACTCTGGTTGACAAATTATTACATCAAGCAGGAACATTTTCTGCTCATCAACATATCGCAGAACGCGTAATGGATAGCAATGACATTGAAAAAGAACGCGGAATTACGATTTTCGCTAAAAATGCCTCATTAGATTATAAAGGTACTAAAGTTAATATCGTGGATACTCCTGGACATGCTGATTTCGGCGGGGAAGTTGAACGAGTATTGGGAATGGTTGATGGCGTATTATTATTAGTTGATGCGGTTGAAGGACCAATGCCACAAACACGTTTCGTAACACGTAAAGCATTAGCTCTAGGGTTAAAACCAATTGTTGTCGTAAATAAAATTGACCGTGACGGTGCACGTCCAGAATGGGTTGTTGATCAAACATTTGATTTATTTGACAAACTTGGCGCAACCGAAGAACAGTTAGATTTCCCTGTTGTCTATGCATCGGCAATTAATGGTTTTGCAAGCCTTAATCCTGAAGAGCGTCCAGATAATATGGAAGCACTTTTTGAAACAATTATGTCTCACGTTCATGCACCTCAGGACGATGTTGATGGCTCGTTACAATTACAGATTTCAGCTTTAGATTATAATACATTTGTTGGTCGTATTGGTATCGGACGTATTCGTCAAGGTAAAATCAAAGCTGGACAACAGGTAATAGTTGCAACTGGTCCAGATGGTGAGCGTAAGCCAGCTAAAATTAATCAAATTCAAGTCTTCCATGGTTTAGATAAAGCACTGGTTGATGAAGCATCAGCTGGCGATATCGTTTTAATTAATGGAATTAGTGAGTTAAACATCGGGGTTACAATATGTGATGTTGCCAATCCTGAACCACTCCCAATGTTAGTAATTGACGAGCCTACTTTAAGCATGAATTTACAGGTAAATACTTCACCTTTAGCTGGTACTGAAGGCAAGTTTGTAACTAGTCGCCAAATTCGTGATCGCCTTACTAAAGAATTATTAACCAATGTAGCCTTAAAAGTTGAAGATACTGAAAATGCCGATGTGTTTTTATTATCAGGACGTGGTGAATTACATTTAACTATTTTAATTGAAAATATGCGTCGTGAAGGATTTGAGTTAGCTGTGGCTAAGCCTCACGTAGTGATGAAAATGATTAATGGTGAAAAATGCGAGCCATATGAAGCATTGACGATTGATCTTGAAGATGAACATCAAGGAGCCGTAATGGAAGAACTTGGTCGCCGTAAAGGTGAACTAACCGACATGGTGTCTGATGGTAAAGGACGTACTCGTCTAGAATATCGCATCCCTGCCCGTGGTTTAATTGGATTCCAAGGTGAGTTTTTAACTCTAACCCGCGGTTCTGGTTTGATGGCCCACTTATTTGATGACTACGGTCCAGTAAAAGCAGATTTACCAGGTCGTCGGAATGGTGTCTTGATTTCCCAAGAAGATGGTGCCGCTGTTGCTTACGCATTATGGAAGCTTGAAGATCGTGGGCGGATGTTTGTAAGTCCTGGTGAAAAACTATATACCGGAATGGTTATTGGTGTTCATAGTCGTGATAATGATTTGAACGTTAACCCAGTTAAAGGTAAACAATTAACCAATGTTCGTGCATCAGGAACCGATGAAGCTGTGCGTTTAACACCACCAATTCAATTAACGTTAGAAAGCGCAATTGAATTTATTGATGACGACGAATTAGTTGAAGTTACACCAAAAAGTGTTCGTATCCGCAAACGTTACTTAGATGAAACAGAACGCAAACGCGCCTACAAAGCTAACAATAGTTAATTATTATTTGCCACCCTAGCTTGGGTGGCTTAGTTATACTTTTTTTATAAGGAACTGCAATTATGATTATCCATTTAACTAAAGATCAATTAGAGTGGGTTGATATACAACATCACGAAGAATTATCTCATGGAGAATCTGTTGAATCAGTGATTCAGGCAGAAGTATTTTATTACAAAAATGATGATATCACCGTACGTTCAACTATTAAAATTATAGAGCACAGCAATCGTGAATATAATTTTGAAGTTTTAACTCATAGCTATGCTCACGTTCATCCTGGCTTAGTTCGCATGGAATTTGGCGACGGCAAACAACTTGGTGAATATAAAACCCAAGAAGAAGCAAAATTTGCTGCACAAATGCATTTTAATCATCATCATCACATCAAATACCATCACTAAAAATTATAAGTTGGCATCCGCGGTAAACTAAAAACCTCGGATGTTATTTTATTATTATCTGTTTATATTGAAATAAAATCAGCAACACTATTCTAATCGTGTTATAATGCATCTTCAGCTAAAATTTAATTTTTCTTGTAAATCATACCTACTTAAATATTCAATTATTTCCACAGTATATTGCCATTAAACATTCAGTTTTATCATTTTAAATTATTTTTATAAGGCATATACTATGCAAAAATCACTTTTCGTAGCGGGTTTAGATTTCGGAATTACTAATACAGAATTACAAGATCTATTTGCACAACATGGTAGCGTAAAGACAGCAAAAGTTGTTACAGATAAATATTCAGGTCAAAGCAAAGGCTTTGGTTTCGTGGATATGGAAAATGTTAATGATGCACAAGCATGTATTAAAGCATTAAATGCAACTAGCTACAAAAATCGTACTCTAGTGGTTAAAGAAAAAGAAGACAAGCCAAAAACTAGCAGTGGCTTTGGTGGTGGTAATTCACAACGCAGAAGCTGGTAATAATTATTATCTGACTAAAAAAGCATCCCAAAATATATGGATGCTTTTTTTATATTTAATTCAAATCTAAATTAGAATATTTACAGCCAAATCTTTTCATAAAGGAGAGTAAGCTCTATGGCGTAAATAATGATCAATAATCACTAATGCCGCCATAGCATCGACTACTGGAACTGCCCGCGGTAATACACATGGATCATGCCGACCCTGCGCCTCAAGTTCAACTTCATTGTAGTCAACATCTAGTGTTTTTTGTAATTTGCTAATCGTAGAAACTGATTTAAAAGCGACCCGAAAATAAATGTCTTCACCCGATGAAATTCCGCCTAATACTCCACCCGCATGATTAGTCTGAGTACGTAGTTCGCCATCAACTAAGACAAACGGATCATTATGTACTGAACCACGTAGTTCGACTCCAGCAAAACCAGAACCGATTTCAAAACCTTTAACTGCATTGATACTTAACATTGCTTTGCCTAAATCAGCATGAAGGCGATCAAAAACAGGTTCACCCAAACCAACTGGTGCATTACGGATAACACATTTAATTACACCACCGATTGAATCACCATCATCACGAACTTCTTCAACCAAACGGATCATTTCTGCTGCAACTACTGGATCTGGACAACGAATAATATTATCTTCAACCTGAGATACTTCAACCCGAGTATGATCAATATCCGCTTTAATCGGACCAACCTGCTCGACATAACTCAAAATTTCAATACCTAGTTCTTGCTTAAGGTATTTTTTAGCAATTGCTCCAGCAGCAACTCTGGCTAATGTTTCACGTGCGCTAGCCCGACCACTGCCACGATAATCACGCATACCATATTTCATTAAATAGGTAAAATCCGCATGTGATGGACGAAATACATTTTTTAAGTGGTCATAATCAGCAGAACGTTGGTCTTTGTTATACGCCATTAATAAAATTGGAGTGCCAGTAGTTTTACCTTCAAAAATACCAGATAGCGCATGAATTAGATCAGCCTCAGAGCGCGGAGTTGTAATTGCACTTTGCCCTGGCTTACGACGGTCTAATTCCTGTTGAATCTCTTCTACAGTAATTTCTATTCCAGCTGGTGCTCCATCAATAATCACGCCAACTGCGCCACCATGTGATTCGCCACAGGTAGTAATTTTAAATATTTGACCGAAACTATTTCCTGACATCTGATTTTACCCTATATTTATTAGTTCAAACTTTTTATGAATTTAGCAAGATTTTCTAAACCACCATCTAAATCACCTTCATCAGCACCATATGAGAAGCGAACATATCCTGCTTGACCAAACGCACTACCAGGTACAGTCGCAACATTAGCTTCTTCTAGCGCACGAATACAGAATTCTTCATCACTAAGATTTTTTACACCAAGACTGTCTAATGAAGCAAATACGTATAATGTAGCCTTAGGATATTCTAATTGAATACCAAAATGTTTGCGGAATGAGTCAACAAAAATATCACGACGAACCTTCATAGTATCGCGCACCCAAGCATTAATTTGCGCTGCATTTTTAAATGCCGCTAAAGCACCGTGTTGACAAATTAAAGATACGCCAGTGGTACTTTGAGTACTTAATGCACTCATCACATCAATCAGATCTTTTCTGCAGAAAAGAAATCCAACTCGCCAACCAGTCATCGCAAAAGACTTAGATGCACTTTGCACAACTACTACATTATCTTTATATTCTGGAAAGCTACCACACGAAACATACTCATCGTCAGTATAAACTAATGCGCTATATACTTCATCGCTAATGACCAATAAGCCAAGTTCATTTGCAGTAGCCATTAATGCTTGCATTTCACTACGTGTATAGATAATCCCAGTTGGATTTACCCCGTTATTCAACATCAGGATTTTACATTCAGGTGTATAAGCAGCCTTGAGCATTTCTGGAGTTAATTTCCAGCCACCAGCTTCGGTTGAATTAACGATAACTGGATTTGCATCCATAATTTTAGTAATTGACGGATATGAAACCCAATAAGGAGCTTGAATAATCACGCTAATTTTGTCTGTTGGATTAGTTTTTAACGGTGAATTAGAACCACATAAGTATTGTAACATTAAATAAATCGCAAATTTACCACCCGTAGTAATAATACACTCTTCAGGCTTATAATTAGTCGCATATGATTGATTCATCCAGTTTGCGGCAGCCAAGCGTAAGTCATTCAATCCTGCAGGAGATGGATATGGAATATCGCCAACTTCAATAAACTTAATAGCACCTTCGCGAACAACTTCAGGGGTTGTCATTTTAGGCTCACCAACACTTAGATTAAAAACCCGAATTCCTGCAGCTTTTTTACTCTGTGCCAGAGTATTGATTAATACTGTTGCAGATGCTTTTAATTTATTGCTCATATTTCTGTACCTTTCTAGACTCTTCAATTAATACGTCAAAAACTTTAGTTGCCAATTCTGGAGATATGCCATGCTCCATACTTTTCATACTGTGAAACTCATGCAATAATGCTTCGCGGGCAGTATCTAAAACTGCTAAATTATGTACTTTTTTATATTCACCAATTTTTTTAGAAATTTGTTGTCGCAAGGCAATTAAACCAATAATTTCAGCATCAACCTCTGAAATTTGCTTACGCAACAGCTCAATATCATTCATATTATCCCGCTTTCTTAACAACTATAAACCGCGTAATATTAGGTTGGATATCTTGAATACCTTGCTTAACTATTTGCAAATCATAACTCTTTGCTGCTTGAGCCGATGCCACTACACCAGCATTTTTTGGCAAAACTCCTGCAGCTAAATCCCGTGCAGCTTTGGCGGTATCACCCCAATCGATTAGTTTAAACCCATATTGATTGATGAATCCTTTGCATTGCTCAAACGCTGGAGTATAAGAATACAGTTCAGTAATTTCACTCAAAGTTACATTAGCATTTGCGAGTAAACATTGTTCAACATTTAATTGTAAATCATCAATCGGCATAAAGTTATATTTACCCATTGCGGTAAATGCAGGCCACACAATACCGCTATTATAATTGACAAACGGAAAGATTCCAACATCAATCTCACCACGCTCAAGAGCGGCTAAGACTCCATCCATGTCAATTAAATAACGAATTTCATGTTTGGCACTATGTGCTTTTGCTGCATAAATTAAACCAGCTTCTTCAGAAAATGAGCCAACATCACCCGATACACCGATTAACATAATTTTATCCTTTAGCATGTTGCTTTGCAACTTCAAGAATTAATTTAGCAGTACTCTCCCAGCTTAAACAAGGATCTGTAATGGATAAACCGCTCATATCAATAGGATTACCACTTTCAGCATTTTGGCGACCTTCTTTAATAAAACTTTCGAGCATAAAGCCCTTAACTAAATTTTTTAATTCAGGTTTTTCTTTTAATGAATCCATAACCCGTAAAACAATATTTGCTTGTTCATTATGGTCTTTAACACCATCAATTACACAATTGTCATGACTAACATCGACAATAATTGCTGGATTTACCACTTGGTTTTTCTTAAATAATTCATTAACTTCAGCAATATATTCAACGCCATAGTTTGAACTATCATTACTACCACGCAAAACTAAATGTGCGTATTTATTGCCCGCGGTTTTAACTTCATAACCATCGAAAACGATATAATGCGGATGCTGCGCAGCCAAAATACTGTTCACTGCAATTTTTAGTGAACCATGAGTAGGATTTTTCATCCCAACTGGACAATCAAGTGATGATGCAAAAATACGGTGTTCCTGATCTTCCGTGCTTCTAGCACCGATAGCTACCCAAGAAAGTAACTCTTGAAATCCACGCGCATTGTGGGTAAATAAACACTCATCGGCAATCGGTAAGCCCATTTCAACCACTTGCGTCATGAGTTTACGACAATACCAGATACCTGCTTCAATATCAGGCTCAGCCAATGGATCTGGTTGATTAATTGGACCAGTCCAACCTTTAACTGTGCGTGGTTTTTGAATATACACACGCATCACTATTTTAATTGAATGAGCTACTTGCTTACTTAGTTCCGCTAAGGATTTAGCATATTCCAATACCGCAGTATCCGGCCATGCAGAACATGGGCCAACTATCATTAATAAACGCGAATCCTTACCGCTCAAAATATCTTCAATTTCTCGATGATGTTGCTGAATACTTGCATATCCCTCAGTACTTAACGGTATTTTTTGAATAATCTCATCAGATGTCGGAACTTTTTTTATAATTTCGTAAGCCATTTTTATCCTTATTTTGTACTAGCTTTAAAGCTATACCTTTATTTCTCAATATGTAAATCAGCTAATTTTAACAATAATGCCTCAGTATCATCCCAGCCCAAGCATGGATCAGTTATAGATAAACCACATAAGTCAATCGGATTAGCAGTCTCTGCATTTTGTTTGCCTGGTTTAATAAAACTTTCAAGCATAAACCCCTTAACTAAGGTTTTTAATTCTGGATTGGTTTTTAAATTATTAACTACTTCAAGAATAATGTCGGCTTGAGCATTATGGTCTTTAACTCCATTAACCACGCAATTATCATGACTTACGTCAATAATTACCGCTGGATTATAAACATTATTCTTTTTACATTGCTCAGCAACTTCACTAATATCTGCCAATGAATAATTAGGGCGATTATTACTGCCACGTAAAACTAAATGTGCATATTGATTACCATCAGTTTCAACTTCATTACCATCTAATACTATATAGTGAGAATGTTGCGCAGCTACTACACCATTTATCCCGATTTTAATTGATCCATGCGTTGGATTTTTAATCCCAACTGGACAATCAATGCCTGATGCAAAAATACGATGTTCCTGATCTTCGCTACTTCTAGCACCAATTGCAACCCATGATAATAGCTCAATGAAGCCACGCGCATTGTGTGTAAACAACGCTTCATCGGCAATCGGCAAGCCCATTTCGACAACTTGCGTCATAAGTTTACGACAATACAATGCACCTGCAGCAATATCAGGAGGAGACAGCGGATCAGGTTGATTCACCGGACCAGTCCAACCTTTGATTGTCCGTGGTTTTTGGATATAAACCCGCATAACTAATTTTAGCGCATGGCTCACTTTTTCATTTAATTTTTTTAAACGCTCAGCGTATTCTAAAACCGCAGTATCAGGCCATGCTGAACAAGGTCCTACCACCACAATTAATCTTTGATCCTTGCCGCTTAAAATAGCTTCAATTTCAATACGATGTTTATCAATGCTCAAATAACCTTCGTCACTTAACGGAAATGCCGCAATAATCTCATCTGCAGTTGGTATTTTTTTTACTATCCGGTAACCCATAATTTTATCCTATCTATTATTTACACTAATAAGGTGTTAAATGCTGCTTCAATGATACTTTCATCAACAGCAAAAGCTACTTTATTATCAATATTTTTCACCTGACCAATTCCGCTTAATAAAACCAATACAATTTGTTGATTTTTATTTTTCTTATCACCACGCATAGCAGAAATTAATTCACTGACTTGATATCCAGCTAATAATTTCGGTGTGATCTCTAATTCAGCTAAAAAAGCAGCAACTTTTTTATAATCTGCACTAGTTAGTAAGCCAGATATTTCAGCAATTTTTGCCTCAACCAGCATTCCAATACCAACCGCATAACCATGTAGCACCTTATAATTACTCAACTTTTCAATTGCATGAGCCACAGTATGCCCAAAATTCAGGATCATCCGTAAGTTTTGCTCTTGCTCGTCTACTTCAACTACATGCGCTTTTAATGCCACAGCCTCACTGATCATTTGTACCAGCGGAGTATGTTCCAGATTTAAAATTGCCGTTAAATTAGCACAGCAAAAATTAAACTGCTCGGCATTAAGTGTCAGAAATATCTTGATGGCTTCAAAAAAACCATTAATCACCTGCTCACGTGACAAGGTTTTTAATAACTCAATATCCATTATAACTGCACGCGGCTGCCAAAAAGCACCTATGATATTTTTACCATAGCTGGTATTTACTGCCGTTTTACCACCAACGCTACTATCTATCATAGCAAGTAATGAGGTAGGAATTTGAATATAATTCATACCACGCATATAGGTTGCCGCAGTAAAACCAGCCAAATCGCCAACCACTCCACCGCCCAAGGCAATACACAAAGTATGGCGGTCGCAGCCAAAGGCAAACATTTTCTCCTCCAACTCTAGCTTGGTCGATGCTGATTTAGAAGCTTCCCCAGCCTCAAAGTCAAGCAGTTGACATTGATAACCAGCGGCACTTAATTCAGCGCAAAAAGCTTTACCGTAGAGTTTAGCAACATTATCATCACTGATAATGATAACTTTTTTAGTTTGCGCATAGTCTTTAATCCAATTTTGCCAGTTAGTTAGCAATTTGGGCTCAATTACGATCGGATAATAATGTGCAACTTTTGCGGGAAGGTTAACTTGTAGATTTATTTGCTGCGTATTTGCCATGTATAACGTCTTTATAATTTCAGTAAGTGAACTACTGATTATAAATGATTTAGAGCCACTATATCAGACTAAATTTTAGCTAAACGCGTCATAACGGATTGAGAAAATTAGGCTATATCTAAAATTAAGTCAATTTTTTAATATCCATCACTTGAAAACTAGAAATTTAACTCTATTTATGAACTATCGGTTATTAATTAACATAAGGAAATTTTAATGTCAAATAAACAAACTATGTCTTTTCAGACTGAAATTAAACAATTATTAAACTTAATGATACATTCACTTTACTCCGATAAAGAGATTTTTTTACGTGAATTAGTATCAAATGCTTCGGATGCAATTGATAAATTGCGCTTTGAACAAATCAATAAACCAGAATTAAATAAAGGTGAAGAGTTAGCTGTACGAGTAAGCTTTGATAAAGATGCTAAAACAATTACCGTAAGCGATAATGGGATCGGTATGACTGAAGCAGAAGTTATCGAAAATATCGGTACAATTGCCAAATCTGGCACCAAATCATTTTTAGAAAACTTATCTGGTGATGCTAAAAAAGACGCAAATTTAATTGGGCAATTTGGAGTTGGTTTTTACTCAGCATTTATCGTTGCGGATAAAGTTGAACTGATTACCCTAAAAGCAGGTGAAACAACATCTCATGCCGTAAAATGGATATCTGATGGTGCTGGAGAGTTTACTATTGAAACAGTTGACAAACTAGATGGGAACGGCACTAGTATCACGCTACACCTTAAAGAAGGCAATGACGATTTACTATCTGATTGGGGCTTACGTACAATAATCCGTAAATATTCTGATCATATCAATTACCCGATTAAAATGCAAAAAATGCCAGAACATGGCGAAGATGGTAAAGAAATTATTTCTGCTGAGCTAGAAACAGTTAACAAAGCTAATGCATTATGGACACGCAGCAAAAATGACATCAGTGAAGAAGAATATAAAGAATTCTACAAACATATTTCCCATGATTACCATGAGCCGATGAAATGGATTCATGCACGAGTTGAAGGTGCACAGGAATACACTCAATTATTATACATTCCAAGTAAAGCCCCGTTTGATTTATACGATGCTAATCGTCGTTATGGAATCAAATTATATGTAAAACGTGTTTTCATTATGGATGATGCCGAAAAATTATTGCCAAATTATTTACGTTTCGTACGTGGTGTAATTGATTCGCAAGACTTACCATTGAATGTTTCACGTGAGATTTTACAATCATCACGTGACATTGATGCAATTCGCTCTGGTTCAACTAAGAAAATTTTAAGCGTGTTGGAAGATATCGCTAAAAATGAACCAGAAAAATATGCAGAGCTATGGAATGAATTCGGTCCCGTGATTAAAGAAGGTGTTATTGAAGATCATGCTAATAAAGAACGAGTTGCCAAACTGTGTCGTTTTGCTTCTACTCATAATAATGACAATGCTAAAACCGTTAGCTTGGATGACTACGTAAGTCGTATGAAAGATGGTCAGGATAAGATTTATTATATTACTGCTGAAAGCTATAATGCAGCTAAAAATAGCCCACATTTGGAAGTATTCAAACAAAAGGGAATCGAAGTTTTATTATTGACAGACCGAGTTGATGAATGGGTTGCTGGTCACTTATTTGAGTTTGATGGAAAATCATTGGTATCAGTAGCTAAAGGTAAGCTAGATTTAGGCAAATTGGATGATGAAAAACCATCTGAAGAAGCTCAAAAACAGCAAGATGAGCAAGCTAAACCAATTTTAGAGAAAATTAAAACCGCTCTTGGTGGTAAAGTTAAAGAAGTAGTTGTTACAACTCGTTTAGTTGATTCCCCTGCTTGTTTGGTTGTTGAAAATAACGCGATGAGTATGCAAATGGAGCGCTTATTACGTCAAGCAGGTCAAGAAGTTCCGTCAATGCAACCAACCTTAGAGATTAATTTAAACCATAAATTAATTAACAAACTCGAATCAAGCATTGATCAGGTTCAAATTGATGATTTAAGCTTAGTTATTTTTGAACAAGCTCAACTTGCAGAAGGAATTCAGCTTGATGATCCAGTTGGTTTTGTTAAACGGATGAACTCGTTTATTGCTTAATAGCGTATATTACGCACTAAGCGCGTAAGTTATGTAAAATGATGGGTTCGTTTATCGGAGATAGGCTATAAACAACATCTTTGATCTTCACACCAATTATTTACAATAAACATCACTTGGTCTAGCAACTGCTGCTGGTTTGTCTAAATTAGTACATAACAGTAGCACATGACCAAGTGACTTGTACATTAGCACGAATATTTTTTCACCCTACACTATTATTAAGATAAGATCATTCTTTGCAAAAATAAACTCTAATATTTTACAGCCAGAACAAATAAAATACCTATTTAACAATAAAAAACGTCATAATATTTACTTGACACACGTATTGTCAAAACTAATTTATAAACGAGCTTCAACAAAATAGCCATGAATTTCACTCAATCACAATTTACTCGCGCAGCGCGCCTAAGTCTTGCGATGATAATAAGTTTCGTCTACGTTGCTTATATAGGCATGTCAGACGGAATTTGGGTCATAATGACATGCGCAATTATTCTTTTCGATAACCCTACTCTTGGTGGCACAATTAACAAAAGCCATTTGCGGTTTTGGGGAACTTTTTTTGCTGCAGCATTCTCGCTAATATTCATTGTAGGATTTGCTAATAATGTTATTATAAATTTACTTGGAGTGGTTATAGGCACTTTTCTTGCTGCTTACTGGTATATGGATACAGCACAAGGATATATTGGCGGACTCATCTCATGGACATTACCCATAATCTTGCTCAATAACAATGACATTAAAAGCGCCTTCCTAAGGTTGATGAATATCATTATTGGAATTATTGTTTCCTATATTATGTTAAGATATTTTTACCCTGAATATGCACGGGATAATATGCTGAAATCAATGCATAAGACACTTGTTGAACTAAAAATTCTGTTACTATCTATTAGTGATCCAGAGCTAGGCTCAGAGCAAATCCAAGTTCTCTACCTAAATCACGAAGCAAAAATCTTAACTGAAATTAATAGCTTTAATCGTTGGCAAACGGAGGCAAAATGGGAGACTAAAAGAGCTCAAGAATATGTTGATGCTGCAGCTCTTGCTTATTTACACATCAGACGATTATATCGATTACTGAGCGTGGTAATTTTCTATTTCAACTGTGATGAAATTCGTCACAATTCTAAAATTCAGCCACGATTTACACAGATTAAATGTCAATTAGAAGGAATGATTGACGCATTAATACAGAATCAAAAGCAGTATTATCTCCCTGAAATATTTAATCAAAATAATAAAAATATAACTTCAGAACTATTAAATCACGATGAATATCAACACTATCAAAATCTATCAATTCAAACTATTACTGATATTATTCAAATTGAAATCAATGTTATTACCACGAATCTAATCAAATTATTTAAGAGCCGCCAAACACATAACTACTATTAGACCTCTTTCATAACCAATTATTTCACACTTAGACTAGGAATAAAGATTTTGAGAAACGGAGTGTACACCTAGTACACGAGTATCGCAAAAGTCTTTTATGACAACGGATAAGCTTTAAAGAAGCAGGTTAGGAAAGAGGTCTATTGATGCTTGGTCTGAATATATACATAAGCACTTGAACCAACACTCAAAGGATGGTGCTCATCATCATAATCAGTAATTTTAATCTGCAAAGGCAGGCGTTGTGGTAGCATCACCCAATTATTTTCATTTTCTGTAACAGTTTGCATCTGACTTTTAGTATTTGTTATTTGCCGATTAGTAGACCACGTTTTTCCTACTACTATACCATGGTATACTTTACTCCATAAGTACATTCTGGGGAAAATAAAAACCTTGTCACCCGGATGTACATCTCGAAGATCAATTTCATTAAAATTGGCTTGAATATATAAACTGTTGGTGTCAATAAAAGAAAATAAAGGTTGATGCTGAATTATTGGAGTTCCTACTGACAAATATAGATTATCAACAATACCATCAGAAAAAGCTTTAACAATAGTTAAATCAAGATTAATCTTAGCTAGATTCATCGCTGCTTTTAAAGCTAAAACCTTTTGGCGTTGTTGCTTAATTTGACTATCATCAATCGCTAATTGATTACGCAGCGCTAAAACCTTGTTAGCTAAGGCTCGCCGATCATAATTTAATTTTTCAACATCCAGTTTTGGAACAGCTTTAACTACCAACTGATTACTTTTTAAACTATATTCATAATCTGCCTTAGCATAGTTTTCTTGCGCTTCATGTAACAAGTCAAGATTTTTCTGAGTCTGCTTCTGTATAACTTCAATATTGGCTTCTGCTTCCAAATATAATGCACGAGCTTGATTATAACTCTGCTCATATGGAGCATCGTAAACTTTAAACAACGGAGTACCTTTCTTCACAGCTTGACCATTTTTTACGTAAATATCCGTAATAAAACCAGAAACATCTGCTGCTACTGGGCTAATATTTGCAACTACAAATGCATTATTCGTAAAAGGAAAAAGATAAGAAAAAAAGTAGATTGCACCCGCAATAACAATTAGCGCAAACACTAAAAATGGAAAATTATTCAATCGTTTAATTACATGAAAATTCATTCTAACTCAATATTAAACATTATATATACTCGTTATTATACGTTACAAATAAAGCACATTGCTTAAACTCTACTTAAAAAAATGTTCAATTATGCATTACAAGAACATGCCTTCAGTTATGTTGCTTTAAGCAACACAACATAAAATATAATTACTACAATTATCTATAACAAAATTTACATAACAATTGAGCGTTTTTGTGCATCGCATGTTACTTTACAAATTTAAAATTTGGTAAAATGTCAAGGGTATTGGAGCCCTGTATTCGTGTAGAAAACTAACTACTAATCTATTTACTTGAGGAATCATATTTATGCATAAAACAATAATTACAACCCTGCTTTGTTTGAGTAGCTTTGCTTCTTTAGCTCAAAATATAAACAGTCCAACAGTAGAAATACTCGCCACAGGTGGTACGATAGCAGGTGTAGCTTCATCGCAAACCTCAAGTAGTTATAAAGCTGGAAAACTTACCGCAGAACAATTAATCTCTTCAGTAAATGGAATAAGTGATCTCGCTCATATAAAATACGAGCAGGTATATAATAAAGATAGCGGTGATGTAACCTTAAATGACTGGTTAAAGCTTTATGGTGAAGTACAAAAAGCAGCTGGTAATCCTTTAATCGATGCAATTGTGATTACACATGGTACAGATACTTTGGACGAAACAGCTTACTTTTTAGAGCTCACTGCAAAAACAACTAAACCAATTGTTATCGTTGGTGCAATGCGCCCAGCAACCGCAATGAGCGCGGATGGACCGCTTAACCTTTATAACGCGGTGGCAGTAGCAGCAAATAAAAACTCCATTGGTCGTGGTGTTATGGTTGCAATGAATGAGAAAATTTTTGATGGACGAGAAGTACAAAAAACCAACACAACTTCGGTAGAGACATTTGAAGCACCTAATAGTGGTCCTATAGGTACCGTATTTATGGGTAAAGTAGATTATAATAGTAAAACAACCCGCCCAAATACTAAAGATACTCCATTCAACTTAGATGGAGTATCTTCGCTGCCAGATGTAGCAATAGTTTATGAACACGTAGGTGTGAATACAGAGATGTTAGATCATATCCTTGATACTAAAAACCTTAAAGGAATTATAATTGCTGGAGTTGGTGATGGTAATATCCCGAGCTATGAAAAAGATTTCTTAATTAAAGCTCGCAAAAAAGGAATTGTTATAGTGCGCAGCAGTAGGGTTGGTAGTGGTCAAGTTACCTATGATTATAATAATTTAGATACTACTTATGGCTTAGTTTCTGGTAATGATCTAACTCCTGCTAAAGCACGCATCCTGCTAATGTTAAGCCTGACTAAGACAACAGATATTAAACAAATTCAAGAGTATTTTGATAAATACTAAAAGGAGAATCTTATGACTTATCGGATTGAAAAAGATTTTATCGGTGAATTTAAAGTTCCAAGTGATGCTTACTATGGAGTGCACACTGCTAGAGCTTTAGAAAATTTCAAATTAACGGACTATCATCTAACTCATCGTTATTTGGTTAAAGCTTTTGCCAAAGTAAAAACTGCTGCGGCATATGCCAATCATAGAACAGGTAAGATTTCACGAGAAATTTGTGATGCAATTGTTTATGCTAGTAACCAGATTATTGCTGGCAAATATATTGAGCAATTTATTATTCCAGGGATTCAAGGTGGAGCAGGTACTTCAACCAATATGAATGCCAACGAGGTAATCGCGAATATAGCACTGGAAAAACTCGGTTATGAAAAGGGATGTTATGATATTTTAAGCCCGATAGACCATGTCAATGCCTCACAGTCAACTAATGACTCCTACCCTACGGCCATAAAAATTGCAATTTACGAACTAGTTAATGAAGTCGAACGTAATTTAAAACTATTGCGACGAGCGCTAGAAGATAAGGCAAACGAATTTAAAGATATTATGAAAATGGGACGCACACAGCTTGAAGATGCTGTGCCAATTGCGCTTGGTCGTGAATTTAAAGTTTATGCGATGGCTATAAATCGTGACGTCCGCCGCCTGCATCAAGTTAAAGAGCTGTTCTTGCAAGTTAATATGGGAGGAGACGCTATTGGTACTGGCGTTTCAAACCATCCTGATTACCGAATTGCGGTTATTGAAGAGTTACGTAAAGTTACTGCAACGCCAATTACAGCTTGTGAAGATTTGGTTGATGGTACACAAAATTTAGATGTTTTCCCTCAACTTTCTAGTATGCTTAAGATTTGCGGTCTAAATCTACGCAAGATTGCCAATGACTTGAGGCTAATGAACTCTGGCCCAACTACCTCGATTCATGAGATTGATTTACCAGCGATTCAAGCTGGCTCAAGCATTATGCCCAAAAAAGTTAATCCCGTTGGTGCTGAATTTATTATGCAAATTGCGTATAAAATACTTGGCAATGATTTAATTATTTCTGAATGTACGGTTGGTGAATTTGAGTTAAATGCATGGGAACCACTTATTGCTGATGCAATGTTTGAAAGTTTAACCTTGCTAAGAGACGGATTAGAGCTATTCACTAATACCGTAGTTAAAGGAATTACTGCGAATAAAGAGCTTTGTGAAGAATATTTTGAGCACTGCCCAACTGCTGCAACAGAATTAATTTCAATTATTGGCTATGATAATGTTGCCCAAATTATTGCTAAAGTAAATGAAAGTGGTGAATCATATAAGAAAGTAGCAATTGAAAGGGGATTTGTAAATCCTGGATTTTTTGATAAACCAATAAATTAGTTTTAGATAAGTGTAGGATTAAACAACTACATTTTAATTTTACACTAAAAACAACTGGTATATTTACAATCCAAATAAAATTTTTAGGCATTTACCATTATTTGCTAGTTCATTTTGATTAAAAAAATGCTACAATATAGTCGATAAAATCAATTGGTTTTTTTTAATTATCTTTCTTTTACAATAAGGCAATATAAAATATGAAAGCAGCACGCGCAATTGTAATTAGTTTACTTTTGGGGATTTTTTTTGGATGGCTTGTCCGTTATTTAAGCCTACCACAAACAACGACAGCAAGTATCCTACAATACTTGTCTATGGCATCAGATATTTTTATTAAACTAATTAAAATGATTGTTGCACCATTAATTTTTGCCTCATTGAGTCTAGGGGTAATAAATATTGGTGATAATGCTAAAGGATTAGGTCTCCTATTTGGGCGCGTACTAGGACTATTTATCATTTCTTCAATTTGTTCACTATTTATCGGCTGGTTTGTAATTGATCTGTTTAAACCAGGTTTATCAATGGTCGAAGTTGGTAAAAATTTGCTTGAAGAAGGTACTTCTGTTGCAGGTAAGTTTGATTCATCATCAATTTCATTAGCGCATTTTGTACAAGAAACTATTCCAGATAATATTTTCAACGCCTTTGCTGGTGGACATATTATTCAGATTGTGATTTTCTCGCTATTTTTTGGTGTTGCACTGACAAAAATTAATCCTAAAGGTCGTGAAGCAATGCGCGAGCTTTTGGATGCGATAATGCATGCAATGTTTGCAATTTGTCATACGGTAATGAAATTAGTTCCAATTGCCGTTTTTGCTTCAATTGCCAACGTAATTATTAAAAATGGTTTTGGTGTACTTTATACCTATATGGTATTTATTCTTGAGTACTATTTAGCTCTAATTGTAGTTTGGTTGGTTATCTATATAATTTCACTTAAAGTTGTCGGCAAAGGTATTAATAAATTAATTAATGCAATTATTCCACCGCTTTCACTATCATTTGCCACATCTTCATCTGAAGTAGCTTACCCTGCTGTATTTGAAGCGTTGGAAGAACATGGAGTACGTGAGAAGATTAGTAGTTTCGTAATGCCAATGGGATATTCATTTAATATGATAGGTTCAATGGTATATTTCAGCTTTGCGATTATCTTTATTACGCAAGTGTTTGGAATTGATATTTCGTTTACCGATAAACTTTATATCTTCTTTATGCTATTAATTACCTCTAAAGGTATTGCGGGTGTTCCACGTGCTTCAATTATGGTAATTTCCTCAGCGGTGACAGCATTCCACTTCCCTGCTGCAAGTATTTTGCTATTATTGCCAATTGATGCATTTGCTGACATGGGACGTAGCGCAACCAATGTTTATGCCAATGCGGTAATGACAACGTTCATTGATAAATGGCACAAAGACTAATTGTATCGGAAAATAAAAAACCCTCAACAATATTGTTGAGGGTTTTTTATTTCAATCGACTGCTAAGTGACAAAGCCTACAACCAATCAGCTGAAGAACTTAGCAACTCATGCTCGAATGTCTAATGCTTGAAGTGACGAATGCCACTAAATACCATTGCTATGCCATGCTCATCACAAGCATCAATCGACTCTTGATCGCGAAGAGAACCACCCGGTTGAATAATTGCTTTAATTCCAGCCTTAGCACATTCATCAACACAATCTCTAAACGGGAAGAAAGCATCTGAGGCTAATACGCCACCATCTTTAGCTCGTTCAATCGCTTGTGCAGTTGCCCAAATCCGGTTAGTTTGCCCAGCACCGATTCCTTTAGCCACACCATTTTTAGCCACTACAATCGCATTAGACTTAACATGTTTAACTACTTTCATTGCCATAGTAAGATCAATTAAATCTTCAGCGCTAGGTTGTGCTTTAGTCACAACTTTAAGCTCATCAGCAAACTCACAATCACGATCTTGAACCAAAATACCGCCATCAACTGTCACATATTCTAATTTAGCTTGTGGAACAGTAGTTTTAATCTGAATTACCCGTAGGTTTTTCTTAGTTTGTAATTCAGTTAATGCTTCAGCGCTGAAAGCTGGTGCCATCACGATTTCTAAGAAGGTGTTATTCATTTCTTTGGCAGTTGCTAAGTCAACTTCACTATTAATGGCAACAATACCACCAAAGATTGATACTGGATCACTAGCATGCATTTTGGCATAGGCATCAGCTACATTCGCACCAATCGCAACACCACATGGAGTTGAGTGTTTTACGCCACAAGCAGCAACTTCATTAAACTCGGCAACCACTTTCCATGCCAAATCCATATCACGGATATTATTAAAAGATAATTCTTTACCATGTAACTGGACAAAATCTTTTAAAACACCAGCTTGAGTAGTCGCGGTATAGAATGCAGCTTTTTGATGCGGATTTTCACCATAGCGTAAATCAGCAGATTTTTGGTATGAGATATTAAGGTAATGCGGGAACTCATCTTCGCCCAATAAGAAATTACTAATCGCTGCGTCATATGCAGAGGTTAAATTAAATACCTTACCAGCTAATTTTTTGCGGGTAGCAAAACTTACATCCTGAGTAGCGCTTAACTCTTGCTGTACTTGCGCATAATCAATAGTATCGCTAATCACAATCACATCTTTAAATGCTTTGGCTGCAGAACGAAGCATGGTTGGTCCACCAATATCAATAAACTCAACTTTTTCTTCAAAAGAAATATCTTTAACTACTTCATTAAAAAATGGGTACAAATTAACGATTACCATATCGATGGTCTCAATATTATGCTCTGCTATCGTTTGCATATGCACTGGATTATCGCGAATCGCTAAAATACCACCATGAATATTAGGGTGCAAAGTTTTTACTCGTCCATCCAGCATTTCTGGAAAATTGGTAACTTCACTAACCTCGGTAACTTTTAAACCTTTTTCTTTTAAGTATTTATAAGTTCCACCAGTTGAAATTAATTCAACGCCCTGACTAACCAAAAATTCGGCAAATTCGGCAATACCTTCCTTATCAAAAACACTGATTAACGCTCGTTTTAACATATACTAAATTCCTTTCATAATTAATTAATTTATACAGCTGGAAAACTATATTCGTACAACATTTGAGAAATCTTAAAACCCATACTTTGGTAGAGTTTTTGCCCATCTTCGGAAGCATAAAGAACTGCATGATCTAAACCTAACTCTTTTGCTATTGCAAGACACTCATTCACCGCCGCTCGCCCCAACCCCAAACGACGAAACTCGGAGTTAGTCGACATTGCGTATATTCCTGCAACAGAAGAATCACAATAAACCATCGCCGTAGTGGCAGGTTTCTCCCTATAGTAAATTAGTAATGGGATGCAATTGGCAACATCTATTAATGGGTAAAAAAACTCTTTAAAATCACTCTCCGTAAATCCAAAAGTAGCAATCGCTGTTTCTGTCCAAAGCTGCAACTCATCTGTTCCTTGTACCTTTACCATACTAACTTCAGATGATTTATCCATTTGTATTTGGTATGAACTAAGGTCCATAATCATTTCTGGAAACTCTTCTGGAGTATGAAAGTGTTGCTGAATCACCCCATCTAATAATTCTTTTTGTGGCTTGGTTAAAATCCAATAAAAATCACAATTACCATAAAAAGCTTTAACTCGAGCCAGATTATCGTCGCTAACTTCACCCCAAACAAAATTAACTAATGGGATTGCAGCCGGAGATTTCAAAGCCAATAAATTACTACTCTCCAAAATTTTCCAACCATCAACCATTGCCATTTTATTTAAGATATCTTTAAAATTTTGCTGCTGGAGAGATTTCAACTATTTATACCCTTTTGTTCTTAATCAAAATTTTTCAAGACCCGCTTATGTCTTAATTTTAAAATCACATAGCAAGACATGCTCTAAATCATAAACTTCACCAGCTTCGATATTTAACATTTGTTTAAACAATGGAGCATCATAAACCAGCGTATGAAATTCACCATTCTCACCACAAATATCTACACCTAGTTGTTCTAAACAAGCAAAGTCTAATTTGCTGTACTCAGCGCCTAATAATTCATCAATAGCGTATTTTTTACTAACTACTGACAGTTTACTTTTTATTTTTAGCCGAATAATTTCATTTTTAACATCAAGCCGCGACTTACCCCATAATGGTAAGTACGCAGACAATCCAGATTGTTGACAAACCGATTCTTCAAATTGGCGGTGGACAACGACATCAATATCGCCAAAAACACACTGCGTTACATTGTATGCATGTTTAATCTCAGTAAGCGCCTCAACTAGATTAGACTCGTAGTTATTCCAAGAACTTTCTTTTAAAACCAATGGCAAATTAAGTGCCGATGCCTGCTGCTGCAAAATTTGCGTACTTACACCATTAGAGCGTGAATAGCCACGTTCATCAACCATGCAAAGTAAAACTTGTGGCTTTAATCCACTGGCTAGCGCAAGATGTAATGCCAACGCGCTGTCTTTGCCACCACTCCAAGAGATAGCAATGTTCTCCGTCATTGAAGCTATTTATCTATCCCTAAAGCTTTTTGCTATAATGAAGCACTGCGGTATCTGGGGCAAAGAATTTATGCAATAACTCTTTCCATTGTTGATATTCCTGCGACTCTCTAAAACCAACCATATGAGCTTCAAGAGTTTCCCACCAAATTAACAAGATATATTGATCAGGTTTCTCAATGCCGGCAACCAAATCATGTTTGATATAACCTGGAATTGACTCCACCAGCAGACGTGCTAGTTTAAAATTTTCTTCAAACTCAGCGGTTTTACCACTAATAATATTTAAAGTTGCAACTTCGAGCACCTTACCTACAAGACTATTTTCTTTCATGCTTAAGCCTAATAAAAAATGTTATTTACCACTAACTACTATTATGAAGATTCTTTTTCCATATACAGCGTTAGCTCACCAACATTAACACCAAATTTTTTAAAATAATTACGGTTAATTAGATGTTTATCGTCAATTAAAAACATCCAATCATCAAAATTAATTTGATATGTACTATCATCAACCTTTACGTTCATCACATAATTCCATTGCATCGCATTGCCGGCTATTTTTATGTCTGCTTTACCAATCACATCATTAGTAGTCGCTTCGTATTGGCTCTCTGAAATCTTAACAAAAAGCCATTCACGGCTTTCTACTTTGCCATTATCATAAATAATTTTTTCATCAAATATACCCTTATTATCAGTCCAACGAGCATTACCATGGAAGTCAAAGCGCCGGGTAACGTTCCCAGTTCGATCCTGTACAATACCATAACCATTGATATTACCATTTAGATAAGTTTGTAAATTAAGCTGAGGTTGATTATTTTTATAATCTTTAAGACTCATTCCTGAACAGCCTATTAATGAACACATAGCTACAAATATAATCATTAAACGCATTATTATACTCACATAAAAATAAGTTAGGTATTAACATCACCAAATAACTGTTTTCTTAGCTTTGTATCACTCGAGTCCTTTCCTAACCAAATTCCAAAAAAATGATTAGCAAATTCTTTATCGTTAATACGCCCTAAAAGCTGCCAATTCCCATCAAAAAATAATGTTTCATGTTCTTTAGTCAGTACACCAGTTAATACACTTCCATTACTTACATTAGGAATTATCTCAGATAGTTCACTCTGCCAAAGATCTAATTTATCATCAGATACTTTATCAGATTGGCTTCGAATTTTTTCAATTGCTTTTTTGGCAATATCTTCACCTTTTAAATCTCTCGCGTAGCATAACTGTAATGCAAATGGTTTGTCTAAAGATAGTTTCCCCATTGGCGCATAGGTTGTTGCCGTAAAAACATTAAAGAATAGAAATTTATAATTTCCACTACCAACTTTTTCAACGTCAGGGATATAATCTTTTAAAACACCAGTATCTGCAAAACAGTAATTACACGATAATATTACACAAAATAATATCCATCTCTTTAATTTAAGCATGAACAATCTCCATTTGAACAACATTAATTCTCTCAGAAATAAAACCTGCGCTACAAGCGGCTAAATAAAATTCCCACATTCTAGCAAACTCCTCATCAAATCCAAGTCGTAAAATTGATTCCAATTTTTGTTTAAACTGCTTCAACCAAATTTGTAAAGTAGTTGCATAATCTTTCCCAAAGCGAAAAATATCACAACATTTCAATCCGCATTTATCTAACTCTCGCGCCAAAGATTTCTCACTAGGGAGCATACCACCGGGAAAAATAAAAGTACGAATCATATCAGACTGCTTAGCATAGCTTTTAAATAAATCATCAGAAATAGTAATAGTTTGTAATAAAATTTTACCACCTGGTTTTAGTAGTTGCTTCAATTTACCAAAATAAACTGGCCAATATTTCATTCCAACAGCTTCTAGCATTTCGATGGATACAATATAATCATAACTACCTGTTTGATGGCGATAATCTTCAATCTCAATTTTAGCATTGGTATCTTTAAGTCTCATTTGGGCATAGTTGGCCTGCTCATTGGATAAAGTAATCCCTTTAACCTGATGCTTGCGCAAAATAGCACGCTCGGCAAAACCACCCCAGCCACATCCAACCTCCAAAATTGAACCTGGTTTGTCACCAATCTTATCCAATATTCGGTCATATTTTTTATGTTGAGCCTCCGTTAAGTCTTGACCTTCATAGTCAAAAATTGCGGCAGAATAAGTCATGCTTGGATCTAACCATAGTTTATAAAAATCATTACCAAGATCATAATGAGCCTGTATATTACGTCTACTTCCTTTTAGAGTATTGCGTCTTGTAAGATAAAGTAATTTAGATAACAACTTAAACCATAAGCTACCATAGGCATAGTGCTGAAATAAATGTTCGTTTTGTAGACCAAAACAAATTAAATTATATAGGTTATCAGTTGTAAAATATCCATCGCGATAATCTGCTGCAAACCCGACATCTCCCTTGACAATCAAATTAGCAATTACCCGCCAATCATATAATTCAACATAAACATTATAACCTTCATGAGATCCATTTACCTGAATAGTTTCACCTTCTGGCGTTTTGATAACAATTTGTCCATAATTAATTTTATTCAGTGCTTTTAAAAAATTACGCTTAACTAATTTATCGAACATAATTTACCTTATTATAAATTCTAATTTCTAGTTGGTGGATGAGCCACGAAAGGTATCTTTTTTAGAAATATCCTTAGTGCTTCAAAATATATACCCGATATAATCTTATACACATTGAATGGAGATTTAAGAACGCTTGCCATAAAACCAGTGGACTTAAACTCAATCAAATTACAATGATACCCTGCGCTAAATACTTTTTCATTATTTTCATAAGTGTCTATAGAAAAATGTAATTTATTTTCATCTAATTTGAAATTCCAATGATATTCTTGGTCAAGATTAAAAAATGGCGATACGTGAAATTTTTTCTCACTGATAATTTTTGTCTGCGATCTATCTAATAGATAATAGTAACGTTCGTTCCACGGTGTATTTGAGACTTCTGCCAATATATAGCGACATTCTTCATCTTTAACTACCAAATATAAGTTTAGCGGGCTAAAATAAATCCCCAGATTACTCATCTGCCCTAACAAAAACACTTGCTCGTCACCATTTAAAACGCCGCCTAGTTCAGTAACTTGCTGGTAAACTTTATTTACTAGAGAAATATTGCTTGTATTATGGCGTAAATAATTCTTAGAGTTAAATCTATATATAGCCCATTTTACACAGCTAACAATACGTGAGTCTGAATGAAAATCTGCTTGATTAAGCGCGATTAGCCACATATTTAGCTTATAGCTAAACTGATGGATTTTAGGAGTATAGCGTTTATGCCAAACTACACCTTGGCATAATGAGTTATTCCACAAATTCCACTCCCAGCTGCTGACAAACCATTAAAGCGCTTTTAACACCATCTTCATGAAATCCTGCTGACCAGTATGCACCACAATAATGAACGCGGTCACTGCCAGAAATTTTACTCCATTGTGCTTGAGCCGCAACTGATTCATCAGAGTACACTGGATGAGCATAATTAAATCTGGCACAAATTTGACTCTCATCTACTAAATCAGCACTATTCAAAGTAACACAATAAGTTGTTTGAGTATTTAAGCCCTGCAAAATATTCATATTGTAGGTAAGCGTAGCTTTATTATTACTATCATCATTAATTAAATAATTCCAGCTCGCATGAGCAAGCTTATTTCTTGGTAGTAAGCTCGTATCACGATGAAGGATTACATCATTATTGGAGTATTTAATTGCGCCTAAGATTTTTTGCTCATCATCACTCGGATTAGTTAAAAGCTGCAATGCCTGATCAGAGTGACAAGCACAGATTACCTCGTCATATTTTTTACTCTCACCATTCACAAACACTAATTCAACATAATCAGCATGACGGATTATTTTTGAAACAGGGCTACTTAGGAAAACCTTATCAGCAAATTTTGCGGTTAATTTGGGAATATAATTGCGCGAACCACCGCTAATTGTATACCATTGTGGTCGGTTGGTAACATCTAGTAAACCGTGATTATTAAAAAATTTAGCAAAAAAGACAAATGGAAAATCAAGCATTTCTGCCATTCCCATAGACCAAATTGCAGATCCCATGGGTAAAATATAGCCATTGATAAACCAATCACTGAATTTATTCTTGTGCACAAACTCACCCAACGTAACTCTTGAATCTGATTCATTTACTTGTTTGGCAAGTTTATTAAATTTCAGGATATCCAAAATCAAGCGATAAAATTTAGGGCGGAAGAAGTTTTTACGATCGGCAAATAAACTATTCAGTGTATTACCATTATATTCTAAGCCCCAATTATCATTACGAACAGAAAAGCTCATTTCTGTGGGACGATAGCTAACCCCGAGTTGATCTAAAATTTTCTGAAAATTTGGGTAGGTTCGATCATTAAAAACAATAAACCCCGTATCAATAGCTAGACCATTTATATCAACAGTATGAGTATGCCCACCAATATAGTCATTTGCCTCTAAAACTTCAATATCATATTTCTCATTAAGTAGATAAGCACACGTTAAACCAGAAATACCACTTCCAATAATAGCTACTTTTTTTACCACATTAGACCTTTTTAAATTTTTGTGCAAATTTACGCCAAAGCCCGCGGGGCAACAGAGCAAATAGTTTCATCGGAATACTCAGGCGGTAAGGAAAGTGAATTTCAATCTTTTTATTTATGATACCTTGATGAATAATTTTGGCGGCATCATCCGCCTCAAGCGCAAATGGCATCGGAAAATCATTTTTAGCCGTGAGCGGAGTTTTCACAAAACCTGGATTTACCACCGTTACCGCAATATTTTCTGGCAGCAAATCAATGGCAAGGGATTCCAATAAGTAATTTACGGCACTTTTACTAGCTCCATAAGCCTCAGCGCGACTTAATGGTATATAGCTTGCCATACTCGCAACCCCAACCAGATGTGCTTGAGTTGACTTTCTTAATAGCGGCAAGACACATTCAATGCTATTAGCAAGGGTTATAACATTAGCATCAAATACCCGCTTAACTAACTCAGCATCAAAATTTTCACAATCAACATACTCACAATTACCTGCATTTAAAATTGCCAGATCAATGAAAGAGTGTTTTTGTTCTAACTGCTTAAATTGATTACGACAGGCTGCCAAATCTAGTAAATCTAAGGCTATTGTATCAATATCTAATTGAGCCAATTCAGATAATACCTGAGGATTTCTACCAACTGCAACCACTTCACAGTTTAAAGACTTATAAAGTTTAACCAGCGATAAACCTATCCCGGACGTTGCACCAGTAATTAATACTTTCATTATTATCCTAAATTACTTTTAATTTTGCGTATTATCCCACCGATACAAGGTAATTTCTCATACAGCATTGCCCCAAGATCAAAATAATCTCGGTGAGAAGTTATTTTATCATCAAATATAATTTTACTAATACCGGGCACAATAATTTCATTGCCCTTGTTCAAGCGCGGATGAATCAGGTACATATTCCATTCTAAAAATGCCACGCCATCCAATTTACTTACGTGGTTAAACTCAAATTTACACTTTGATACATTTTTATACAGATTATGACAATAGAGCATAAAACTATCTAACCCTATAATCTGATGTGCTGGATCTTCAAAAACAATGTTCTCTGAGTATACTTCTTTAAGTGATTCAATATTATTGATAGTTAAATCATTGAATGTACTTTGTAATTTGTCTATAACATCCATAACATCACCACCTAATAAGGCTTAACTGTAGCTCAACTAGCGGACAAGCCAGTTTTCCTATTGATTAATTTTTAATAAGTTACTAATCACACTAACAAGTAATTCATGTTCATTCGCAAGCACTTTTTGCTGCAAACTATCAGCTGTATCATCTGGTTCAATCGCGACATGAGCTTGAGCAATAATCGCTCCACCATCGATTTCTTCACTAACATAGTGCACTGTACAGCCTGACTCACGATCACCAGCGCTAATTGCTGCTTGATGTACTTTAATACCCCACATTCCAGCGCCACCATGACGAGGCAGTAATGATGGGTGAATATTAATTATTTTTTGTGGGAAGCGCTGAATTAGTTGGCTATCCAAAATAGATAAAAACCCTGCCAGCACGATCAGATCGCAATCCTCAGGGATCAAAGCATTAATTCGTTCCGATAGCTCATCACGATATAACTTGCGATCAACCAAATGTGCGGCAACTCCTGCATTAGCTGCACGCACCAGAGCGTAACAGTCACGATCGGCAATTACACTGGTTACCTGATTAGGAAATGCATCCAAGATAGCCTGTAAATTAGTTCCGCCACCGGAAACCAGAACGACTAGTTTAGACATATTTTGTCATTACCTTGTGTTATCGTTCCAATTACGCGAGCTTTCTCACCATGATCTGCCAATACTTTAATAATACCATCAACTAGCTCTGGATCTACCACCAAAATAAATCCTACGCCCATATTAAAAGTACCAAACATCTCTTCGCGAGCTACACCAAGCTTTTCAACTAAATCAAAAATTGGTAGCGAGTCAATTTTAGTGGTATCAATGCTTGCACACAATCCATCAGGAATAATCCGCGGTACATTTTCATATAAACCACCACCAGTAATATGCGCCATACCATTCACGGTATATTTATCTAGTACCGCTAAAACTGGTTTAACATAAATTTTAGTTGGTGTTAAAAGTTGCTCACCGATGGGAGCACCATTAAATTCTGCTTTAAAATCAGTGATTAAACGACGAACTAAAGAAAAGCCATTGCTGTGAAAACCGCTTGAACTTAGAGCAATAATACTATCACCTTCACGAATTTTATCGCCGGTAATAACTTGTGCTTTCTCAACTACACCAACCGCAAAACCAGCGATATCATATTCACCCGGTTGATAAAATCCAGGCATTTCGGCAGTTTCACCACCAACCAATGCCGCATAAGACTGTAAACATCCTTCAGTTACACCGCTAACAATTTGTGCAGCAACATCAGCATCAAGTTTACCGCATGCTAGATAATCTAAAAAAAACAGTGGCTTAGCACCATGACACAAGATATCATTAACGCACATCGCTACGCAATCAATCCCAATTGTGTCATATTTATTGAGTTCAAAAGCAATTTTAAGTTTAGTTCCAACTCCGTCAGTGCCAGAGACTAAAACTGGATTATCATATTTACCAAGCTCATAGAGTGCACCAAAGCTCCCGAGTTCGGTTAATACATTTTTTGAATAAGTGCGTTTCACCATATCTTTAATTAAGCCAACGCTCTTATAGCCTTCTTCTTTATCAACCCCTGCGGTTTTGTAAGTAATCATATTTAAATCCTTATACTCGTTCAATATCATCTAGTGGATAATTTGCGGTAAAGCAGCCATCACAATACTGGTCACCACCTAAAATTTTACGCTGATTGTCCAAAGATAAAAAGTCTAGACTATCAGCATTAATAACTTTACAAATCTCATCAACGCTTAATTTACTAGCGATTAATTCTTCCTTGCTCGAAATATCAACGCCAAAGAAACATTCACTCTTAACCATTGGGGATGCCAGACGGAAATGAACTTCTTTAGCTCCAGCTTCGCGCAGTAATTGAATCAATTTTTTGGCAGTAGTTCCGCGTACTAACGAATCATCAACCAAAATAACCCGTTTACCAGCAATTACGTGACGCATCGGGTTAAGTTTAAGCTTAACTGCCTGCTCACGCAAATTTTGATCTGGTAAAATGAAACTGCGACCCATATATTTACTCCGCACCAACCCCATCGAGTAGGGAATTTTACTTTCTTCGGAATAACCAATCGCCGCGACCACGCCCGAATCAGGTACACCGATTACTACATCAGCTTCCACTGGTTTTTGATGAAATAAACAACGCCCAGCTGACTCACGGACATGATAAACATCTAGACCATCCAAAATACTATCTGGACGTGAGAAGTAGATATACTCAAAAGAACACGAAGCACGACGAGTATTTTGGGCGTATCGATATGATGTTAGACCATTTTCATCGATAATTAACATTTCACCCGGTTCAATCGAACGCACCAGATCAGCGCCAACGATATCTAAAGCACAACTTTCTGATGCCAGAACATGAATCTCACTACCACGAATTTTACCTAAACATAACGGACGAATCCCTAAAGGATCACGTACCGCAATTAGTTTATTGCCAATTAGCATCACCAGTGCAAATGCACCACGAATAGTATTACAGGTATCACTAATTGCTTGTTGTAAGCCCAGACGCGCACGCTTGGCGAGTAAGTTAAGGATAACTTCACTATCACTACTGGTTTGAAAAATTGCCCCATCTAATTCTAGCTCATTGCGTAAACGATTAGCATTAATCAAATTACCATTATGTGCTAGCGCGATTGCCCCCATCACAGATTGAGCAAAAAGCGGCTGAGCATTAGCTAAATTAGAGCTGCCTGTCGTGGAGTAGCGCACATGTCCGATTGCCGCATTACCAATTTTGTGCACTAGTTCATCAGTATTAAATACTTCACTAACTAAGCCCATCCCCTTGAACGTATCAAGATGTCCATGATTAGCAACCGTAATACCAGCACTTTCTTGCCCACGATGTTGCAAAGAAAATAGACCACAATAAGCTAGATATGCAACATTTTCAATCGGTTTGGTATCATAGAGCGCAAAAACACCACATTCCTCTTCCATCTTATCACTAAGTTCCGTGCTAGGCTTAGTCGGATAAAATTTAATCTTGTCGGTTTGCATTGCTTAATTACTCAAACGATGTAAAACTTCATGATAGGCTTCTTCCACGCCACCCAAATCACGTCTAAAACGATCTTTATCCATTTTTTCCTGAGTTACGCTATCCCACAAACGGCAAGTATCTGGGCTAATTTCATCGGCTAAAACAATTTCGCCACGACTATTCTTACCAAACTCAATCTTGAAATCAACTAAAATCAAATTACGTTCAGCAAAGAATTTTTGCAATACTTCATTGATTTTCAAAGTCATGGCATAAATTTGCTCTAATTCAGCATAAGTTGCAACTCCAAGCGCCACAGCATGATGGTCATTAATCAACGGATCACCAAGCGCATCATCTTTATAAGATAACTCTAAAACGGTATTAGCTGGTTTAGTCCCCTCAGTAATATTTAAGCGTTTAGCCATTGAGCCCGCGATTAAATTACGCGTAATAACTTCCAGCGGAATAATCGTTACTTTGTCACAAAGTTGCTCACGATCATTTAATTGTTGATGAAAATGAGTTTTAATTCCATTTTCCGTCAACAAATTAAATAGACGAGTAGTAATTTGATTATTAATAACGCCTTTGTCAGTAATAGTACCTTTTTTTAGGTTATTAAAAGCAGTTGCATCATCTTTGTAACGAATGATAATTAAATCTGGATTATCAGTGGTATAGACTTGTTTAGCCTTACCTTCGTATAAAAAATCACGTTTTTCCATGGTGGTTCCTTCTAAATTAATAGTTAATATCTATAATCAAGTTTATTGCTGCAAAAAATCCAGCTTGAAATAATTACTTGATGCTTTAAAATCATAAATCATATTTTATTTCCGCATACTATTTTTAAATCCCGACATCATTTGTTCTAATTCAAATAACTCATTCGTAAAATCATCATTAGCTTGATTTAAGTCAACTACTTCGCGAATATACATGCGAAACAGTTTTATATCCATTTTCCAAAATCCCAGATGAGTTTGTAGATCTTCAACGATCTGCTTAGTTTGTTTAATCCGCGACCTTATGTGCATTTCAATTTTTTTTGAAGTTAATGCGCCGTATAAATTCAGATTAGGAAACTCCATACTTAGCTGCGTGGAAACATTATGCAGCTCCATGTTTAATTCATCAAATTGTTTTTTTAATACTACATTAAAATGCTTTAGCTTTTCCAAAGCTACGCCATCAATATTCTCTTGGCTAATTTGCTCAATTTTAAGCTGAATTTCTAAAAGAGTCAGTAAATCATCTTTTTCATAAGCAGCATTAAC